>NZ_JASNVZ010000003.1:0-312837 GCF_049311085.1 Sphingomonas sp. 3-13AW | reverse complement strand
GAAGCTCGTGCACACAAAACCCATTCACAATGCAACACTCCCAGCGTCGCGGGGTGGAGCAGCCCGGTAGCTCGTCAGGCTCATAACCTGAAGGTCACAGGTTCAAATCCTGTCCCCGCAACCAACAAAGCCCGCTAAGTCGCAAGACTCAGCGGGCTTTGTTGCGTCCAGAGCATCCGAGGTCGTTGGGACTGATGCTGGCGGTGACCGCCGGGATGGCTCGCTCCGTCTGCGCTGGCGCCTGCCCATCGGATACCCCCTCCTGCTGCTGCGTTCCCCTTCCAGACGTCCTGTCGCTGTCGCTTGTACGGCGGCGTCAGGGCCGACCCTTCCCGGCAGCGACCGCGCCCGGCCGGAAATCCATGGCCGCGCGGGCTGGAACGGGTAGGATGGCCTACACAATCAGGAAGAATTCCCATGAGCGGATCATCGAAGACCCCCGAAACCGAAGCCGATATCTCCGGCGTATCCAGCCGGCGCCGGCCGCGTCCCGAGATCCTGGAAGTGGGTGGACGCCGCCTGTCGCCCTCCACGCTGATGATGGGCCACGCCTTTGACCCGGCGCTGTCCGAGGGCTCGCTCAAGCCGCCGATCTTCCTGACCTCGACCTTCGTGTTCGAGAATGCCGCAGCGGGCAAACGGCATTTCGAGGCGGTGACGGGCAAGCGCCCCGGGGGCGTCGACGGCCTCGTCTATTCGCGCTTCAACGGGCCGAACCAGGAGATACTGGAGGACCGGCTGGGCATCTGGGAAGATGCCGAGGACGCGCTGGTGTTCTCGTCCGGCATGTCGGCGATCGCGACGCTGATGCTGGCGCTGGTCAAGCCGGGCGACGTGATCGTCCATTCGGCACCGCTCTATGCCGCGACCGAGACCCTGATCGGCCGTATCCTCGGGCGGTTCGGCGTGACCTTCCTCGATTTCCCGGCGGGTGCCACGGAAGAGGAGATCGAGGCGGTGATCGCGCGCGCGAAGGCGCAGGGCAATGTCTCGCTCATCTATCTGGAGAGCCCGGCAAACCCGACCAATGCGCTCGTCGACATCGAGGCGGTGTCCCGCGTGCGCGACCGGCTGCTCGGTGACACCATGCCGCCGATCGCGATCGACAACACGTTCCTGGGGCCGGTCTGGCAGCAGCCGCTGCGCCACGGTGCCGACCTGGTGGTCTACAGCCTGACCAAATATGCCGGGGGCCATTCGGACCTGGTCGCGGGCGGCATTTCGGGTGCCAAGAAGTGGATCGACCCGGTCCGCATGATGCGCAACACGATCGGCACGATCACCGATCCGCACACCGCCTGGATGCTGTTGCGCAGCCTGGAGACGCTGGAGCTGCGGATGAGCCGCGCGGGGGAGAATGCGGCCAAGGTCTGCGCCTTTTTCCGCGACCATCCCAAGGTGGAGAGCGTGGGCTATCTGGGCTTCCTGGAGGAAGGCACGCGCCAGGCCGACATCTACAACCGCCATTGCACGGGCGCGGGTTCGACCTTCTCGCTGTACCTGAAGGGCGGGGAGCGGGAGAGCTTCGCGTTCCTCGACCACCTCAAGATCGCGAAGCTGGCGGTCAGCCTGGGCGGTACCGAGACGCTGGCTTCCTGCCCGGCGGCGATGACGCATCTGTCGGTGCCCGACCAGCGCAAGCAGGACCTGGGCATCACCGACAATCTGGTGCGGATCTCGGTCGGCGTGGAGAATGCGGACGACCTGATCGCCGATTTCGACCAGGCGCTCGCCGCCGTCTGAGGCGGTGCGGGGTTCCGGGCCGCGGAAGGCCCGGAACCCTGTGCAGGATGACACGTGATGGGGGCGGGCGCTCTGCGTTCGCCCCCGTGTCGTATCCGGGCCCGGCTAGGCGCCGGTGCGGGCGAGTTGCAGGGCGGAGATGCTCATCAGGAGCGCCGCGACGGCCGAGGCGACCGTTACCGCCATCGCGACGCCTGTCGCGCCATAGATCGGCGTGAGCAGCGCGGCCGCGCCGAACATCGCCCCCACCCCGCCGAGACGGATCGCGAACACCCGCCCGGCCCGGCGCATCGCCGTCAGCACCGTGTCCACGCCGGTGGTGGCAAGGTCGAGGCAGCCCGCGAGCGACAGCCACAGCAGCATGGTCCAGGCGTGGCGGAAATCGCGGCCGCCGACGATGCTGAGCACCGGCTTGCCCGCGACCATCACGAGCAGCATGATCGCGACCGCGGCGATGGCGCTCGCCAGGAACAGCTGGCGGATGAGGCGGCTGAGCGCTTCCGGCGGGGCATCGCGCAGGGTGCGGACGACTTCGGGGAAGGCGGCGCGCGAGATGAGCTGCGACAGCTTGGCGAGGCCCTGGGCGATCTGTGAGGCGATGCGGAAGACGCCGGCGGCGGCCGTGCCGGCGATCGCGCCCACCAGCAGCAGCGGCAATTGCTTGCTCGACAGGCCGAGCGTGGCGCTGGCGTTGGTGCTCAAGGCGAAGCGGATGATGCCGGGATGCTCTGCGGGAAGCAGGCGTGCACCGCGCGACTTCAGCATCAGGTCGAGGTCGCCGCTGCGCGCGACCATGATCCAGTAGGCGGCGGCGGTCAGCACCTCTGCGAGCGCCCATGCCACCAGGAAGCCCTGGACGGTCGGATGGATCAGCCAGACCGCGATGGCGCCGATGAACCGCGCGACCGGGGTGACGCTGTCGGCAAGCGCGGACAGGGCGAAGCGATCGCGCAGGCGCAGGATGCCGAGCGGGGTCGAGCGCACGGTCAGCAACTGCACGATCGAGAAGATGAGCGTCGCGCGCTTCAGCGTGGGCGCAATGCCGAGCGCCTCGCCCCAGATTGTCAGGATCGCCCAGGCGAGCACCCCGCCGAGCAATGCGCCGGCGAGATCGAGGATGAGGCTGCCGCGGAACAGCCGGCCGAGCGCGCCGCGATCGCCGGCCGCGAGCGGCCCGACGCCATATTGGATGATGACCTGCCAGGTCTGGAACGCGACCAACGTCGCCAGCGTCTGCGACGCGCCGGTGATCAGCGCGAAGCGGCCGAAGCCCTCTACCCCAAGTGCCCGCGTCGCGATGGCGAGGTAGAAGAGCGACAGCACCGCCAGCACGCCGCGACTGGCCAGCAGCCATCCCAGGTTGCGCGCGGCCGCACGGAACAGCCCGGCCGGCTGGGGCGAGGAGGAGG
Organism: Sphingomonas sp. 3-13AW; assembly: GCF_049311085.1. Taxonomy (NCBI): domain Bacteria; kingdom Pseudomonadati; phylum Pseudomonadota; class Alphaproteobacteria; order Sphingomonadales; family Sphingomonadaceae; genus Sphingomonas; species Sphingomonas sp. 3-13AW. The sequence continues at coordinate 309,685 of NZ_JASNVZ010000003.1, read as the reverse complement.
AAGCCGTGTCCATTGAAGCGCGGAGACGTAACCGCCGAGGATGCCTCGGGCAATCCGCTTGTTGGTGACGGGACGGCGTCCTATGAGCGCGAAGGTAGAGAAAAGGCCTTTGGGGGAGAGGCACCATTTGCGGCATTGCAGGTCTGTGGAAGCCGGGTGGAACCTCGCTGGCGGAGCTGGTGCGGGAGCAATGCGCCACGATCCGTCACCGCGGCCCCGACGACCAGGGTGTGTTCGAGGACGGCGATTTCGCCTTTGGCATGCGGCGGTTGGCGATCATCGACCTTGCCGGCGGGCACCAGCCGATCTTTTCGGGCGACGGCCGCTATGGGCTGATCTTCAACGGCGAGATCTATAATTATCGCAGCCTGCGCGAGGAGCTGCGGGCGGCGGGGCATGTATTCCGCAGCCATTCCGATACCGAGGTGATCCTGGCCGGATACCAGGCCTGGGGCAATGCGGTCTGGGCGCGGCTCGACGGGATGTTCGCGGTGGCGCTGTGGGACCGGGCCCAGCGCACGCTGACGCTGGTGCGCGACCCGACGGGCATCAAGCCGCTCTATTACACGTCGCAGGACGCGGGCTTTGCCTTTGGATCGGAGCTGCGAGCGCTGACCGGGCTGCCGGGCTTCCGCTTCACGACCGATCCGGCCGCTTTGCTCGACTATTTCCGGTTCGGCCATGTCCGCGGCCCGCATTCGATTCATGCCGAAGTGGTGACGGTACCGCCGGGCCACCGCCTGGTGGTGCATCAGGCCGTGCCGGAGGCGCCCGAACCATTCTGGACGCCGCGTTATCGGCCGGACCCCGATGTCGGCGAAGCCGAGTGGGTCGAGCGCTTCCGCGACACCTGGCTTTCCACCGTGGCCGACCAGATGGTCGCCGATGTCGAGGTGGGGGCGTTCCTGTCCGGCGGAATCGACTCCTCGGCCGTGGTCGCGGCGATGATGAAGGTCAGCGACCGGCCGGTGCGCACCTTTACCATCGGCTTTTCGGGCGCGCGCTATGACGAGAGCGGCCCCGCTGAGGCGGTCGCGAAGGCGCTGGGCACCCGCCACGAGACGCGGATGCTGGAGCTGGACCATGCCCGCGAGATCCTGCCCAACGTCGCCGCCGCCTATGACGAGCCGTTCGCGGACCCGTCGATGGTGCCGACCTGGTATGTGAGCCAGATCGCGGCCGAGCAGGTGAAGGTGGTGCTGTCCGGCGACGGCGGGGACGAGCTGTTCTTTGGCTATAAGCGGCACGCGACCGAGCGGCAGGTCGGCAACCTGCCGGCAGCACTGCGCCACGGCGCCCGCACGATCGGGGCGGTGCCGCCGCTGCCGTCGCGCCGGCTGAACGAAATTCTCCAGCGCTGGACCAAGACGGCGGCGAGCGCGGGCCTGCCGAGCGGGATCGCGCGCTTCTTCGCCAAGACCCAGATCACCTCGCAGCCGCTGCGCCACCGGGTGTTCGTTCCCGAGTTCCTGGCGCAGGCGAGCGGGGGCGGCGACGAGGTCGCAAGGCTGGTCGCACGCTATTTCCCCGATCCGCAGGCAATCTCACGCGATACGCTGGAGCAGTTCGGCATGGCCGACCTGATGCTCAACCTGCCCGGTGCGATGCTGACCAAGGTCGACCGCGCGAGCATGGCCCATTCGCTGGAGGTGCGGGTGCCGATGCTGGGGAAGCGGGTGCTCGACCTGGCGCTGTCGATGCCGGCGCACATGAAGCTGAAGGGTCGCACCGGCAAGCATGTCGTGCGCGAGGCGATCGGCCCCTGGCTGCCGGCGGGGATCCTCGACCGGCGTAAGCAGGGCTTCCAGATGCCGCTGCCGATGTGGTTCGCAGGCGATTTCGGGCGCGATGCCGAGGGGCTGTGGCGCGACAGCGGTGCGCGCAGCGAGGGCATCTGGCGGGCGGGCGAGGTCGACCGCATCTTTGCCGAACACCGCGCTGGGCGCGCGGACCACAGCCGCTTTCTCTACGCGCTGGCGGTCTATTGCCTGTGGAAGGTGCGGCAGGCCGGCTGAACGCCGGAGCCGCCGGGGCACCCGCGACCGGGTGCCCCGTGGCGTTCAGGCGGCGCTGCGGCCGCCCGCGGCCGGCGTCTCGCGCAGGCGCGAGGAGCTTTCCCACAGGTTGATGCCGCCGTCGCCGGCATGGGCATCGATGCTGGCGAGCTCGTCGGCGGAGAAGTCGAGGTTCTTGAGCGCGTCAAGGCTGTCGTCGAGCTGGGCGACGGTGCGGGCACCGATCAGCGCCGAGGTGACGCGGGGATCGCGCAGCACCCAGGCGATCGCCATCTGCGCGAGGCTCTGGCCGCGGGCCTTGGCGATGGCGTCGAGCGCGCGGACGCGACCGAGGTTTTCCTCGCTGAGCAGCTCCTGCGACAGCGAACCGCCGCGGGTGGCACGCGCATCGGCGGGGACGCCGCCCAGATATTTGTTGGTGAGCATGCCCTGGGCGAGCGGAGAAAAGGCGATGCAGCCGGTGCCGAGATCGGTGAGCGTGTCGAGCAGCGCCTCCTCGATCCAGCGGTTGAGCATCGAATAGCTCGGCTGGTGGATGAGGAGCGGGACCTTGTGCTCGGTGAGGATGGCCGCAGCCCTGCGGGTCAGTTCGGGCGAATAGGAGGAGATGCCGACGTAGAGCGCCTTGCCCTGGGCATGGAGCTGGGCGAGCGCACCCATCGTTTCTTCGAGCGGCGTGTCGGGATCGACGCGGTGCGAATAGAAGATGTCGACATAGTCGAGGCCCATGCGCTTCAGGCTCTGGTCGCAGCTGGCGATCAGATATTTCTTGCTGCTGCCGATGCCGCCATAGGGGCCGGGCCACATGTCCCAGCCGGCCTTGGTGGAGATCAGCAGCTCGTCGCGGTGGGCGCGGAAGTCATGCGCGAAGACGCGGCCGAAATTCTCCTCGGCCGAGCCATAGGGCGGGCCATAGTTGTTCGCGAGATCGAAGTGGGTGACGCCGCGGTCAAAGGCGCGGCGCAGGATCGCGCGGCCGGTTTCGAACACGTCCGCGCCGCCGAAATTCTGCCAGAGGCCCAGGCTGATCGCCGGCAGGTCCAGCCCGCTCCTTCCGCAGCGGCGATAGGGCATGCGCCCGTCATAGCGCTCGGGATCAGGCTGGTAGGGGGGCTCGAACGACATGCAGCAGGTCTCCGATAGGGGGCCTGCACCTCTTAGGAACATCGGCGCGAGGAGGCCATGCCCGGGCGGCCCCGCGAGGGGTAGAAAACACGCCAGCCGGCGGTGGGTGCCGCCGGCTGGAGATGCGAGGGCCAAGCCGAACCGGCCCGGCCGTTCGGATGGGTTTAGCGGCCGCCGGAGCTTCCGCCCGAGCTTCCACCGGTACCGCCAGAGCTGCCGCCCATGGTCGAGCCGCCCGAGCCGCCCGAGCTGCCGGTGGTGCCGGTGGTGCCGGTCGTTCCGGGCATGCCGTCCGGCGTCGTGCCGGTAGAGCCCGCGCCCGAGCTACCCCAAGTGCCGGTCGTGCCGGTCGTGCCGGGGCTGCCCGGCGTGGTCGGGCCGGTGGTGGTGCCGGGCGTGCCGGGGGTCCGCGGCGCCCTGCGCCCCGTGGTCGTGGTGGTGGTGTCGGGGGTCGGAGTCTGCGTACCCGGCGTGTCCTGCGAAGTGGTCGTGCCGGAGCCGGTGGTGGTCTGCGTGCCGGGCGAGCCCGTCGTGCCAGTGGTGGTCTGAGCGATCGCGGCGGCTGAGCCACAAACCGCCAGCATACCTATCAAGATAGTCTTACGCATGTTGGGGTTTCCTTCTCCAAAACCGGGAGTCGAACGTCCCGAAAATGAAGAAGTTTCCCGTAGTTGCGCCGACAGGAGCAAGAAAAGCGCTAGATTAACACAGGTTGATTGTTCAGCCGCATTGGGCGCGATGGAGTAACTTCTGGTCGGCAAGTACGAGTGCAACCATCGCTTCGACCACGGGGACTCCGCGGATGCCGACGCAAGGGTCGTGGCGACCCTTGGTAGCAAGCGTCGTCGCATCGCCTTCGCGGGTGATGGTTTCCACGGGCGTCAGGATCGAGCTGGTCGGCTTGAACGCCACGCGCAGCCGGATCGGCTGGCCGGTGGCGATGCCGCCCGCGATGCCGCCAGCATGGTTGGCGAGGAAGCGGGGGCCGTCCTCTCCCGGGCGCATCGGGTCGGCATTCTGTTCGCCCGTCAGAGCGGCGGCCGCAAAGCCGTCGCCGATTTCCACGCCCTTGACGGCGTTGATCGACATGGCGGCGGCGGCAAGCTCGCTGTCGAGCTTGGCATAGAGCGGCGCGCCCCAGCCGGCGGGTACGCCGGTCGCTTCGCAGGCGACCACGGCGCCGAGCGAGGAGCCGGCCTTGCGCGCGCCGTCGACGAGTGCCTCCCAGCGCCGGGCGGCCTCGGGATCGGGGCAGAAGAAGGGGTTGCGGCCGATCTCGGCGGCATCGAAGCGGGCATAGTCGATCGCGTCGCCGCCGATCGCCTCTACCCAGGCGGTGATGGTCACTTCCGGGATGACGAGCCGCGCGACGGCACCGGCGGCTACGCGCGACGCGGTCTCGCGGGCGGAGGAGCGCCCGCCGCCGCGATAGTCGCGAAAGCCGTATTTCGCGTCATAGGCATAGTCGGCATGGCCGGGGCGATAGGCCTGGGCGACTTCGGAATAATCCTTCGAACGCTGGTCGACGTTCTCGATCATCAGCGAAATGGGCGTGCCGGTGGTGCGCCCCTCGAACACGCCGGAGAGAATGCGTACCTCGTCGGGCTCGCGCCGCTGGGTCGTGAAGCGCGAGGTGCCGGGGCGGCGCGCGTCGAGGAACGGCTGGATCTCGGCCTCGGAAATCGCGATCCCCGGCGGGCAGCCGTCGACTACGGCACCGATCGCGGGGCCGTGGCTTTCGCCCCAGGTGGTGAAGCGGAACACCCGCCCGAAGCTGTTGACGCTCATGCAGCCTCCCCCAATGCAGCAAAGGCGCCGGCGTGGGTCGCCTGGCCCCGGACGCCGCACGGCATCGCGCCTTGCTGCAACGGCAGCGCCAGCAGGTTTTCCCCGGCATAGGGGGATTCGAAGCCCTTGGCCCATTCGGCGGCAAAGCCCAGGCGGCCGTAATAGTCCGGATCGCCGAGCACGAAACACAGGTGCACGCCCGCGTCCGTCAGATGCTGAAGCCCGGCGCGGACCAGCGCCTCCCCCACGCCCTGGCGGCGGTGGGAGGCGGCGACCGCGACCGGCGCGAGCGCGACCGCGGCGATGGGCTTGCCCGCGATGTCCACGGCCATACGGCTGAACGCGACCATGCCGGCGAGCATGCCGTCGTCCTCGTCATCGGCGACCAGGGTCAGCACCATGTCGCCGTCGATGCACAGCCGCTGAACCAGCATCGCCTCGTCCGGGGCGGAGAAGGCGGTGCGCAGCAGAGCGTCGATGGCGGCCACGTCACCGCCCGAGGCCGGGCGGATGGTTATGCTCACGACAGTGCGATGTCGGGCGCGTCCTCGGCCTTCATGCCGATGACGTTGTAGCCACCGTCGACGTGGTGGATCTCACCGGTGACGCCGCTGGCGAGGTCGGACAGGAGGTACAGGCCGGCGCCGCCGACATCCTCGATCGTGACGTTGCGGCGGAGCGGCGAGTTGAGCTCGTTCCACTTCAGGATGTAGCGGAAGTCGCCGATGCCCGAGGCCGCGAGCGTCTTGATCGGGCCCGCGGAGACGGCGTTGACGCGGATGTTGTCGCGGCCGAGGTCGACGGCCAGATACTTGACCGAGGTGTCGAGCGCGGACTTGGCCACGCCCATCACGTTGTAATGGGGGACGACCTTTTCCGAACCATAATAGGTCAGCGTCAGCAGGCTGCCGCCGTTCGGCATCATTTCGCGCGCACGCTTGGCGACGGCGGTGAAGCTGAAGACCGAGATGTTCATGGTCATCAGGAAATTTTCGAGGCTGGTGTCGTAATAGCGACCGCGCAGCTCGTTCTTGTCCGCGAAACCGATCGCATGGACGACGAAGTCGATCGTTGGCCATTTCTGCGCCAGCTCGTCGAACGCGCGGTCGAGCGCGGCCATGTCCGACACGTCGCATTCGATCAGCGTATCCGAGCCGAGCTGCTCGGCGAGCGGCTTCACGCGCTTGCCCAGTGCCTCACCCTGATAGGTGAATGCCATCTCCGCGCCCTGTTCATGGAGCGCCTTGGCAATCCCCCACGCCAGCGAACGATCGTTGGCCAGCCCCATGATGAGCCCACGCTTCCCTTGCATCAGTCCCGTCACGCCGCTGTGTCCTCCTCTGGTCCGGCCGGCCCCTCTACTCCCGCTTCGGGGGTTTCCGCCAGCGCCGCGTTCAACTCTGCGCCGACGACGACCCCCAGTCCCACGACGAAGAAGAAGATCAGCGCGATCATCACGCCGGCAAGGCTCCCGTAGGTGAGATCATAGCCACCGAGCAAGCCGAGCGCCACGGGGAGCAATGCGGTGGTGCCCAGCCACCAGGTCGCGGTGAGCGCCGCGCCGGGCCACTTCGGGCATTTGCTGTACCGATACTGGCTGGGAGTGAGGGTGTAGAACATCATGTAGAGTGCGATGAACAGCGTGGCCGCGGGCGCAAGCCGAGCCACCGAGATGATCCGCGCCGTGTCCGTCAGGAACGGCAGCACCCGCAGGATGAACTGCTCCACACCCACGAGCGCCACCTGCAAGCTGAACGCCGCCATCGCCAGCACCACCGAGCCGACGATCAGGCCGATCGACCCCAGCCGATACTCCCAGAAGGGCCGGCTGAACGGGACGCCGTACGCCTGGCGCAGGATCGAGCGTACCGTCTCGATAAAGCCGGTCGTGGTCCACAGCCCGACCAGCGCGCCGAGCCACAGGAGCGAGCCCGAGCGCGCCTGGAGCACGTCGAGGATCGGCTTTTCCAGGACATTGGCGACTTCGGGCGGGACGGTGCGCAGGAACGCCTCGACCGCGCGGACGCCGTCACCGGTGCGCCCCACCAGCCGCGCGACCGCGGCCGCGACGATGAAGAAGGGAAACAGCGTTACGAGGGAAAGATAGGCGAGGTTGCCGGCGTGGGTGAACCCGTCGGTATAGGTGCCGACCGCGACCCGGCGCAGGATCTCGATCACCCGCGCGCTCAGCCCCAGGCGCGAGAGCAGCGGCGCATGGCCGTCGCGCCGCGCCTCGGGGCTTTCGGGAGAAACCACGCCTGTCGGCCGAGCCGGGCCGGCGTGGGGATCGGTCACAGGCCCAGCTTCGCGCGCGGATCCTGGTTGCGGCCGGGCCAGCCCTGGACGAATTCCACCAGCGCATCGTCGCCGACCGGCAGGTCGACCATCAGCGTGACGAGCTGGTCGCCGCGGCCGCCGCCCTTCTTGTGGAAACCGCGCCCCTTCAGGCGCAGCACCTTGCCGGAGGTCGAGCCCTTGGGAACCTTCAGCATCACCGGGCCGCTGACGGTGGGAACGCGGACCTCGCCGCCCAGTACCGCTTCCGCCAAGCTGATCGGCAGGTCGATGCGGACATCGTCGCCGTCGCGCGTGAAGAAGCGGTGCGGCTGGATCTCGATCGTCACGATCGCGTCGCCGGGGCCGCCGGGGCCCTCATCGCCCTTGCCGGCAAGGCGCATCTGCGTGCCGCTCTCGAGGCCGGCGGGAAGCTTCAGGTCGATGGTCTTGCCGTCGCGCAGCATGATCCGCTGCGGGCTGAGCGTCGCGGCTTCGGTGAAGGGCACGGTCAGGCGGTAGGGGACGTTGGCGCCCTTGGGCGCCTGACGCCGGCCGAACCCGCCGCCGAAGCCGCTGCGCTGGCCGCCGCTGAACAGGCCTTCGAACAAATCCTCAAAGCCGCTGGCGTCGCCGCCGCCGCCAAAATCAAAATGGGTGCGACCGCCGGCCCCGCCGGGGCGGAAGCCGCCGCCGCCCTGTCCGCCGCCGAAGCCGAAGGGCGCGGTGGGATTGCCTTCGCCGTCGATCTCTCCGCGGTCGAAGCGGGCGCGCTTGTCCTTGTCGGTGAGGAGGTCATAGGCCTGGGTCACCTGGCTGAAGCGCTCGGCGGCCTGGGGATTGTCCTTGTTTCGATCGGGGTGCAGCTTCTTGGCGAGCGTACGATACGCCTTCTTGATATCCGCTTCGCTCGCATCGCGCGCGACACCCAGGGTTGCGTAAGGGTCTGCCATGCTCGTTAGCTAGGCGGTACAAGGGCTTGCGGCAATGGTCCCCTCATCCATTTCTCTAGCGGAACGAACTCGGCACGCGGCCGTTTCGCACGGCATGAATGCCTGCGCCTCGCCCGCCCGCCGACGTCTTCTCGTCCAGTCCGCCCTGTTCCTTCCCCTGCTGGCCCTGCCGGGGTGCGCCACGACGCTTGGCAGCTATGGCGTGGAAGAAGGCGTGCGCCGGCTGCTGACGCTGTCGACCCAGCGCGCGTTCGGGCGGCTGACCGAGCCGGGCGGCTTTTACGACGACCAGCTGACGCGGCTGACGCTGCCGGACACCGGCGGCAAGGACGTGCTGGGCGCGCTGTTGCGGACCAACGCGGTGCGCAGCCGGGTGGCGATGGCGCTGAACGACGTGGCCGTGGACGCGGCCGAGCGCGCGACGCCGGTGGTCCTCGATTCAATCCGGTCGATGACCCTGACCGATGCGCTGTCGGTGCTGCGCGGCGGGCCGACCGCGGCGACCAGCCTGCTCGAGCGGCAAATCGGCGGGCGGCTGGTGGAGGCGATGCTTCCGGAATTCTCGTCGGGGCTGCGTTCCGACGCGCTGGAGATCCTGACCGCGATCGCCGGCACGCGCACCGGCGGCATCGACTATCTCTCCCTCGCCCGCGCCGGGGCCGACCAGGCGAGTGCGGCGATCTTCCGCGCGATCGGGCGCGAGGAGGCCGAGATCCGCGCCAATCCACGCAGCACCCGCGACCCGGCGCTGATCGCGCTGCTGACCGGAAGCGCGCTGGGGCGCTGACGCCGCGCTCAGACTTCGAGCGGCTCCACGTCGACCGAGACCGACATGGTCTGCGCGCCGGAGCCCAGCACCACGCCGTCGATCGGCGCGATCTCCGCATAGTCGCGGCCGACGGCGACGATGACATGGTCGTTGGCCATCCAGATGCCGTTGGTCGGGTCCACGCCCAGCCAGCCGAGCTCCTCGCCACACCACAGCAGCACCCAGGCATGGGTGGCGTCGGCGCCAACCAGTCGCGGCTGTCCCGGCGGCGGCAGCGTGCGCAGATAGCCCGAGGCATAGGCGGCGGGCAGCCCCGCGGCGCGCAGGCCCGAGATCATGATCTGGGCGAAATCCTGGCAGACGCCGCCGCGCTGGGCGAAGGCGACATGCGGCGGCGTGTCGACCAGCGTCGCCGTCGTGTCGAACGCGAACTCGCGCTGGATGCGCAGGGCAAGCGCGATCGCCGCCTCCAGCGCGCCGCGATCGGGATCGAGCTCCTGCGCGCACCAGGCGCCGATGTCGCGGTCGAGCGGAATGTGGGGGGAGGGGAACAGGTAGCTTGCCGGGCTTGCCGGGCCGGCGTCGGTGCTGGCCCGCGCCTGCTCTGCGATCTGGGCCAAGGTGGGGTCGCCGGCGGAGGGGATCGGGATCTGGCGATCCACCGTCACCAGCGCGCGGCTCTCGATCGTCAGCACGCGTTCGGGGCGATCGACCACCAGCCGCATGACATTGGCAAGCCCGGCCTGTGCCCGCGCCGGCGACGTATGGCCGCCGGGCTCAACCGTGAGACAATAGTCGTCGAGCGACTGGCCGGACCATAGAATCGGTTTCAGCCTGAGGTTGCACCGCGCGAAGCCCGCCGCCTGGGCATAGCGGAAACGGGTCACGTGTCGGATCGCGTAACGCATCATGCCAGTGTCAGCCCCTGGCCGCGCAGGGGTTCGGCCCCCTGGAGGAAATAGCGGGTGGCGATGGCGTTGGAGAGCTGCATCAGCCGGTTCTCCAGCGCCGCTACCGCCGCCGCGTCGAAGCTGGCCGCTGTCGCGGTCGCGACCATCGCCTGTACCTCGACGGCGAGCGCCTGTTGCGGTTCCGCGAGGCCCGAGTCCGACAGCACCGGCAGCCGGGCGAGATGATCGCCGATGGCCGCGACCTGAAAGGCGATCGCGCGGGTGTTGCCCGGGTCGAGCGCCACCAGGTCCACCACCGGCAGGCGGGCAAAGCCGGTCAGATAGCGCTGGCGATAGCTGATCTGGCTGTCGGCGAGGTCGAGCAGGGTCGAGAGATCGTCGGCAGTCGCCTCTGGCGTGACAAAGGTGGCGAGCGCGCGGGTGATCGCGAGCGCCCGCTCCAGCCGGCGGCCGAGATCGTGGAAGCGCCATGCCTCGGTCCGGGCCATGTGCTCGGCCGACAGCCCGGCGAGCCCGGCATAGCGGCGCTGAAGCGAGCCTGCGCGGTCGAGCAGGCCGCCGCGCACCGGATGCGGCGCGTCGAGCAGGCGGATCATGTCGGCCGACAGCCGATCGCCCGAGATCGCGCCGATGTTCGCCGCCAGCCGGTTGATGCGGCGGACATTGTGCCAGCGCGCATCCTCGCCATCGATGGCGGCGCGGGCGAAGTCGACCAGCTCGCGGCGGCGGCGGCCGGCGGGCGCTGGGGCGGCGCCGCCCTGGGCGATCAGCGTCACCAGCCGCGCCACGGTATCGTCGGCGAGCGCCGCGCCGGTATCGGCGCTGATCGAATGGCCGAGCAGCACGCGGATCGCGCCCAGCAGCGCCTCGCCGCGTTCCAGATAGCGGCCGAGCCAGAAGAGGTTATCGGCGACGCGGCTGGGAAGCGTGCCGGGATTGCGGCGCAGTTCGGTGGCGTCGGCGAGCGGCAGCAGCGAGACCGGCAGCACCGGCTCTGCCCCGTGGACGCAGACGTCGGCGGACCAGCTGCCATCGCCCACTACCGTCGCGCGGGGGTCCGATTCCCCGCCGATCCGTGCGAAGCCGCCGGGAAGCACCGTCCACTGGCCGCTGCCGTCGCGCGCCGCGAACACCCGCAGGGTGAAGGGCCGCGGCTCCAGCCGTTCCCCCTCCACAAAAGGCATGGTCGAAAGCTGCACCGCTTCGTGCGCGACATAGTCCTGCGGGCGGCGCGCCATGTCCTCGACGAGCAGGCGCCGCGCCTCCGCATCGAGCTGGGCGCCGAGCACCGGGCCGCCCTGTGGAAGGCCGAGCGGGGTGGGACCGAAGGCGGGGGCGATCGCCAGCTGGTCGAGGTTGGCGAGCACATACTCGCGTTCCGCCTGCTGGCCGCACCACCAGGTGGCGATGTTGGGAAGCTTGAGGGCAGTGCCGTTCAGCCGCTCGGCGAGTGCGGGCAGGAAGGCGGCGAAGGCGGGCGCCTCCAGCATGCCCGCGCCGGGCGCATTGGCGATGACGACATTGCCGGCCGCCATGGCGTCGATGAGGCCGGGTACGCCGATCGTCGACTTGGCATCGAAGGCGAGTGGGTCGAGCAGGCGCGGGTCCACCCGCCGGCACAGCGCGTCGATCCGCTTCAGCCCCGCGATGGTGCGGACGTAGAGCTGGTCGTTGCGGACCGCGAGGTCGGCGCCCTCTAGCAAGAGGAAGCCGAGATAGCGGGCGAGATGCGCCTGTTCGGAATAGCTGGGGTTGAGCCGGCCGGGGGTGAGCAGGCCGATGCGCGGTTCGGCGCGGCGGCAACTGGCGGCCAGCCCCTCGCGCATGGCGGCAAAGAACGGGGCGTGGCGGCGGACGTTCAGGCGCCCCTGCAGGCCCCCCAGGGTCCGCGCGATGGCGATGCGGTTTTCCAGCGCATAGCCGGCGCCCACCGGCGCGCGCAGGTGGTCGGCGAGGGCGCGCCAGCGCCCGTCGGGATCGCGGCACAGATCGGCGGCAAAGAAATGGAGGTGGTGGCCGCCCGGCGGGGTGACGCCGACCATCGGGCGCAGGAACAAGGGGCTGCCGGTGACGAGCGCGGCGGGGATCGCGCCGTCGCGGACGAGCCGGCCGGGGCCGTAGAGGTCGGCGGTGACCTGTTCCATCAGCTCGGCGCGTTCGGCGATGCCGGCGGCGATCGTCTCCCATTCCTCGCTGCCGATCAGCAGCGGGACCGGCGACAGCGGCCAGCGGCGTTCCTCGCTTTCGCCCGGGATGCGATGCCCGAGGCCGATGTCGTCGGCCTGGCGCTGGGCACGGTCGCGGGCATGGTCGAGCGAATCACCGGCGGTGGCGGCAAGCTCCTCCAGCGCGGCGAGCCAGGCCTCCGGGTCGGAGGCTTCGCACAAGACGTCCCCGGCTGGCGCCTGGCCGCAATAGTCGGCGGCCCAGCGGCTGGCGATGGTGCGCGGGTCGAACAGGCTGGCTGGGGCGGCGCTCGCCACGGGATACTCCGAATGGTGTCAGCGACGTCGACCACAATCGCTGGTGCAGCGCAACAACTGCTGAAGAATAGCGAAGGAGGGTCAGACGTCGGGAAGCACCTGATCGGCGATGCCCCAGCCGGCAAGGCCGCGGCCGTTGGCGCGCTCGATCAGCTCGGCGGCGTCGCGCATCGAGAAGCGCTGTGGGGTGTCGATATCGCCGAATTCGGCCCAGCTCACGGGGGCGGCGACATGGCCGCCGGGCCGCGCGCGGGGGGAATAGGGCATGACCGCGGTCGCGCCGCGCTGGTTGCGCAGCCAGTCGATGAAGATCCGCCCCACCCGCTTCGCCTTGGACATGGTGGCGACGAAACGCTCGGGCTCGGCCGCGGCCATCGCGCGGGCGAAGCGATCGGCAAAGGACTTCACCGCCGGCCATTCGGCCTGGGGGGAGAGCGGCACCACGACGTGCACGCCCTTGCCGCCCGACAGCATCGGGAAGCTCGCGAGCCCCATGTCGGCGAGGTGGCGCTTCAGATCCTCGGCCGCGCGCTGGACGTCCTTCCAATCGAGCCCTTCGTCGGGGTCGAGGTCGAACACCAGCCGGTCGGGACGCTCGACGTCTTCGACGCGCGAGCCCCAGCCGTGGAACTCGATGGTGCCCATCTGCACGCAGGCGAGCAGCCCGTCCAGGTCGCTGATGTAGAGATAGGGCTCGGTCGAGCCGTCCTTTTCGCGGATGTCGACATGGGCGACATGGTCGCCGAAGCTGCCGGCGTCGTGCTTCTGGAAGAAGCATTGCTTGGCGCGGCCCTGCGGACAACGGACCAGGCTGATCGGGCGGTTCGCGACCCAGGGCAGCATGATCGGCGAGACCTGGGCGATGTAGGTCGCGAGATCGCCCTTGGTGAGGCCGTCCTCGGGGAAGATCACGCGGTCGGGGTTGGTAATCTTGACGGCAAAGGCCGGCACCTCCGCCTTGCCGCGGGCGGGCGCCGCCGGGGTCGGCTCGGGCTTTTCGGCGACGACTTCGTCGGGGCGCTTGTCCTCGCGCAGCGCGATGAAGCTTGCGTGGCGGACGACCTGCTCGGCGGTGAATTCGGCAAAGGCGACTTCGGCGACGAGCTTGGGCTGGACCCAGTGCGCGCCGCGGGCGGCGGCACGGGGAACCTCGACCGGCGGCGTCTTGCGGGCGATCCTGTCGAGGCGCTGGCGCAGATCGTCGATGGTGTCGGCGTTGAAGCCGGTGCCGACCTTGCCCGCATATACGAGCCCGTCCGGGCCGTTCACCGCCAGGAGCAGCGAGCGCAGGCCGCGGCTGGCGGCGGTGGAGGGGGACCAGCCGACGATCACGAACTCCTGCCGGCGGATGCACTTGGTCTTCACCCAGCCCTTGGTGCGGGTGCCGCGATAGGGGGCGTCGGCGCGTTTGGAGACGACGCCTTCATAGCCCTCCCGGCACATCGCCTCGAACAGCTTCTCGCCGGCGCCGATGACATGTTCGGAATAATGGAGGCGCGCGTCGACATTCTCGATCAGCGGCCGCAGCCGGTCCTTGCGCTGCACCTGGGGAAGGGCGCGCAGGTCCTCGTGATCCGCTTCCAGCAGGTCGAAGGCAAAGAAGGCCATGTCGCCGCCGTTGCTGATCGCCTCCTGCAGCGTCGAAAAGTCCGGGCGGCCGTCCTTGAAGGCGACGATCTCGCCATCGATCAGCGCACTGCCGGCCGGGATCGCGGCCGCCGCCTCGGCAATGCCCGGGAACTTCGCGGTCCAGTCGAGGCCGCTGCGGGTGTAGATGGTGGGGCCGCCCTTGCCGATCGCGAGCAGCGCGCGATAGCCGTCGTACTTCACCTCGTGCAGCCAGCTGTTTCCGTCCGGGACGGCGTCGACCAGCGTGCATAGCTGCGGCGCGGTGAAGGCGGGGCGCTTGCCGGCCTGTCCGGTCTTGGCGCGCGCCTTGGCGGGGGCGCGGGCGGCGGGTTTAGCGGCGGTTTTGGGGGCGGGTTTCGTCTTGGCCTTGGGCTTTGCCGCGGGTTTGCCGGCGGCGATCTCGTCCATGGTGCGGCCGGTCTTGACGCTGGTGAGCGCGGTTTCGACCAGCGTATCGGCGCCACCCGCCTCCGCATCGCCGATCTTGCGCAGCAGCCAGTTCTCGTTCTTCTCGCGGCCGCGCGGCTTCAGCCGGATCAGCAGCCACTCGCCCCTCATCCGCTCTCCGTCGAGGACGAAGTGGAGATGTCCCTTTTCCAGGTCCTTGGCCGATTTGCCGGCGATCGGCGCCCAGGTGCCGTCGTCCCACAGCATCACCGTGCCGCCGCCATATTCGCCCTTCGGGATCGTCCCCTCGAAGTCGCCGTAGGAGAGGGGGTGGTCCTCGGTCCGCACTGCCAGCCGCTTTTCATCCGGGTCGAGGCTGGGGCCGCGCGTCACCGCCCAGCTTTTGAGGACGCCGTCGATCTCCAGCCGGAAATCCCAGTGGAGGCGCGTGGCGTCGTGCTTCTGGACGATGAAGCGGTTGCCGTGGCCTGGTTCGAGCGTGCCCGCGGGTTCGGCCGTACGGCTGAAATCCCGCTTGGCATTGTAGAGCGCGAGCGAGTCGGTCTGGGCCATGGATCAGGCGCGTTTGCGGGCGGGGGCCTTGGCGGCCGGTTTCGCTGCCGGCTTCTTGGCCGCAGCCTTGGTCTTGCGGGCGGCGGGCTTTTCCTCGGCCGAATCATTGGCGGCGGCCTTGGTCGTGCGCTTTTTGGGCGCCGGCTTGCCGCTGGTCTCGCCCGGCTTTTCCAGCGACTTCTTGAGCGCGGCCATGAGGTCGACCACGTTGGAGCCGGACGGGCGTGGGCTCTCGTCGTCATTGGTGTCGACAATCTTGCCCTTGGTCTTTTTCTTGCGCTCGATCAGGTCCTTGAGCGCGTCGACATAGCGGTCGTGGAATTCCTGCGGATCGAACTTGGCGGATTTCTTGGCGATCAGCGTTTCCGCGAGGTCGAGCAGGTCCTCGTCCGGCTTCTGGTCGGGAATGTCGCGGAAATAGCCCTGGGCGCGGTGCACCTCGTCGGCGTAGCGCAGCGTCTCCAGGATCATGCCGCGGCCGCAGGGCTTCAGGCTGACGACATATTCGCGGCCGCGCAGCGCGAGCTGGCCGAGACCCACCTTCTTGGTGCGGCGAAGCGCCTCACGCAGGACGATGAACGCTTCTTCGGCGAGGTCGTCGGCCGGCACCACGAAATAGGGCTTTTCATAATAGAGGACGTCGATCTCGTGCGCGTCGACGAACTGGGTGAGCTCGAGCGTCTTTTTCGACTCCAGCTTTACCGCGTCGATCTCGTCCTGTTCGAGCAGGACGTAATTGCCCTTTTCGATCTCATAGCCCTTCACGATCTCGTCCGGGTCGATCGGGCCGATGCCGGCCACGCTCTTTTCATATTTGATGGGCTTGCCCGTGGGCTCGTGGATCTGCCGGAAGGAGACCGTCGCGCCCGATTTGGTCGCGGTGTAGATTTCCACCGGGATCGACACCAGCGCGAGCCGTATCTGCCCCTGCCAATAGGCCCTTGCCGCCATCGTGGTTTCCTTGTTGCGCAAGCGATTCAATTCCTGGGGGAAAGAGTCGTTCCCGTGACCCCAGCGGCGGCGCGCGGGCGGGGGTGCGAAACCGCGGCAAGGGGCGTATATGGCCGCGCATGACGACCGACCCCTTCGCGCTGTTCGACACCTGGCTGGACGAAGCCGCGGCGAGCGAGCCCAACGATCCCAATGCGATGGCGCTCGCCACCGCCGACGCGAGCGGACGCCCGTCGGTGCGTGAAGTGCTGCTGAAGGGGCATGGCCCGGACATGGGCTTTGTCTTCTATACGAACGGCGACAGCAGGAAGGGCCGCGACCTTGCGGTCAATCCGCAGGCGGCGCTGCTGTTTCACTGGAAGGGCCTGCGCCGGCAGGTACGCATCGAAGGGCCGGTCAGCCGGGTGAACGATGCCGAATCCGACGTCTATTTCGCGTCGCGCCCGCGCGATTCGCAGATCGGCGCCTGGGCGTCGCTGCAGTCGCAGCCGCTGGAGGGACGCGAGCGGTTCGAGGAACGCTTCTCCGAGGTGCAGGCGCGCTATGCCGGCGGTGACGTGCCGCGCCCGCCGCACTGGGGCGGCTATCGCGTGACGCCGCTTACCATCGAGTTCTGGCAGGACCGCGCCTATCGCCTGCACGAACGGCGCCTGTTCACCCGCACCGCCGACGGCTGGAGCGAGGGGCTGCTGTTCCCATGACCGAGGCCGAACGCGGGCGGATCATCCCCTATGCGGTGCGCGCCGCCATCGCGTCCGTCGCGATGGCGGTGTCCCTGCTCGCGCTCAAGGCGGTGGCGGCGTGGACCACAGGCTCGGTCGCGATGCTCGGCAGCCTTGCCGATACCGCGCTCGACCTGCTCGCCTCGCTGGTGACGCTCTATGGCGTCCGGCTGGCGGCGACGCCGGCGGACCACGACCACCGGTTCGGCCACGGCAAGGCAGAGGCGCTGGCGGCGCTGTTCCAGGTGGCGCTGATCGCGGCCTCCGCAGTCGGCATCGCGTGGCGCGCGATCGCCGCCTTTGCCGCGCCGGGAAAGACCGGCGACGCGGAGTTCGGCATCGGCGTGTCGATCTTTGCGATCCTCGCGACCTTTGCGCTGCTGGCGTACCAGCGCGCCGTGATCCGCAAGACGGGATCGATCGCGATCCGCGCCGACAGCGTCCATTACCAGTCGGACCTGCTGCTCAACCTGGCGGTGATCGCGGCGATCGCGCTCGACCAATATGCCGGCTGGTCCGGCGCCGACCCGCTGTTCGGCATCGCCATCGCGCTGTGGCTCGCCTGGGGCGCGTTCCGCGCGTCGAGCCAGGCGATCGACCAGCTGATGGACAAGGAATGGCCGGAGTCGGAGCGCCAGGCGTTCCTGGACGTGGCGGCGCGCCAGGACGGGCTGCGCGGCATCCATGATTTCCGCACGCGCCGGTCCGGCAGCCACGACTTCGCGCAGTTCCACATGGAGGTCGCGCGCGAGCTGAGCGTCGCCGACGCGCACGAGATCGTCGAGGCGGTGGAGAAGAACCTGCGCCGCGCCTATCCGCGGGTGGAGGTGCTGATCCACCTCGATCCCGAGGGTCATGTCGACACGGACAATCCGCTGATCGAAGCCGACGTCACGCCGCACTGGTTCGGCAAGCGGGTGGGAGGATGAGCATGCGCGTACCGTTCACGCAGGTCGACGCGTTCGCCGATGCTGCGTTCCGGGGCAATCCGGCGGCGGTGCTGCAGCTCGACGCCTGGCCCGAGGATGCGCTCCTCCAGCAGGTCGCGGCCGAGAACAACCTGTCCGAAACCGCCTTCCTGGTGCCCGACGCCAGCGGAGAGGCGGATCGCGAACTGCGTTGGTTCACCCCCAAGGCGGAAGTGATGCTGTGCGGCCATGCGACGCTGGCGAGCGGGCATGTGCTGCTGTCGGCGGACTCGTCCCTTGCGCGCGTGCGCTTCCGCACCCGCCGCGCCGGCGTATTGGAGGTTGCTCGCGACGGCGATGGATATGCGATGGCGCTGCCGGCATGGGCACCATCCCCGCAGGCGCTGCCGCGGATCGTCGCGGCGCTGGGGTGTACGGCCGTGGAAACGCTCTGGCACGAGTACGGCTATGCGCTGATCGTGGTCGAGAGTGCCGACGTCGTCGAACAGCTCCAGCCCGACGTCCCCGCACTGCTGGCGGAAGGCGGGGTGATCGTGATCGTCACCGCCCCTGGCCGCGATACCGACGTGGTGAGCCGGGCGTACGCACCGGGCAAGGGCATCGTCGAGGATCCGGTCACCGGCTCCGCCCACGCCGTCATGGCGCAATACTGGACCCGGCGGCTCGGCCGCGACCGCTTCACCGCCTATCAGGCGAGCGCGCGCGGCGGACAGCTGACGGTGCGGCTGGATGGTGAGCGCGCGATCCTGGGCGGGCGCTGCACGACGGTGATCGAGGGAAGCTTCCTGCTGCCGTGAGGAAGGGGAGGCATGGCCTTCCGCTTCCTGCCGGCTCCTGTTCAGGCGGCCAGCGCCATCGCTGGCTCGGTCTCTGCAATCCATCCGCCGCCGAGCACCCGCTCGCCGGCGTAGAGCACTGCGGCCTGGCCCGGCGCGACGCCATATTCGGGCGCATCGAACACCAGCCGGTCGCCGTCGAGCCGCGCCGGAACCGGCTTGGCAAGCGAGCGCACCTTGGCGGTGAGCGGCTGGCTGCGATCGCCGCCCAGCCAGTTGATGTCGGCAAGCCGCGCGGCCCCGACGGCAAGCGCGATGCGGGGGCCGACGACGAGGCGGCGGCTCTCCGGCTCCAGCCGCACGACGTACAGTGGCTCCGGCTGGCCGCCGATCTCGATCCCGCGACGCTGGCCGACGGTGAAGCCGACCAGCCCCGAATGCTGGCCGAGCACGCGCCCCTCCAGATCGACGATCTCTCCGCCCGAGTCGGCGCCGGGCCGCAGCTTGCGCACCAGCCCGGCATAGTCACCGTCGGGCACGAAGCAGATATCCTGGCTGTCGGGCTTGGCCGCGACGCCCAGGCCCATTTCCGCCGCGATCTCCCGCACCCGCGCCTTGGGCATGCCGCCCAGCGGAAAGCGGATGAAGTCGAGCTGGGCGCGGGTGGTCGCGAACAGGAAATAGCTCTGGTCGCGCGCCGGATCGACCGCGCGGTGGAGCTCGGCACCGTCATGGCCGAGCACGCGGCGGACATAATGGCCGGTCGCCAGGCAATCGGCGCCGAGATCGCGGGCGAGGGCGAGCAGGTCGGTGAACTTGGGCCCCATGTTGCACTTCACGCAGGGGATGGGCGTGCGGCCGGCGAGATATTCGTCGGCGAAGTCGTCGATCACATTCTCGCGAAAGCTCGTCTCGTGATCGAAGACATAATGGGCGATGCCCAGGCTGTCGCAGACGGCGCGCGCGTCGCGGATGTCGCGGCCGGCGCAGCAGCTGCCGGCGCGGCCGACGGCAGCGCCATGGTCGTAGAGCTGGAGCGTGACGCCGATGGTTTCCGCACCCGTCCTGGCGGCGAGTGCCGCCACCACGGAGCTGTCGACGCCGCCCGACATGGCAACGACGATCCGCCGCGCCGACGCCGGGGACTCGAGCTGGAAATCGCCTTCGATCATGGCCGGGCACATAGGGATCGCGACGGACGGATGCAAAACATGCGACGGACCGCGCCGGCTTTTACGAGCTGTTTAGCATCTTTGCGTACTCCGGTTGGCTACCTACCCCGTGGAAGGAGCGCCGTTGGACCTGAGTTTCGCCCGATTGGAGCGCGGCATTGCGATTACCGCATTGCCGGTCGATCTGGCGGTGCTGCTCGCAGGAGCGAGCGCCCGGCAGGCCGCAAGCACGACGGCGCGCGTCCAGGCCACGGTGACCATGGTGCGCGTCAGCGACGGGTTGCTGTCGCCGCGGCATGGATCCTTCCACCCGGTGGTTGCAGAAGCGTTGCGGCCGCCGGGCAATCCGCCGGTCGAGGGATGAAGGGAATCTTTACCCGGAACGCGTAACAGATCGGAACAGGGTTGCTGGCCAGACGGGGGGCAGGCCACCAGCCCATAGAGGTAGAAGATGATCGAGAATCAAAAGATCCGTCCCGCGAAGGTGATCGGGCCACTCGGCGAGCCGCTGACGCTCGACTCGCTTCCTTCGCCCGACACCACGCGGTGGGTCGTCCGGCGCAAGGCGGAGGTCGTCGCGGCCGTCAACGGTGGGCTCCTCACCATCGACGAGGTCTGTACCCGCTACAGCCTGTCGCCGGAGGAATTCGCCAGCTGGCAGCGCGCGATCGACCGGTCCGGCATGCCGGGGCTGCGCGTCACGCGCATCCAGCATTATCGCTCGCTCTACGAGCGCCAGCAGAAACATTGATCCCTTAGCGGTCGCGCGCGGGGCGCGCACCGCCGCCGGAGGCACCCGGCGATGCCCGCACGGGTGGACGCGGAGGCGCCCGCGCTCTAGGGCAGCCCCGCTTTTCACGCATATAAAGGAATTGGCGTGGCGAACGTGGCGGTAATCGGCGCTCAGTGGGGCGACGAGGGCAAGGGCAAGATCGTCGATTGGCTGGCGGAACGTGCCGATGTGGTGGTCCGCTTCCAGGGCGGGCACAACGCCGGCCATACGCTGGTGGTGGACGGCAAGACCTATAAGCTGTCGCTGCTGCCGTCGGGCATCGTGCGCGGCACGCCGTCCGTCATTGGCAACGGCGTGGTGCTGGACCCCTGGGCGCTTCGCGACGAAGTGGCGCGGCTTCGCGACCAGGGCGTGGAAGTCACCCCCGACACGCTGCGCATCGCGGACAATTGCACGCTGATCCTGCCGTTCCACCGCGACCTCGACGGACTGCGCGAGGATGCGAGCGGCGCCGGCAAGATCGGCACAACCCGCCGCGGCATCGGCCCCGCCTATGAGGACAAGGTCGGCCGCCGCGCGCTGCGCGTGTGCGACCTGGCGCACCTCGATTCGCTGGAGCCGCAGCTCGACCGCCTGTCCGCGCACCACGACGCGCTGCGCGCGGGCTTTGGCGAGCCGCCGATCGACCGTGCGGCGCTGCTGGAGCAGCTGCGCGAGATCGCGGGCTTCGTGCTGCCGTTCGCACGGCCGGTCTGGCGCGACCTGAACGAGGCGCGCACCCGCGGCCGCCGCATCCTGTTCGAGGGCGCGCAGGGCGTGCTGCTCGACATCGATCACGGCACCTATCCGTTCGTCACCTCGTCCAACACCATCGCCGGCACTGCAGCCGGGGGTTCGGGCCTGGGCCCGGGCGCCGTCGGCTTCGTGCTGGGGATCGCCAAGGCCTATACCACCCGCGTCGGTTCGGGTCCGTTCCCGACCGAGCTGGAGAACGAGACCGGCCAGCGGCTGGGCGAGCGCGGCCACGAGTTCGGCACCGTCACCGGCCGCAAGCGCCGCTGCGGCTGGTTCGACGCGGTGCTGGTGCGCCAGTCGGTCGCGGTGTCCGGCGTGACGGGCATCGCGCTCACCAAGCTCGACGTGCTCGACGGGTTCGAGGAAATCTCGATCTGCACGGGCTATAAGCTAGGCGACGAGGCGCTCGACTATTATCCCGCCCATGCCGCCGACCAGGCGAAGGTGGAGCCGATCTACGAGACCATGGCCGGCTGGCAGGAATCGACGGCCGGCGCGCGCAGCTGGGCCGAGCTTCCGGCGCAGGCGATCAAGTACATCCGCCGGGTCGAGGAGCTGATCCAGTGCCCGGTGGCGCTGGTGTCGACCAGCCCCGAGCGCGAGGACACGATCCTGGTACGGGATCCCTTCGCGGACTGACAGGAAAAGGGGGCCCGGCGAGGCCCCCTTTTTTATTCGTGGCTGCGGCCGAAGTCGGGCCGGGCGTCGTCCTGTCCCTGCTCGACGATCGAGCGGCGGATCGCGCGGGTGCGGGTGAAGCGATCGAACAGCTCGTCCCCCTGGCCCCAGCGGATCGCACGCTGCAACGCGGACAGATCCTCCGAGAAGCGCTGGAGCATGTCGAGCACCGCCTCCCGATTGTTGAGGAACACGTCGCGCCACATCGTCGGATCGGACGCCGCGATGCGGGTGAAGTCGCGGAAGCCGCCCGCGGAATATTTGATCACCTCGCTCTGGGTCACTTCCTCAAGGTCCGAGGCGGTGCCGACGATCGTATAGGCGATGAGGTGCGGCAGGTGGCTGGTGATCGCGAGCACGCGGTCATGGTGCTCGGGCGCCATCTGTTCGATGTCGGCGCCGAGCCGCCGCCAGAACTCCGCGACGCGCTCGACCGCGACCGGATCGGTGTCCTCGGCAGGCGTCAGGATGCACCAGCGGTGGCGGAACAGGGTGGCAAAGCCGGCCTCCGGCCCCGA
The DNA here is from genome assembly GCF_049311085.1 of Sphingomonas sp. 3-13AW. Taxonomy (NCBI): domain Bacteria; kingdom Pseudomonadati; phylum Pseudomonadota; class Alphaproteobacteria; order Sphingomonadales; family Sphingomonadaceae; genus Sphingomonas; species Sphingomonas sp. 3-13AW. Next base: position 287,504 of record NZ_JASNVZ010000003.1, on the reverse strand, counting down.
ACGCTCGGTACCCGCTACCGGGTGGGCCGGGACGATCGTGACGCCGGGGAGGGCGGCGGCAAGCGCCTGGGCGACGCTCGCCTTGCTGGAGCCGACGTCGCTGACGATCACGCCGGGGGGGAGGTCGGGCGCGAGTTCGGCGGCGACCGCACCGATTGCGCCAACCGGCACGCACAGGATCACCAGCTCGGCATCCGTGACCGCGGCACCCGCGTGATCGGCAACGTCATCGACGAGGTTGAGCGCGCGCGCGGTTTCGCGCACCTGCGGGTCGGCATCGTGGCCGGTGAGCCGCACGCTCGGCATGGCTTCGCGCACCGCGCGCGCCACCGACGAGCCGATCAGCCCCAGGCCGATGACGGCAACGCGGGCGAAGGGCAGCATCAGCCGACGATCCCGCGGAGCGCAGCGGCAAGGCCGCGCATCTGCTCTTCGGTGCCGATGGTGATGCGCAGGCCGTTCACGAGGCCCTGGCCCGGCAGCCAGCGGGTGATGTAGCCCGCGTCCATCAGCCCCTTGTACGCGGTCTCGGCCGAGACCGGGCCCTCGAACAGCACCATCAGGAAGTTGGTTTCCGACGGCACCGCGCGCAGCCCGGCATTGCCGAGTGCGGCAACCTCGCTTGCCAGCCAGTCGCGCCAGCGGCGGTTGTGGGCGCGGCTGCGCTCGACGAAGCCGGTGTCGCGCACGGCCGCGATGGCGGCGAGCTGGCCCGCGGTGGTGACGTTGAAGGGCGCGCGGATGCGGTGCATCGCGTCGATCGCCGCGGCCGAGCCATAGCCCCAGCCGATCCGTTCGGCAGCAAGGCCGTGGATCTTGGAAAAGGTGCGCGTCACGAAGACATTATCGTGCGCCTCGACCAGCTGCAGGCCGAGGTCGTCGTCCTCCGGCTCCAGATATTCGGCATAGGCCTGGTCGAGGACCAGCAGGACATGGGAGGGGAGGCCGGCGTGCAGCCGCGCAATCTCTGCCGCGGGCGTGAAGGTGCCGGTCGGGTTGTTGGGATTGGCGACATAGACGAGCGTCGTGCGATCGGTCACCGCCGCGAGGATCGCGTCGACATCGGTCGCATAGTCGCGATCGAGCGCCACCACCGGGGTGGCACCCACGCGACGGATCGCGATGTCATAGACCGCAAAGCCGTAGCGGACGTAGATCGCCTCGTCCCCCGGCCCCGCATAGGCGCCGGCGGCCAGATGCAGCAGCTCGTCCGAGCCGGTGCCATAGATCACGCGCGCGGGATCGAGGCCGTGGGCGGCTGCCAAGGCTTCGCGCAGCGCCGTCGCGCTCGGATCGGGATAGCGCTCCAGGCTGGTATGCGCCGCTGCGAACGCGGCCCGGGCGTCGGGCGAGGTGCCGAGCGGGTTCTCGTTGGCGGAGAGCTTGGCGACCGGCCGGCCGCCATCGGTGGACGCGCGGCCCGGGATATAGGGCGCGATGTCGAGGACCCAGGGCTTGGGAGCGGGAGCGTTCATGTGCGGGGGAGTGGCGCAACGCCCCGCCGAAGGCAAGGCGCCGCCGCGCGGCGAACTACGGAGCGGCGCGGCTTCAACGGCAAACGTCCGCTCGCCATCTATGTCAGCCCCGCTCCGGGCCGGTTATACCGGTTGCAGCGGCCGGTGCGGGGGCGGGGGCAGGGTGACCTCGATCGCGTCGCCCGGCCGGATCGCGCCTCCGGCGCGCACCACGCTCATGACGCCCGTCTTGCGGATCACCGCGCCGTCCGGCCCACGCCCGACGACGGCGGCAAGCAGGCCGGTCTGAAACCGCTCGATCTGGGAGCAGGGATTTCTGAGGCCGGTCACTTCCAGCACGACCTCGGCCCCGATCGCCAGCCGCGTGCCCGTCGGCAGGCCAAGCAGGTCGACACCGGTCGTCGTCACGTTCTCGCCCAGATCGCCGGGCCGGACCGCGAAGCCCTGTGCCTCGAGTTCCTGCAGCAGTTCGGAATGAATCAGATGGACCTGGCGCAGATTGGGCTCGTCAGGGTGGGTTTTGACACGCGACCGATGCTGTACCGTCACGCCCTGATGCGCGTCCCCTTCGATGCCCAGGCCGGCGAGGAGCTTCAGCTCCCCCGCCGGTTGCTTGGAGAAACGATGCGCCTCGTCCCGCGCAACCGCCAGCACTTGAGCGTTCATCGGTTCAGGCTCCCTGGGCAAGGACGAGAGGTGGGATCGTGGCGCAGGGGGGCGGCGGCGCCAGCCACTGCCCCCTTGGATGGTCTATTCGTCCGCCGTGTCTTCCGACGCGGTCTTTGCGCGGCCCTTGAACCCTTGCGCGATGACATACCATTCGGACGAACCCTTGCGGCTCGCCGGGGGCTTGGCGTGCTTCACGGTCTGGAAGTTGCGCTTGAGTTCGGCGATCAGGGCATTGTCCGCGCCGCCGGCCAGCGACTTGGCGACGAAGGCGCCGCCGGGACGCAGCACTTCGCAGGCGAACATCACGCCCGCTTCCACCAGCGCCATGGTGCGCAGGTGGTCGGTCTGGGGATGGCCGACGGTGTTCGCCGCCATGTCCGACATCACCAGGTCCGCCTCGCCGCCCAGCGCCTCGCGCAGCAGGTCGGGCGCGCTGTCGTCGAGGAAGTCGAGCTGGAGGATGGTGACGCCGTCGATCGGATCGACCGGCAGCAGATCGATGCCAACCACGGTCGCGGAGGGCGAGAGCTTGCGCACGACCTGCGCCCAGCCGCCCGGCGCGATGCCGAGGTCGACCACGCGCTTCACCCCGCGCAGCAGGTGGAAACGCTCGTTGAGCTCCAGCAGCTTGTAGGCGGCGCGGCTGCGATAGCCCTCTGCCTTGGCGCGCTTCACATAGGGGTCGTTGAGCTGCCGTTCGAGCCAGCGCGTCGACTGCGGCGTGCGGCCGCGGGCGGTGCGGACCCGCTGGCGTCCGGGAGGTGCGCCCCTCATGCGTAGCGTCCCTGCATCAGGCGGCGCAGAATGCCCTCGCGGATGCCGCGATCGGCAACCCCCAGGCGTTCGGCAGGCCACAGGTCGAGGATCGACTCCAGGATCGCACAGCCCGCGACCACCAGGTCGGCGCGCTCCGGGCCGATGCAGGCGACTCGCGCCCGGCCGGAAAGCTCGAGCCCGGCCAGCCGGCGGCTGACCTGGCGCATGGCGTCGGCGGGGACGATCAGGCCGTCGATCGCGGACCGGTCATAGCTGTCGAGACCGAGATGGACGCTGGCGAGCGTCGTCACCGTGCCGCTGGTGCCGAGCAGGCGGCGCTGCCCCTCTACCTGGGGCAGGCGGGCGGCGAAGGGCGCGAAGCTTTCGGATACGCAGGCGCGCATGGCCTCGAACGCGCCGCTTGCGATCGGGGCGGCGCGGCCGGCGCCCAGGCTTTCGGTCAGCGACACCACGCCCCAGGGGGTGCTGTGCCAGTCGACGACGCTGGGCACCGGGCCGGAGGTGTCGAGCAGCACCAGTTCGGTCGAGCCGCCGCCGATGTCGAACACCAGCGCCGGGCCGTCGCCGGGTTCGAGCAGCGCATGGCAGCCGAGCACGGCCAGCCGCGCCTCTTCCTCCGCCGAGATCACGTCCAGAAAGATACCGGTCTCCTCATGTACGCGCCGGATGAAGTCGGCGCCGTTGGTGGCCCGCCGGCACGCTTCGGTCGCGACCGCGCGCGACAGGGTGACGTTGCGTCGGCGCAGCTTGTCGGCGCAGATCTTGAGCGCCGCGATGGTACGGTCGATCGCGGCTTCGCTCAGCCGGCCGGTCGCCGCAAGTCCCTCTCCGAGTCGCACGATGCGCGAAAAGGCGTCGACGACCGCGAATCCGGAGCCCTGGGGCCGCGCGATCAGCAGCCGGCAGTTGTTGGTGCCAAGGTCCAGCGCCGCAAAGTGGCGCGCCTTCGGAAAGCGCGATTGCGCTGGTGCATGTGGTCCCGAACGGGCGGGGGACGTACCCCGCCGGTGCGGCAACCGGGCGGTCGAATCCCCCATGCCGTCACTTTCTTCTTATGTTCTGTTCCGTCACGGCGGAGATCCGCCGCTCGGTGCTTGGGGAAAAAGCTAGCGGAACCTTATGGCAACGGCAAGGCGAGGCTGATCGCCGGCTGTGGCAGGCTCCCCAGCCGCCGCCGGTGGCGCAATAGGGACTTGACCACCGCGAGGCCGCCGCTTAGAGGCCCGCTCCACCGCAGCGACGTTGCCCTGTCGTCTAATGGTAAGACCACGGACTCTGACTCCGTTAATTGAGGTTCGAATCCTCACGGGGCATCCAGCGCGGACCTTCCACATCGCAAGACTGCCTCGCCGGCCGGCACCTTTCGTGCGGTCGGCTGTCGTTCGTTTCCGGCGGCTGAGTCGCGGGAGATTCAGGCGAGCCGCCCCGCATGGGAGCGGCCCGCCTGGCTTATCGAGCGACGATCGGGATCGGGCCTGCCTTGGGCTTGGGGCCGAAGGTCGCCTTGAAGGTCGAGGCTGTGCGCGGATACTGACCGTGGCTGAGGTCGCCGCGGAAGTTGGAATTATTGTTCCAATAGGCGTGGTAGACGACGCGATGGGCGTCGAACCATTTCGAGGCCGACTGGATGTACGGACCTGCCGTGTCGGAGTTCACGCCCCATTCGGAATAGGCGGTGGGCTTGTTGTGCGCCTTTGCGAAGTCCTGGTGCCACTGGAGCCCCCACTTCTGTGTCACCATCGTGTTCCACGCCTTGGCGGGATCGGTGCCAAGCCAGCGGGTGTCCCAGTAGAAATCCATGCTGATGATGTCGACGACGTCATCGCCGGGATAGGCGGTGGTCGGGTCCATGCCGACATTGCCGACGTTGGGCGCCCATTCGAACACGAAGCGCTTGGGCGCGACCGAGCGGAAGGCCTGGACGAAGTGGCGGAACGCGCCCTTGTACTGCTCCGCCTTGCCGACGGCGGACCAGGGGAACCAGCCCTTGCCGTTGAATTCCCAGCCGACCCGCACGTTGATGTACGGATCGTTCGACGAGAAGTTCACCATGTTGCGCGCCAACGTCCGGTAATAGGAATCATAGCCGCCGCGTGCTGCCTCATCGAGGGTCGCGCCCTTCACGATGAGGGGGATCGACCAGAGGATGTCGCTGGTCTTTCCCTTGTAGCGGTTCGCCAGATAGCCGGGCGAATTCTGCCAGTCCGTCCAGTTTGCCGAGCCGCCGGCGAGGGTCACGCCGTCGACCGGGCGGCCCAGCCAGTTCTGATACTGGGTGAGCACCGCCGGATCATTGCCCAGCGCGACCGACTGCCGAACGGCCGTGGACGCCGTCGCCGTCGCGGTGACGGACGTGGTCGCCGCTGTCGTCCTGGATGTGGCGGCCGGGGAAGGGGTGGGTGTCGGCGCCGGCCGGGGTGTTGCCCAGCGCTTATAGGGGTTGGAGGCGCCGCTTTGTCGGGGCGCTACGACGGTGCCGGGGGTGCTGCTTTGCGGGGATGCGCCGGCTGCTGCCGCATGGACGGAGCCAAGGGCAAGCGCGACTATTCCGCCGCCCCCCAAGATGTGATGGAGCTTCATACAAGTCCTCGGACGCGGAACACCGGACGGCAGCACCAGGCCGGCCGAATCGCGTGTATCGGGAGTGGGAGATATAGTGCTGGAGTCTGGACACGCCCCGGTCATTTGCCGGGGTCGCGGGGCGGACATCTAAGCGAGACTCTGCTGGACTCACTGGGTCGCGTCTGCCTGCGAGGTGGGTAGGTGCAACAATTGTCGATGACAATCATACATCAGGAATGTTGCGGCGAAGTACGCTCGCAGCGGGGTAGAGCGATAGCGACTTCATAAACTACGTACGTGCCTGGAGATGGACTGCGGCGCACTTGCCGGCGTGCTTGCGCGGCGCTGTTTTGCGGGGCGCGTCTTGACCAGAGACAGGTGCGGTCGGCTAGGGGATTGCGGTTGATGCCATCGCCACGGACCGAGGGCGCATCGGGAGAGGAACTTGCAGATCAACCGCTGGATTGCCGCTGCTGCGGCCGCGCTCCTGGCGGGAGCAGCGCCTGCTTGCGCCGAGACCATCCTGTTCGTCGGCAACAGCTTTACCTTTGGCGCCAACTCCCCCGCGTGGAAATATCGCGCGGACGCGGTCACCGATCTCAACGGCGAGGGGATCGGCGGCGTCCCGGCGTTGTTCAAGCGCTTCACGGAGCAGGCGGGGCTCGAGTATCAGGTGTCGCTTGAGACCGCGGGCGGGCGCACGCTCAACTGGCATTGGGAGAACCGGCGCGACCGGCTGGACCGGGCCTGGGACCATGTCGTCCTGCAGGAATACAGCACGCTCGATCCGCAGCGGCCGGGCGACCCCGCCGGGTTGGTCGAGGGGGTGCGGCGCCTGTCGGCGCTGTTTGCGGCGCGCAATCCAAAGGTCGACCTGCGGCTGATGGCGACCTGGTCGCGACCGGACCTGGTGTTCCAGAAGCAGAGCCCGTGGCGCGGCAAGCCGATCGCGACGATGGCGAGGGAGTTGCGTGCGGCTTATGACCAGGCGGCCAAGGTGCGGCCGGGAACGCGGGTGCTGCCGGTGGGCGAGGGGTTCAACTGCGCGATTGCGCGCGGGGTCGCGGATGCCAACCCCTATGACGGCATCGCCTGGGACCAGGCGCCGCTCTGGTCCTACGACCAGTATCACGCGAGCGCGTACGGCTATTATCTGGAGGCGCTGATCGTGTTTGCAGAAGTCACCGGCCGCGACCCGCGGACGCTTGGGCGCGGCGAGACGGCGGCAACCGAGCTGGGCATCGGCGGCGACATGGCAGCGCGGCTGCAGACGGTGGCGTGGGAGGCGACGCGGCCGGGTACGACCTGCCGCTGACGCGTCAGGCGATCCGCTCGCGCTTGCGCTGGCGGACGGCGAGCCAGCCAAACGCGGCATAGACGCCCAGCGCCGGCCAGCCGCCGTCGGTGACGAACAGATAGGCGATGCCGATCGCGGCGCTTGCCGCCAGCAGCCCGACGCACCAGCGCGGTGGGAACTCGCGTGCGAGCAGCACCGTACCGGCGATGCTGAGGCCGAGCGCGTTGAGCGCCAGCCAGGCATAGGAAGCGGTCGCGCCGATCGAGCCGGCGAACGGCAGCTTCACCGTCGCATAACCGGTCATGGCATTGGGAAAGCTGTCGGCCGCGACGTGGAGGCCGATGCCCAGCGCAAGCCCGGCGGCCACCACCCGCCAGCGCGGCGGCCCCAGCAGGAGCAGCGCGGGCAGCAAGGGCCCGTGAGTCAGGATGCTTCGGTGCACCAGCCCGAGCGACAGATCGAGATCGGGCAGCGTCGTGCCGCTGATGCATGCAAGCAGTACCGCAACGGCACAGATCGCACGATGGCGCGACACTTCTGCCAGCAGGATAGCCCCTGCAAGCCACAGCACTGCCGTCATTCTATGTACCCGCCCTGCATCAAGCCCCTTCCGCCCGCGTGTTCGCCCGCCTAACAGCAAAAGCCATGTGGCAGCTCCTGCAATTTCCCCTGTGTCCCTTTTCCCGCAAGGTTCGCCTGCTCCTTTCCGAAAAGGGCATCGGCTATGAACCCGTGCGGGAATCGCCCTGGGCCCGGCGCGACGAGTTCCTCGACATGAACCCGGCCGGCCAGACCCCGGTGATGGTAGATGTCGAGCGCGGCGTAACGCTGATCGATTCCGCGGCGATCTGCGAATATTTTGAGGAAACCGTCGACAAGGCGGCGATGCTGAACGGCAGTGCGGCCGACCGCGCGGAAATTCGGCGGCTGGTCACCTGGTTCGACACGCATTTCTTCCGCGAGATTACCGGCCCCCTGCTGCTGGAGCGGATGGAGAAGCGGATCGTCCACCGGCTGCCGCCGGACACGCGGGCGCTGCGCGATGCAATGAAGGCGGCGGTCGAGCATCTCGACTATATCGACTATCTGCTCGATCACCGGGCGTGGCTGGGCGGGGCGACGATGAGCCTGGCCGACCTGGCGGCCGCGGCGCAGATCTCGGTTGCGGACTATCTGGGCGGCATCGACTGGAAGACGCATACGACGGCCAAGCGCTGGTATGTCGGGATGAAGAGCCGCCCGAGCTTCCGCCCTCTCCTCGCCGAGCGGATGGAGGGCGTGACGCCGCCGCCGGACTACGAAAAGCTCGACCTCTAGCCGACGCTTCAGGAACTTCGCGCGCGCTGCTCCCGTTCAAAGGCCATCCCCATGAAAGGCCTTCGCAATGAGTGACTTCGACCCGATGATCCATGAGGATGCGCTGCCCGGCCACGAGAGCGGGATGGACGACAAGCCCGACTGGCAGCCGCGCTATCCCGGCTCCGGGCGGCTGAAGGACAAGGTCGCGATCGTCACCGGCGCAGACAGCGGCATCGGCCGTGCAGTCGCCGCGCTCTATGCGCGCGAGGGCGCGGACGTGGCGATCGTCTATCTGTGCGAGCATGACGATGCCGAGAAGACCGCCGAGATCGTGCGGGGCGAGGGCCGGCGCGCGCTCACCATCGCCGGCGACATCGGCGAAAAGGCCTTCTGCGAGCAGGCCGTTGCCAAGGTGATCGCGGAGTTCGGCAAGCTCGACGTGCTGGTGAACAACGCCGGCGAGCAGCATGCCGACAAGGAAATCACCGACATCACCGAGGAGCAGCTGCGCCGCACCTTCCAGACCAACATCTTCGGGATGTTCTTCCTGGTGCAGGCGGCGATGCCGCACCTGAAGCCGGGCGCGGCGATCGTGAACTGCACCTCCGTCACCATGTACCAGGGGTCGAAGGAGCTGCTGGACTATTCGTCCACCAAGGGGGCGATCACCGCCTTCACCCGCAGCCTGTCCGAAAACCTGATCGAAAAGGGCATCCGCGTGAATGCGGTGGCGCCGGGCCCGATCTGGACGCCGCTCAACCCGTCCGGTGGCGCGACGCCCGAAAAGCTCGAGAGCTTCGGCGAGAGCACGCCGATGGGCCGCCGCGGCGAGCCCAATGAAGTGGCGCCGTCGTTCCTGTTCCTGGCGTGCGAGGATGCGAGCTACATGTCGGGGCAGGTGCTGCACCCGAACGGCGGGACCATCGTCAACGGCTGATCCGGCCGAGGCCCGAAGGGACCGCGCCGTATCCCTTCGGGCAACTGGTCAGGCGGGGACCGCCGTTCCGACCGGGCCGATGTCGGCCGGTTCGTCGCGCGAATAGGTGCCGGTCAGCAGGCCGGCTGCGAGCACGCGCCCGGCCATCGCATCGATGACCGCGCCGCGGCCCGGCGTGGGAGCGGGATCCTCGCCCGGGCCGAGCGCAAAGAGCTGAAAGACATAGCGGTGCTCACCATGGCCGCTGGGTGGATCGGGCGGCAGCCAGCCTTCGCGCAGATAGCTGTTGCGGCCGACGTCGCTGCCGTCGAGCGCGCCGTCGCCATCGGCCTGGATCGCGCCTTCGCGCAACTGGTCGGTGGTCGGCGGCATGCCCCAGACGATGGCGTGGACCAGCGGCTGTGCGGCGGGCGCGTCCGGATCCTCGACCAGCAGCACCAGCGATTCGGTGCCCTCCGGCACGCCCGTCCAGTAGAGCGGCGGCGAGACGCCGGCGCCGTCGGCGGTGAAGCGTTCCGGCAGGCGGACGCCGTCGGCAAAGGCGGGGCTCGCGAGATTCAGCGCCGTGAACTCGCCCAGCGCCGGGTCCACGATGGTGAGCTTGCTCGCGCCGGCACGGACATCGTGCAGGAGCGCTCCGAGCCAGCGTGGTAGATGTTCGAGCATCCTAACTCCTCTTGCTGCTTGCCCCTTGGACAACCGCTCAGCGTCGGCTTGGCTCCGCCGGCGCCCGCAATCCTAGGGTTCGTTACACGTGCAGAACAAGTGGCATGTCAGTTGAGACCGGCTTGCTGTCGGGTCAGGCGATGCCGCCGGTGAAGGGCACGCTGGTCGCGACGATCACCACGGCGGTGGTGGCGAAGGAGGCGAGGACGAGAAGGAAAGAGCGCATGTCTGTGTCTCCGAGTGTGGAGATGCCGTCCCGGTCAGGCGACCGGGACAACCGATGCGGCGGAGCTGATCATCAGTGCTGCGAAAGCGACCGAAGCAACGAGCGAGGCGACGCTGAACTGCAGAGTCTGGAGGCGAGTCGACATGGTAGAAAGTCCCTGGTCTCGCGGCTTCCGGACCATCCGGCTGCCGATGCCAGTTACTTTGCAGGTGTCGTGCCAGTTTCTTAAGTGACGGAAAACAGGGGATCTTTAAATCTCAGACCTGCCGAGGTGGTAAATTCCACCACAAGCTTGCGGCGCAATCCGCCACACCTCGGCGCCAAATCTTACCGCCTCAGCTGCGGCCGCCACCATGCTGCCGATGCCAGGCCTGAACCGCGGCGAGCGTGCGCTGGACATGCTCGAGCGGGCTGGAGTCGTCGTGCGCGAAGAGGATGCGCCCATCGGGTGCGATCACATAGCTGGTCCGGCTGGTCGTGGTGCGCCCGGAACCGGCGCCGCCGCTCGCGACATCGAAGCCGCGGATGACCCGCGGCGTGGCACTCGCCACCGCGAACTTTCCCGCGCAATGCTGGGCCGAGAAGGCCTCCAGCTTGTCGAGCGGGTCTGCGGACATGCCGATCACGGTCGCGCCGGCCGCGCGGAAATCGTCGACCGCCTCTGCAAAGGCGCGCGCCTCGGCATTGCAGCCGCCGGTGAAGGCGGCGGGGAAGAAGTAGAGCACCACCGGCCCCTTGCGCAGCTGCGAGCGCAGGTTGAGCGTGAAGGGCTTGCCGGCGATGGCGCCCTTGGCGACGAAGTCGGGCGCCTTGGCCCCGGGGGCGAGCGCGGCCCCGGCCGGGGTGGCGAACGGCAGCAGCAACGAGGCAATCAGCAGCATCGGACGCATGGTCGAACTCCCGCAGGATTTTCACAAGCGTAGCGCGCGCCCGGGCGTCCGTCACGCGACTTGACGTGGGCGCCGTGCTGCTTCGTGGTTGGCGGGGGCGGATGCCCCGTCTAGGGTCGGGACATGCCCGTATCCCAGACCGACATCGACCTCGCCCTGCGCCTTGCGGATGCCGCCGGCGCCGCGATCCGCCCCCGTTTCCGCGCGGAATTCGGGCTGGAGACCAAGGAAGATGCCTCGCCCGTGACGCTGGCCGACAAGGAAGCGGAGGCGGCGATGCGCCGGCTGCTGATCGCCGAGCGGCCGATGGACGGCATCCTGGGCGAGGAGGAGGGGGAGCGCGCCGGCACCAGCGGGCGGCAGTGGGTGCTGGACCCGATCGACGGCACCCGCGCCTTCATCGCCGGGCGCCCGATCTTTGGCACGCTGATCGCGCTGGTCGACAACGGCTGGCCGGTATTGGGCATCATCGACCAGCCGATCCTGCGCGAGCGCTGGCTGGGCGTCGTCGGCCGGCAGACCACCCTCAACGGGCAGGAGGCGCATACCCGCCGCTGCCGCGACCTGGCCGACGCGCTGCTGGCGACGACCTCGCCGGCGCTGTTCACGGACGATCAGCTCCACGCGTTCGAGCATGTCGATGCCGGCGTGCGCAGCACCGTGCTGGGCGGCGACTGCTATAATTACGCGTGCCTGGCCTCCGGCCACCTCGACGTGGTGATCGAGGCGGGGCTGAAGCTCCACGACTTCGCCGCCCTGGTGCCGGTGGTCGAAGGGGCCGGCGGGCGGATGTGCGACTGGGCGGGCGACCCGCTGCACGCCGCCAGCAACGGCGAGGTCATTGCGGCCGGGGATCCCGCGCGGATCGAGGAACTGGTCGAGACGCTCGCCTGCCGCGGCGGGCACTGAGGCCAGCGCCCACCCCTGTCTTCAGACGGTCTGCGACGGCGTCTTTCCCGCGCGCAGCTCGTCGCGAATCTCGCGCAGCAGTGCGATCTCGGCGGCTTCGGCGGCGGTTTCCGCCTCCTTACCCTCGTGCACGACCGAGATCGCGCGGTTCACGAACTTGATCAGCAGGAAGACGATGAAGGCGAGGATCAGGAAGTTGATCACCACGCTCACGAACTGGCCATAGCCGAACAGCGGCACGCCCGCCGCCTTGAGCGCCGCATAATTATCGGGCGAGCCGGTGTAGGTCGCCGGGATCGGGCCCAGGCGGATGAAGTAGCTGGAGAAGTCGAAGCCGCCGAACAGCCAGCCGATCACCGGCATGATGAGGTCGTCGGTCAGCGACTTGGTGATGGTCGCAAAGGCGGCGCCGATGATGACGCCGACAGCCAGATCGAGCACGTTTCCGCGTGCCACGAACGTGCGGAATTCCTGCAACAGCGTCATCCATGCCTCCTGTTCGATTGCCCTTCGCGGAGCGAGCGTGCGCCGCTACATAGGGATATACCAAGGCTTAAGGAGAAGGTGATGCGCTTTCGGACGATGCTGGCAATGCTCGGTGCGGGTTTGCTCGCCGCCTGCGGGGTGAACAGCATCCCGACCGCCGAGGAGAATGTGAACGCGAAGTGGGGCGAGGTGCAGAACCAGTACCAGCGCCGCGCCGACCTGGTCCCCAATCTGGTTGCGACCGTGAAGGGCTATGCCTCGCACGAGTCGGGCACGCTGGAGCGGGTGACCGAGGCACGCGCGCGGGCGACCTCGATCAACATCACCACCAACGACCTGTCGGATCCGGCGACCTTCGAGCGGTTCAGCCAGGCGCAGAACCAGCTGACCCAGGCGCTGGGCCAGCTGCGCACCGTGGTGGAAGCCTATCCGCAGCTGACCGCCAACCAGAATTTCATGGCATTGCAGAGCCAGCTGGAAGGCACCGAGAACCGCATCGCCATCGCGCGGCGCGATTATAACGAGGCGGTGCAGGCCTATAACACCCGCATCCGGACCTTCCCGGACGCGATCGGCGCACGCGTCTTCTATGGCGCCAAGCCCAAGATCCCGTTCCAGGCACAGCCGGGCGCCGAGACCGCACCTACGGTCAACTTCGGCAACGGTAGCTGAGCCGGGCCATGGCGCTGCTGCGGCTGCTGCTGGCGACGCTGCTCGCGTGCGGGCTGACGGCCGCTCCTGCACAGGCGCAGGACTTTCCCAAGTTCACCGGTTTCGTGGTGGACGCGGCGAACGTCCTGTCGCCCGAGCAGGAGGCGGCGCTGACCCAGAAGCTCGACCAGCTTCAGCAGAAGACCAACCACCAGCTGGTGGTGGCGACGGTGCCCGACCTGCAGGGCTATGCGATCGATGACTATGGCTATCGGCTGGGCCGCGCCTGGGGCGTCGGGCTGAAGGATGCCGACAATGGCGCGATCCTGCTGGTCGCGCCCAACGAGCGCAAGGTGCGGGTCGAGGTCGGCTATGGGCTGGAACCCGTGCTGACCGACGCTTTCTCCAGCCTTGTCGTCAACAACACGATCCTGCCGCGGTTCAAGGCCGGCGACCTGCCGGGCGGCATCATCGCGGGCGCCGATGCCCTGGCGGCGCAATTGTCGCTGCCGGATGCGGATGCCGAGGCACGCGCCAAGGCGGCCGCGGCGGAATATGACCGCACCCATGCGACCGCGGCGCGGGGCGGCAACGGCGGCGGCAGCCACCTGGCCCTGGTGTTCTGGGGCATGGTGCTGCTGTTCGTGCTGCTGTCGATGCTGCGCGGGCGCGGCGGTGCCAAGGGGCGCAGACGGCGCTATCGCGGACGCGGCAGCCGCAGTGGCGGTGGTGTCGACGCCAACTGGCCGATCATCCTGTGGACGATCGCGAACGAGATCGGACGCAGCGCGCGCGACGACGACGACGACGGCGGCGGTTGGGGCGGCTTTGGCGGCGGTGGCGGTTCCGGCGGCGGCTGGGGCGGCGGCGGCTTTGGCGGCGGCGGCGGTGGGTCGTTCGGCGGCGGCGGCGCTTCGGGGAGCTGGTAATGCATCTGACGGAACAGGATCACGCGGTCGTCACCGAGGCCGTGGCCGCGGCCGAGCGCAACACCGATGGCGAGATCGTGACGGTCGTCGCGGGACAGTCCGACAGTTACCTCGACGTGGCGATGCACTGGGCGGTGCTGGCGATGCTGTTGGTGCTGGCGCTGCTGTCGGTGTGGCCGGGCATCGCGGCCGCACTGTATGAGCGGGTGTTCGACCCGTGGACGCAGGTGGTGCACCCCAGCGTGCTGCTGCTGATCGCGCTGGTGCTGCAGGTGCTGGTGTTCCTGGTGGTGCGGCTGCTGCTGACCCTTCCGCAGGTGCGGCTGGCGGTGACGCCGGGCGCCACCAAGACGCGGCGGGTGCGCAGGCGTGCCATGGGCCTGTTCCGCACCGCGGCCGAGAAGCGCACCCGCGGCCGTACCGGGGTGCTGCTCTATCTGTCGCTGGCCGAACACCGTGCCGAGCTGATCGCGGACGAGGCCATCCACGCCAAGGTCGCGCCCGAAGTATGGGGCGAGGTGATGGCCGCGCTGGTCGGCGCCGTGCGCGAGGGCCGGGTCGCCGACGGCATGGCCCAGGCGGTGGCGCAGGTGGGGGTGGTGCTCGCCGAGCACTTCCCGCGCAGCGCCGATGACGTCAACGAACTCCCGGACCGGTTGATCGAACTATGACCAAGGACGCCGAGCTCCCCGTCGAGACGATGTGGGAGGGCAAGTATATCGTCGCCAAGAAGCAGGGCAGCTGGGAATATGTCGCCCGCGCCCGCGGCATCGAGGCGGCGGTGATCCTGGCGGTGGACGACGAGGGCTGCGTGCTGCTGGTCGATCAGTTCCGCATGCCGCTGGGCAGGCGCTGCCTGGAGCTGCCCGCCGGACTGGTCGGCGACGATGTCGCAGGCGAAAGTGTCGCGATCGCGGCGGCGCGCGAGCTGGAAGAGGAGACGGGCTACCATCCCGGCCGAATCGAGTCGTTCGGGACCTTCCACTCCTCACCCGGCATGGTCAGCGAGGGCTTCACGCTGATGCGCGCCACCCGGCTGGTGAAGACCGGGCCGGGGGGCGGCGTCGACGGCGAGGACATCGTCGTCCACCGCGTTCCCCTGAAGGAGGTGGGCGCGTTCGTCGCTGCCAAGCGCGCCGAGGGCATGGCGATCGACGTGAAGCTGCTGCTGCTGCTCGGCGCCGGCATCCTGGCCGCGGCCTAGCCCCGGCCAGGCCGCGATCCGGCCGAGGGCGGAGCGCTTAGCGGAAGTTGTCGGCGTAGGCCTGAAGCTTGAGCTTGCGCTCTGGCGCCGGGATCACGTGATAGGTGATGCCGTGCTTGTCGGCATAGGCCTGCGCGGCCTCTGCGGTCGGGAAGGTCAGGCGGACCTGGTCGCGGGTGTCGACAGAGCCTGCCCAGCCAGTCAGCGGATCGGCGAACTTGGGTTCGGTGGACTCGAACTCCAGGACCCAGATATTGGTCCGCGCGCGGCCGGACTGGGTGGAATTCTTGGGACGCTGATAGATACGGGCGGACGGCACAAGCTTCTCCACGCGGGAATGGGGTTTGTTGGCAAACGCTCTAACGCCCCTCGCGGCGGCGTGCATCCGCATTTTTGGTGCGCAGCGTCGCGGAGGCCGAGGCAGGGTCCTCGGGCCAGGGGTGGCGGGGATAGCGGCCGCGCATTTCCTTGGCGACCGCGGCCCAGCTGCCGGCCCAGAAGCCGGGCAGGTCGCGGGTCGTCTGGATCGGGCGGCCGGCAGGGGAAGTGAGGCTCAGCACCAGCGGCACCGCGCCTCCGGCGACGGTCGGGTGGCGGGCGAGGCCGAACAGCGCCTGCGGGCGAAGCTCGACCCGGGGACCGCCCTCCGCACCATAGTCGATCGCGTGGGTCGAGCCCGCCGGACTCTCGAAGCGGGCGGGGGCGAGGCGGCGGACCGCCTGCATCGCGTCCCATCCGGCGAGCGACTCGAGCGCCTGGACCAGCGCGGACGGCGCGATCGCGTCGAGGCGGCGCTTGCCCGAGAGGAGCGGCGGCAGCCATTCGTCGAGCCGGTCGAGCAGCACCGCGTCCGACAAGGGATCGTCGATCCCGCCCATCTCGGCCGCGAACCGCGCGCGGGCGCGGAGCGCAGCGGCATCGTCCCCCCAGGGCAGGAGGGCGAGGCCGTGGTTGCGGACGCCCTCGAGCAGCGCCCCCTCGATCTCGGCCGCGGACGCGGCGCTGTCGGGGCCGGAGCTCAGCCGCAGCGCGCCGAGCGCGCGGGCGCGGACCGCGCTGATCGCGCCGGTGGCGGGATCGAAGGCGACATCGCGGCGCACGGCGATGCGATCCCCGAACAGCGATTCGATGGTGGAAAGGTCGAGCGCGGCGGCCGAGAGGATGCGCGCGCCCGAGGCCGCGCCCTGGGTTTCGGCGACCGCGAGCCATTCGGCACTGGCGAGCGGCGAGGTCGGGTCGAGGCGGAAGCCGCGACCGCCCACGCTTGCCCAATGCTCACCGCTGGCGTCGCGGCGGCGGGCGACGCGGTCTGGAAAGGCGAGCGCGACGCAGGTGGCGAGCGCCTGGGGATCGCGATCGGCAGGCGGCGCGGCGGGGACGAGCCGGGCCCAGCGCTGGGCCATGCGGCGACCGGCTTCGGCGCGCTGGCCGCGCTCGGTGCGCCAGCGGCGGTGGCGCAGTTCGAGGTCGGCGTCTTGGCCGCCGAGGCCGCGCTCGCCCAGCAGCACCGCGACTTCGGCCGCAACCTGGGCGAGGCCGCGCTCGCCGGCGCGGACCAGCATGTGGCCGAGCCGCGGGGGCAGCGGCAGGGACGCGATCACCGCGCCGTGCGGGGTCGGCCGCCCGTCGGCGTCGATCGCCTCCAGCGTGGTGAGGCGTGCCTTCGCCTCGGCTACGGCGGCGGGCGAGGGGGGATCGAGCCAGCGCAGCGTGGTGGGATCGGCGACGCCCCAGCGCGCGCAGTCGAGAACCAGCGCCGACAGGTCCGCCTCCAGGATCTCGGGCGGGTCGAAGCGCGGCAGGCCAGCGGTGGCGGCGGCCTCCCACAGGCGATAGGCGACGCCGGGGCGCTGGCGCGCGGCACGACCGGCGCGCTGGGTGACGGCGGCCTGGCTGGCACGCTCGGTCACCAGCCGGGTCATGCCGGCGGCACGATCGTAGCGCGGGCGGCGGGCGAGGCCGGAGTCGACCACGGTCGAGATGCCGTCGAGGGTGAGCGACGTCTCGGCAATCGAGGTCGCGAGGACGAGCTTGCGGCGCCCTTGCGGATCGGGGGCGATGGCGGCGCGCTGCTGGGCGGGCTCGAGACTGCCGTGCAGGCGGTGGAGGACGATGTCGGGGCCGAGGCCCTCCAGCCGTTCGGCGGTGCGCTCGATCTCCCCTACGCCGGGCAGGAAGGCGAGGACGCCGCCGTCGGTATCGGCAAGCGCGGTGCGGATGGCGCGGGCCATGCTGTCCTCGATCCGCTGTCCGGCGGCGCGGCCGAGGTGGCGGAGTTCGAGGGGGTGGCTGCGGCCTTCGCTTTCCACCACCGACGCGTCGTCGAGCAGGCGGGCGAAGCGGGCACCGTCGAGGGTCGCCGACATGGCGACGATGCGCAGGTCGGGGCGCAACCCGGCCTGGGCGTCGAGCGCGAGGGCGAGGCCGAAGTCGCTGTCGAGACTGCGTTCGTGGACTTCGTCGAACAGAACGGCCGAGATGCCGGCGAGTTCGGGATCCGCCTGGATACGGGCGACGAAAATGCCCTCGGTCACCACCGTCACGCGGGTTTCGGCCGAGCGGCGGCTGTCCATGCGGGTGGCATAGCCGAAGGTGCGGCCTACGGGCTCGCCGGCAAGTGCTGCCATGCGTTCGGCAGCGGCGCGGGCGGCGATGCGGCGGGGCGAGAGGAGCAGGATCTCGCCGGTGCACCAGGCTTCCCCCAGCAGCGCAGGGGCGACGGCGGTGGTCTTGCCGGCGCCGGGCGGGGCGACGAGCACGACGCTGCTGCGGCTGGCCAGGTGGCCGAGCAGATCGGGCAGGACGGCGTGGATCGGCAGGGTCATCGCGGCGGAAGGTTCGTCTAAGGTGAGGCCAAGGCGCGGCATTGCGCGGGCTGCGCCACAGGGCAGCGTGGCGCCTCCATGCCATGGTTCCGGCCGGTAGGACAGCGCGGGCAGGCGGGATCAGTGGGGGGCGACACCCAGGCGGCGGAGGAAGGTGGTGCAGCCGGGGAGGTCGATGCTGTCGCTGCGCCAGGCGACGACGCCGTCGGGGCGGACCAGGAGCAGCGCCTGTGCGTCTTCGGCGGTGAGGCCGTAGCGCTCGAACAGGTCGGCGCGCTCGAGCCGTTCGACCGACCCATGCGCGCCCACCGTCAGCCGCGCGAGCAGATGGGTGGCGACCCGCTCCCCCGAAAGCCGCGCGAGCGCGTCGGCGAGGGCGCCGGCCTCGGTCGGCGAAAGATGTCGGTGGGACAGGGCAAGGACATGGAAGCGATAGCCCGACAGCAGGTCGAACAGGTCGCGGTGCCGGGTCAGCTGCGCATTGGGCGCGCGTTCGCCGGGGCGGGGGGAAGGCCCCTTCGCGCATTCGGCGACGGCGGGGTTGGGAAAATAGGCGATGTCGATCTGGGCGAACTTGCGAAAGGCGCGGTCCTGGACGACGTCGAGCGCGGAGGCCGGGCCGACCAGCATGGGCGCGAGCGCGTCGCGCAGCCACGCCCGCCAGCCGACCTGGCCGGCGGCCGCGCTGAAAATGCGGTTGGTGAAGCGCAGCACGTCCTGCGCCACGGGCAGGCGTTCGGCGCCATAGCTGTCGAGGAGCGCGTCCGGCGCGCCCCCGCGCAGCACCGAAACGAGCTTCCAGGCGAGGTTGGCGGCATCCTGCAGCCCGGTGTTCATGCCCTGGCCGCCGGCGGGCGAGTGGATGTGGGCGGCATCCCCCGCGACGAACACGGGCCCGACCCGATAGCGATCGACCACTCGGTGATGGCTGCGAAAGCGCGTCAGCCATTGCGGTTGCGAGAGGGTGACGGGAAGGCAGCTCGCCTCCTGGAAGGCATCCTGAAGCTCGGCGAGGCTGAGGTCGGGGGCGGCGTGCTCGTCGGGATCGGCGCGCAGGTCGGTCGTCATGACCCGCGACATGCTGCCGCCGTCGAGCGGGAAATAGAGGCCGATGCGGTCGGCGTGGACGAAGACGCGGAAGCGATCATGCCCGAGCGGCCAGTCGACCGCGACGTCGCCCAACAGGAAGTTCTGCGGATAGGGCGCGCCTTCGAACCGCAGGTCGAGCGCGTGGCGGATGATGCTGTGCGCGCCGTCCGCGCCGATCACGTAGCGGGCGTGGAGGGTGGTGGCGACGCCGGTCGCATCCTGCGCCTTTACCCGCACGCCATCGGCATCGGCGGAAAGGCCGGTGACCTCCACCTCGCGCTCCACCGCCAGCCAGCCCTCGTCCAGCGCGTCGAGCAGCACCGCCTCGGTCTCTGCCTGGGGCAGCATCAGGATGAAGCGATAGGGCGTGTCGGGGGCGCTCGCCTGATCGAAGTCGAGCCCGCCGATCCATTCGCCCGAGACGTGGAAGCCGATGCTGCTGTTGATGACGCCGCGCTGGAGCAGCGCGTCGGCGAGTCCGAGGCTGGCGAACAGCTCCAGCGTTCGTGCCGAGACGGCAAAGGCGCGGGACTCGCGGCTGGGCTGGGCATTGCGGTCGACGATGCGGACGTCGATCCCCTGTCGTCGCAGCAGCAGCGCCGCCATGAGCCCGGTGGGTCCTGCACCCACCACCAGCACTTCGCACCGATCGCCGTCCGACATGGTCATGCCTCCACGCTGGCATCGCCCGGCGCGCTGTGCTTTGGATTGGCCAGCAGCGCCGCGCCGCACACGCTATCGCGGGTCGCGTCGCGCGGCGAGCGGCGATTTCGGGGGAGAGCGGGCAATGCGCGTGCTGGGGTATATGAGCGGCACTTCGCTGGACGGTGTCGATGCCGCGATCCTGGAGACGGACGGCGAGAGGATCGCCGGGTTCGGCCCCGCGCTGATGCTGCCGTTCAACGCCGAGGAACGGCGGGTGCTGGAGCAGGCGACCGCGGATGCGGTGGCAAGCGACGGACGCGGCCCGCGCCCGGCGAGCTTTGCCGAGGCCGAGCGGGTGATCCACGACGTCCATGTCCGCGCCGCGCGCGAATTGCTGGCGCAGCCCGACGCCGGCACGATCGAGCTGGTCGGCTTTCACGGCCAGACGGTGCTGCACCGGCCCGAGCGCAAGCTGTCGATCCAGCTGGGCGATCCCGATGCGCTGGCGGTGGCGCTGGGGGTGCCGGTGGTCGCGGACCTACGCCAGGCGGACCTGGCGGCGGGCGGGCAGGGCGCGCCGCTGGCCCCGATCTATCACGCGGCGCTGGCCGACTGGGCCGGGTGCGCGCGGCCGGTCGCGTTCCTGAACATCGGCGGGGTCGCCAATGTGACCGTCATCGGCCGCGACGGCAGCCTTGCGGCGTTCGACGTGGGACCGGGCAACGGGCTGATCGACCAGCTGGTGCAGGCGCGGGGCCTTGGCCGCTATGACGAGGGCGGGCGCGTGGCGGCGGCGGGGACGGTCGATCGCGCCGTGGTCGATCGGCTGATGGAGTCGCCCTATTTCACCCGCACGGGGGCCAAGTCGCTCGACCGCTATGACTTTCCGCTCGATGCGGTGGCCGCGCTGTCGGACGCCGATGCGGCAGCGACGCTGACGGCGTTCACGGTCGCGGCGGTGGTGGCGAGCCGCGCGCAGCTGGACGAGCCGCCCGCGCAGTGGATCGTGTGCGGCGGCGGGCGCCACAATCCGGTGATGATGGCGATGCTGGCGGATGCGCTGGGCCGGGCCGATTCATCGGACACGCTGGGGATGCGCGGCGACTTCATCGAGGCAGAGGCCTTTGCCTATCTGGCGGCGCGGTCGGTGCGCGGGCTGCCGATTTCCTTCCCCGGCACCACCGGTGCGCCCGAGCCGATGACCGGCGGGGTGCTCTATCGGGGGTAGGTGCCGGAGCGGACCGCGTTTTTCCGGTGAACTCCCGCGGCGTTCGGCGGTTCACCGATCGCCACCGAGCGACGAGGTGACTGTGACCCAAGCTGTTCCACAAGTTGCTGCGCCGCTGCGCGCCCCTGTGCCCAGGCGGGCCGGGCGGGAGGGCTGAATGGCGCGCAACCGCTATTACCAGGGGCCGCCGAGCGACCATTTCGACGGGACGCGCTTCTTCAACCCGGGCATGCCGTCTGGCGATCGCGGCCTGCCCGACGTGCTGCGGTGGAAGATCAACGAGCGGCCGGCCGCGTGGCCGCAGTCGGTGCCGGTGACGCAGACCGTCCCCGAACCGCGCGTCCACGGGCTGTGCGTCACCGCGGTCGGCCATGCCACGCTGCTGATCCAGGCGGCCGGCATCAACCTGCTCACCGACCCGGTATGGTCGGAGCGGGCGAGCCCCTTTTCCTTTGCGGGGCCAAAGCGGGTGACGGCGCCGGGGATCGCGTTTGACGCACTGCCGCCGATCGACGCGGTGCTGCTGTCGCACAATCATTACGACCATCTCGACATGGCGACGCTGCGCCGGCTGCATGCGCGCGACGAGCCGCTGATGGTGATGCCGCTCGGCAACGACACGATCGTGCGCAAGGGCGTGCCGGGGGCGAACACCGTGGCGGGCGACTGGGGCGAGCGGATCGCGCTGCCCGGCGGGGCGGTGACGACGCTGGTGCCGGCCAACCACTGGTCGGCGCGCGGCACCGGCGACCGGCGCATGGCCCTGTGGGCGGGGCACTGGATCGATACGCCGGCGGGCAGCGTCTATTTCGCCGGGGACAGCGGCTGGTGCGGGGGCGACATTTTTCGTGACATCGCTGCCGCGCATGGCTCCCCCGACGTCGCGCTGCTGCCGATCGGGGCCTATGCGCCGCGCTGGTTCATGGCGCCGCAGCACGCCGATCCGGACGAGGCGGTGGCGATGTTCGAGGTGCTGGGCGCCCGCCACGCGCTGGGCATCCACTGGGGCACGTTCCAGCTTACCGACGAAGCGCGCGAGGAGCCGGTGATGCGGCTGGCCGCGGCGCTGGACGCGCGCGGGATCGCCCCGGAACGATTCATCGCAGCGACACCTGGGGAAACTTATTCCTTCGCACCCGTGATGGCGTGAAACTTCTGCGACAATTGGTCGCTAACGCCCATCGCTGAAGTGAACGCGCGGGGTCGCGCGGGTGGGAGAGATGAATGCGTCCGATGTCGAAGGCAGCATGGTTGCTGCTGGGTGTGGCCAGTCCTGCGCTTGCAGCAGCGCAAACGGATCCGGTTCCGGCCCAGACGACACCGGAGGATCCCGGTGATTCCGGTCCGCCGGAAATCGTGGAAGAGGAAACCGAGGGTACCGAGATCGTCGTCACGGGCCGCGCGCAGCCCGGAACCGTCCCCGGCGACATCGCGCCCGAGATCCAGCTGTCGCCGGCCGACATCCGTTCCTATGGCGTGAGCTCGGTCGCCGAGCTGCTGGAGGAACTGGCGCCGCAGACCGGCAGCGGCCGGGGCCGCGACGGCGGCGGCGCGCCGGTGGTGCTGGTGAACGGCAGGCGGACCGCGGGCTTCCAGGAAATTCGCGACCTTCCGACCGAGGCGATCCTGCGCGTCGACATCCTGCCCGAGGAAGCCGCGCTCAAGTTCGGTTTCCGCGCGGACCAGCGCGTGGTGAACTTCGTGCTGCGGCCCCGTTTCCGCAGCATCACGGCCGAGCTCAATGACCGCATTCCGACGGCCGGGGGCAGCAACCAGTTCAAGGCGGAAACCGGGCTCACCCGGATCAACGACAGCGGCCGGCTGAACGTGAACCTGCAGGCGGAGACGGTGTCGAAGCTGCTGGAGAGCGAGCGCGACATCACCCCGCTGACGAACCCGCGGCGCCCGTTCGACCTGGTCGGGAACATCACCGGCGAGGGCGGCGGCCAGATCGACCCGGCGCTGACCGCGCTCGTCGGCCGCCCCGTGACCGAAGCCGGGGTGCCGGTCGGCATCGCGAACCCGACGCTGGCCGATTATGCGGCGACCGCCGGCATCCTCAACGTCACCGACACGACGCCCTTCCGCTCGCTGGTGCCGTCCAGCAACCGGGTGACGGGCAATGCGGTCTACAGCACCAGCATCTTTGGCAATGTCGCGGCGACGGGCACGGTGCGGCTGGAGCATGCCGAGACCAATGCGCTGCTGGGCCTGCCCGGCGTCACGCTGAACGTGCCGGGGGGAAGCCCGTTCTCCCCCTTCACCAACGACATCAGCCTCTATCGCTTTGCCGATACCGATCCGCTGGAGCGCAACAACCGCAGCTGGTCGGGCAACGCCACCGCCGCCTTCAACGGCGATGTCGGCCGGTGGCGCTGGTCGCTCAACACCAGCTACCAGCGCGACGAATCGCGCACCACGACCGAGCGCGGGCTGGACATCACCAGCCTGCAGGACGCGATCAACGCGGGCGATCCGACCGCGAGCCCGTTCGGCCCGCTCGACCTCTATGCCCGCACCGCCGACCGCGCGAAGGCGGTGACGCAGGTCGCGACGATCGACGCGCTGGCGGCCGGCACCCTGTTCGAGCTGCCGGCGGGCCCGGCGGCGGCGAGCCTGCGCGTGCGAGGCAACACCACCGACCTGCGCAGCGATTCGGTGCGGTCCGGCATCGCCCAGCTGGTCGACATCGGCCGCGACAGCGGCACCGCGCGCGGCAACATCGACCTGCCGATCTCCAGCCGGTCGCGCGACGTGCTGGGGTTCCTGGGCAACCTGTCGCTGAACGGCAATGCCGAGGTGGAGCAGCTGTCCGACTTCGGAACGCTCACCACACTGGGCTATGGGCTCAACTGGCAGCCGGTCGATCCCGTGCGGCTGCTGGTATCGGTGACGCATGAGGAAGGCGCGCCGACGCCGCAGCAGCTGGGCAACCCGGTGCTGGTGACGCCCAACGTCCGCGTCTTTGACTATGTGCGTGGCGAGACGGTGGACGTGACCCAGCTGGAGGGCGGCAACCCCAATCTGCGGGGCGACAGCCGGCGGGTGTTCAAGGCGGGCCTGAACCTGCGGCCGATCCGCGACACCGACCTTACCCTGACCGCCGATTACGTGGCGAGCCGGATCAAGAACCCGGTGTCGAGCTTCCCGGCGGCGACGGCGGAGATCGAAGATGCATTCCCCGACCGCTTCGAACGCGGCGAAGACGGCACGCTGCTGCGTGTCGATGCGCGGCCGGTGAACTTCGCCCGCTCCAACCGCAGCCAGCTGCGCTGGGGGTTCAACTTCTCCAAGCCGGTGGTGACCGAGCGGCAGCGCCAGGAAGAGGCGGCGCGCGCCGCCCGGCGTGCCGAGCGCGAGGCGGCGGAAGCGGCCGGGACGGCGCCGCCGCGTGGCCAGGGCGAAGGTCGCGGGCCAGGTGCCGGTGCGGGGCGTCCGGGCGGGGGCGGCGGCTGGGGCGGTCGCGGCGGTCGTGGTGGCGGCGGGTCCGGTGGCCGACTGCAGTTCGCGGCCTATCACACCTGGCAGTTCGAAAACACGATCCTGATCCGTGAGGGCCTGCCCGAGCTCGACCTTTTGAACGGATCGGCGTCCGGCAGCCGGGGCGGGCAGGCGCGCCACCAGATCCAGCTGCAGGGCGGCTATGTCGTCAACGGCCTGGGCGCGCGCGTCAGCGCCAACTGGCAGAGCGCGACGCGAGTCAATGGCGGCGCGACCGGCAACGACCAGCTGCGCTTCGGCTCGCTGGCGACCGCGAACCTGCGGCTGTTCGCCAACCTGGGCCAGCAACCCGACCTGGTGCGCGACAATCCGTGGCTGCGTGGCACCCGCGTGACGCTGTCGGTGGACAACATCTTCAACCAGCGACAGGAGGTGCGCAACGCGCAGGGAGTGGTGCCGCTGAGCTATCAGGGCGGGTTCCTCGATCCGCTCGGCCGGACGGTGCGGCTGAGCGTGCGCAAGCTGTTCTTCTGATCCCGCGGCGGGCGGCCCCTTCGAGGGGCCGCCCGTTTCGGTTCAGCGGCCGAAGCCGCGGGCGCCGGCCTGCGTGTCGCGCGGGAGCTTGAGGACGATGGTGCGGTTGGCAAAGTCGATGTCGACCGACCGGAACAGCCGCAACGCGTTCATGCCGAGCAGGAGTGCGGGCCGGTCGGTGAGCCCGAACTTGTGAAAGGGGGCGACGTCGGCGATCACCACGGGGACGCCCAGGAAGCTGACGCCGCCGATCTCCAGCCGATCCAGCCGGTAGCTGTCCGCCGGGATGGGGGCGCCGGTGACCGCGATCATCGTCACGCTGCCCAGATTGGGGGGCGGTCGCTGGCCGAGCCGCAGCAGCGCGGCGTTGCCGATGGTGAGCGGCGAGCCGGTGTCGAGCACCACCGCGATCTTGTGGTTGCGCCAGCGTGCGTCGGTGACGATCAGCTGGCCGTAGAGCGACCGGGCGACGACGACGATCTCGTCCCGGCGCGGCGGCGGGCGGCGGCGCTTGCGCGAGGGGACCAGCGTCATCGTGTCGCGATCGAAATCGATCGCCACCTTGTGCCCCTGCAGCGCGTCGATGCCGAGCATCCCGATCGCGCCCAGATTGGCGCGCGTGAACACCGGCGCCTCAATCTCTCCGATCGCGATCGAACCGACCTGCAGGTCCGGCACCCGCGCCGTGGGGGCGGGCGCGGTACCCGCCATCGTCGTCACGCGGCGCATCGGCCCGCGCGGCAGGTCGAGGCGCTGGGCAAGCTCGATCGACAGCACCGTGCGTTCGGAGCCGGTGTCGATCACGAAGGGCCAGGGGCTACCGTCCGCGATCGACACGGGGACGGTCATGCGCAGGTCCGCCTCGGTAATCGCCAGCTGGTCGATCACCCCCTCTGGCGGTGGTTCGACCGGGGCGGGCAGAGGGCTGGGATCCGGGAACGCCTGTTGCGCACCCGCAGGCGCGGCCACGAGCGCCGCGACGGCCAGCATCCTCCTCCACATGACAGCGCAGGCTGCGCCTGTTCCGGGGGGACCGCAAGCCGGCGTGTGGATGTCGCGAATGTTGGTCAGTCGCCGTGCATAAAGCCGCCAGAGACGAACAGAGTTGCGACGAACGCAACAAACAGCACCACTGCCAGGGCAAAGCCAGCTGCGTAGAAACCAGACCGGCTACTTGGCGGACGATAGCCATCGCTCATACGGATGACGCTACACCATCGCTCAACGTCCGCAAATGGAGCGTTCCCCCACTCACGGCGCACGCGCCTAAGGCCTAGTTCCGGCGGGCGGGGGGTGTCTCGTCGGTGCGCAGGGTCAGGACCTCGACGCCGGTCGCGGTGACGGCGACGGTGTGTTCGAACTGGGCCGAGAGCTTGCCGTCGTCGGTCACCACCGTCCATCCGTCGTCGGCCGTGGAGACGCGGCGCGTGCCCTGGTTGATCATCGGCTCGATGGTGAAGGTCATGCCCTCGCGCAGCGTCGCGCCGGTGCCGGGGCGGCCGAAGTTGAGGACCGACGGCTCCTCGTGCATCTCGCGGCCGATGCCGTGGCCGCAATATTCGCGCACGACGGAATAGCCGTTCTTCCTGGCATGGCGCTCGATCGCGGCGCCGACGTCGCCCAGATGCGCGCCGGGGCGGACCTGGCGGATGCCCTGCCACATCGCCTCCTGCGCCACGCGCACGAGCCGGCGGGCAGCAGGCGCGACGGTGCCGACCATGTAGGTCTTGCTGGAATCGGCGATGAAGCCGTTTTTTTCGAGCGTGATGTCGAGGTTGATGATGTCGCCGTCGCGGATGATCGTGTCGGCGTCCGGCACGCCGTGGCAGACGACCTCGTTGATCGAGCAGTTCAGGACGAACTTGAAGCCGTACTGGCCCTTGCTGGCGGGGCGGGCGCCGAGATCCTCGGTAATGAAGCGCTCGACGAGGTCGTTGACCGCAAGCGTGGACATGCCGGCCAGCTCCTGGCGATCGAGCATTTCGAACACCGACGCGAGCAGCCGGCCCGAAATGCGCATCAGGGCGATCTCGTCGGGGGTCTTCACCATCTCAGGCGGCTGTATCGACCGCGAAAGGCCGGTCCGGAGCGCCGGCGAGCTCTGCCTTGACGATGTCGCTGAAGGACAGAGTCGGGTTCGCTTCGGCGAGCATGCCGATCTTCATCCAGAACTCGGCCTGGGCGTTGATCGAACGGCACATCACCGTGCTGGCGCGCCGCACCTGCGCGTGCAGCGCGTCGTCGATCTTTACGATACCCATGGATTGAACTGCCTTTGGAGAATATACGAAGCGTATATGGTCCGTATTGTTCCCGGTCAAGCGCCGGGCCGCGCGCCCTCGCTGGCATCCATTACGGCTTTGCGGTAGCGCCTTCCGCATGAAGCAACCGCATATCGTCGCCATCGGCGGCACGCTCCGCGCCAGTTCGGGCACTGCCCGTGCGCTCGAGATCGCGCTAGCCCAGGCGGAGAGCCGTGGCGCGCGCACGACGTTGCTGACGGGCGCCGCGATCGACTTTCCGAACTATGAACCCGAAAGCGCGCTGGAGAATCCCGCGATCGCCGCGTTCCTGGCGACGCTGCGCGATGCGGACGGGATCATCGTGGGATCGCCGGGCTATCACGGCACGATGTCGGGGCTGGTCAAGAACGCGCTCGACCATGTCGAGCTGATGCGCGGCGACGACCGGGTCTATTTCGACGGGCTGCCGGTGGGCGTGATCGCGACGGCGGCGGGCTGGCAGGCGGCGGTTGCGACCATGGCGACGCTGCGCATGGTGGCGCACGCGCTGCGCGGCTGGCCGACGCCGATGGGCGTGGCGATCAACACGATCGAAAACCCGGACGCGATCAACCAGGCCGAGCCGCAGATCGCGATCATGGTCGAGCAGATCATGGCGTTCGTGCAGCGGCGCTGACGGCCGAGCGGGATTGCGGCTCGTCATCCGCAAGCGTCCGTGGCACCTTCCCTGCGAACCATCAGGGGAGAGAGTTGCATGGTCGTGAACCGGAGACGTTGGATCAGCCTGCTCATGCTGTTGGGGATTGCCCCGGCGGCCGGCGCCACCGCCGCCGCCGCCGCGCCCAAGCGCGGGCAGATCGTGCACCACGTCTTCTTCTGGTTGAAGAACCCCGCGTCCAAGGCGGATGCCGACAAGCTGATCGCGGGCCTGCGCACCCTGCGCGGTGTTCCCCAGATCCGCGAGCTACGGATCGGCGTGCCCGCGCCGACCGAACAGCGTTCGGTGGTCGACAGCAGCTACCAGGTGTCCGAGCTGATGATCTTCGACACGGTCGAGGACCAGCGACGCTATCAGGAACATCCGATCCACCTGGCGTTCGTCGCCGCGTGCGAGCCGCTGTGGGATCGCGTGGTCGTCTACGACAGCGTCGACGTCTGACGGCGACGGCACCGCCCAGGCTCTGCCCGTTAGCGGCGGAGCCAGTGGCGGTGGACGAACCAGGCGGTGATGCCGACCGCGAGCAGGATGCAGACCCCGATCACGCCGGCGAAGGCCCAGCGCGCGTGGGCGAAGGGGATGCCCTCCACGTTCATGCCAAGCAGGCCGGTGAGGAAGGTCAGCGGCAGGAAGACGACCGCGACGATCGCGATCTGCAGCGAACGCTGGTCGATCTGCTCGGCGCGCAGGTCGGTGAGCGTCTCGTGGATCAGCGCGGCGCGCTCGCGGATGGACTCCAGCTCCTCGGCCATGCGCGCGGCCTGATCGGCGGCGGCAGCGATGTGGAGGCGGTCGTCGGCGCCGAGCCAGTCGCCGGGCAGCGCCGAGAGCTTTTCGAGCGCGGCGCGCTGGGGCGCGAGGAAGCGGCGATAGCCGATCGCCCGGATGCGGGCGCGGCTGACGACGCGGCGCAGCTCGAACACGCGGTCGGCGCTCAGTTCCTCCTCGCAATCGTCGAGCGTGTCGCCGAGGTCGGCGACGAGCGGGTCGAGCTCCCCGGTGATCTCTTCGGCAAAGGCGACGATGAGGTCGCCGGGATCGGCGATCACCGCCTGTTCCACCTGGGCACGGACCGCCGGCATCGCCGTCAGCTTGTGGCGCGTGACGGAGTAGACGCGGCCGGCCGCGGCATAGAGGCGCACCGAAGCAAGCGGATCGGAGCTAGCGAGTTCGTCGGGGGAGAGGCCGCGCAGGTTGACGAAGGCGCCGTCCTCCAGCGCGGTGCAGCGCGGGCGCGTCTCGACCGCCACCAGCGGGTCGACGACATAGGCGGGCAGGTTGGCGACATCCTCCAGCCAGGGGCGCAGCTCCGGCTCGTCGCCGTGGAGGTGGATCCACACCAGCGGGCCGTCGGCGGTGAGCGCGGCCTCCGGCGTCAGGGAGTGGGCGGCGCCGTCCTTCACCTGCATCGCAAAGCCTGTCACCGCGTCATCTCCAGCAGGATCGTGAGCCCGGGGGCGTCGGGCGGCGGGGTCTCGCCGAGGATGCGGTCGGCGTCGGCGCGGGCACGGTCGAGGATCGCGGCCGGCACGTCGGCGGCGTGGACCAGCCGGTCCGCGCGCGCCAGCAGCCGGGCCTCGCGCAGGGTAAGGTC
The DNA here is from genome assembly GCF_049311085.1 of Sphingomonas sp. 3-13AW. Lineage (NCBI taxonomy): Bacteria > Pseudomonadati > Pseudomonadota > Alphaproteobacteria > Sphingomonadales > Sphingomonadaceae > Sphingomonas > Sphingomonas sp. 3-13AW. The sequence continues at coordinate 258,210 of NZ_JASNVZ010000003.1, read as the reverse complement.
GTCCGGGTCGGTCGAGCGCAGGACGATGCGGATATGCTCGGAAGGGGGCGCGTCGGCGGTGTCGAGCCAGCGGGCGACGGCACCGTCGCCATGGGCGGTGAGCGGGTCGAGGGCGCCCCCTGCCGACAGGGCGGTGCCGAGCGCGCGTCGGCGGGCATCGCCGTCCGGGAAGCGCTGGCGCAAGCCGGCGCGGGCGGCGTGGAGCTGCTCGGCAAGGCGGCCGAGGCTGGCCGGGAGCAGGGTTTCGAGGCGCTGGCGGACGGCGGCGGCGAGCCCCGCGGAAATGCCGCCGGTGGCGACGGCGACCAGCAGGGGATCGCGGTCAACGATCGCGGGGAGGGTGAAGTCGCAGAATTCCGGCCGGTCGACGGCGTTGACGAGCAGGCCGCGGGCGCGAAGCGCGGCGATGGCGGCGTGCGCCTCTGCCTCGTCCGAGAGGGCGACGACCGCCAGCCGCGCGTCGGGGTGATCCTCGACCACCACGGCGCCGGCGCGTTCGAGCAGGCGGCGCTTGGCGTCGGCAGCCGGGCCGCTGCCCTTCAGGATCACGGGCCTGCCGGCCAGCCGCAGCAGGACCGGCAGGCCGATCATGTCAGGCGAGCCAGTCCGGCAGCGTATCGGCCTCGACCATTGACTGGATGGTCGGACGCTCGCGCACCACCGCGAACCGATCGCCGGTGACGAGCACCTCGGGCGTGAGGGCGCGCGAATTATAGCTGCTCGACATGGAGGCGGCATAGGCGCCGGCGGTGCGGAACGCCACGAGATCGCCGGCGACGACATGGTCCATGGTGCGGCCGGTGGCAAAGGTGTCGCCGGTCTCGCACACCGGGCCGACGACGTTGACGGTTTCCTGCCGACCGTCGGGCTTCACCGCCTCGATCGCGTGATAGGCGTCGTAGAGGCTGGGGCGCAGCAGGTCGTTCATGGCCGCATCGACGATCACGAACGGGGCGTTGGCCCCCTGCTTCACCCGGATCACGCGCGACACCAGCACCCCGGCGTTGGCGACGATGAGGCGGCCGGGCTCAAAGATCAGGCGCGCGTCCCAGCCGGCGGTGGCGCGGCGCACCATCTCGCCATAGGCGGCGGGCGATGGCGGCGCGGGCTTGGCCGGATCATAGGGGACGCCGAGACCGCCGCCGAGATCGGCGGTGGTGATGCGGTGGCCTGCCGCACGCAGCTCCGCGATGAGCGCGCCCATGCGGTCGAAGGCGGCTTCGAGCGGGGCGAGGTCGGTCAGCTGGCTGCCGATGTGGACGGCGACGCCGCGTACTTCGAGCCCCGGCAGGGCTGCGACATGCGCGAAGGCGTCCAGCGCACGGTGGTAGGGGATGCCGAACTTGTTGTCGGCACCGCCGGTCGAGATCTTGGAATGGGTGCCGGCGAGCACGTCCGGGTTGACGCGGATCGCAACCGGGGCGGTGACGCCGCGTGCCGTCGCGACCTGGGAAAGCATGTCGAGTTCCGGCTCGGACTCGACGTTGAACTGGCCGATGCCGGCGTCGAGCGCCTGCGCCATCTCCTCGGCGGTCTTGCCGACGCCGGAGAAGACGATGTCCTGCGGCCGCACCCCGGCATGGAGCGCGCGGGCGAGCTCGCCGCCGGAGACGACGTCGGCGCCAAGCCCGGCGCGGGCAAGCGTCGCGAGCACCGCGCCATTGGGGTTGGCCTTGACCGCGAAGGCGATCAGCGGGTTGTCGATGCCCGCCAGCGCTTCGCGGAACACGGCGACGTGGCGGGCGAGGGTCGCGGTCGAATAAACATAGACCGGGGTGCCGACCGCGTCCGCGATCGCCGTCAGCGGCACGTCCTCGGCATGAAGCGCGCCGTCGCGCAGCTGGAAATTGTCCATGGGTTCAGGGGCTCAGTTGCGGGGCGGCATATCGAACGGATCGTCAGGGCGCTCCGTCGATTCGCGCAGCAGCTCGTCGCTGCGGGTGGGGCGCTGCTGCGTGGAGGGCGTCATCAGCTGGGCAGGCGTGGGCCTGGTGGTGTCGCCATAGGGGACCGGCGTCAGCTTTTCGCCCGGGGCCGGGCGCAGATCGCGCCGCGCTCCGCAGCCGGCGAGCGCAAGCGCAACCCCGAGCAGGAGCAGCGGGCGGCGCGTCATGCGGCCTCTCCGGCACGGGCGGCGCGGGCGGCGGCGACGGCCGCGCGCACGCGGTCCGGCGCGGTGCCGCCAAAGCTGGTGCGGCTGCGCACCGATGCATCCACGGTCAGCACGTCATAGACCCCCTGGGTTATGCGCGGGTCGATCGCCTGGAGATCTGCGAGCGGCAGCGCGTCCAATGCGACGCCGCGCTCCTCGGCGAGCTTCACGGTGCGGCCGGTGACATGGTGCGCCTCACGGAAGGGGAGCCCCGCCTCGCGCACCAGCCAGTCGGCAAGATCGGTGGCGGTCGGGAAGCCCGCCTCCAGCGCCGCGCGCATCCGCTGCGGGCGGAAGGTCGCGCTTTCGACCATGCCGGTCATCGCCGCGATCGACAGGGCGAGCAGGTCGGTCGCCTCGAACACGGGCGGCTTGTCGTCCTGCATGTCCTTTGAATAGGCGAGCGGCAGACCCTTCATGGTGACCATCAACGCGGTCATGCAGCCAAGGATGCGTCCCGAATGGCCGCGCACCAGCTCGGCCGCATCCGGGTTGCGCTTTTGCGGCATGATCGAGGAGCCGGTCGACCAAGCATCCGACAGCGAGACGAAGCCGAACGGCTGCGACGCCCAGAGCACGAACTCCTCGGCCATGCGCGACAGGTGCAGCGACGCCTGGACCGCGGCGGTCAGATATTCGATTGCGAAGTCGCGGTCGGAGACCGAATCGAGCGAATTGTCGGTGGGGCCGTCGAAGCCGAGCGCGCGGGCGGTCGCTTTGCGATCGATCGGGAAGCCGGTGCCGGCGAGCGCGGCGGCGCCGAGCGGACAGCGGTTGAGGCGCGCGCGGGCGTCGGCGAAGCGGCCGCGGTCGCGGGCCACCATCGCGTGATACGCCATCAGGTGATGGCCGAGCGTCACCGGCTGGGCCACCTGGAGATGGGTGAAGCCGGGCATCACCGTTTCGGCATGCTCGTCGGCGCGCGCGATCAGCGCGTCCTGGAGCTGGCCCAGCGCCGCGTCGACCGAATCGATCGCGTCGCGCACCCACAGGCGGAAATCGGTCGCGACCTGGTCGTTGCGCGAGCGCGCGGTGTGCAGGCGGCCGGCCGCCGGGCCGATCGCTTCGGCCAGCCGCGCCTCGGTCTGCATGTGGATATCCTCGAGCGCGAGGTCCTCGGCCACGCCTTCGCGCGCATAATGCTCGGCGACGCCCTCAAGCCCGGCGCGAATCGCGGCCGCGTCCTCCGCCGTCAGGATGCCCTGGGCGGCCAGCATCGCGGCATGCGCCTGCGATCCGGCGATGTCCTGCTGCCACATTCGCTTGTCGAACGGGATGGAGGCATTTATCTCCCGCATCACTGCCGAAGGGCCTTCGGCGAAGCGCCCACCCCACATCGAATTGGAGCCTGCCTTGCGCTCGGTAATCGCGCTTCTCCTTGCCTCAACCATGCTGATAACCGGGGGTTGCGATAGGCGACCCGACCCGGCCCGGCAAGACGAAGCGGGCACCGTGCCCGACGTCTCGGCAGACGCCGGCAGCGAAGCGCCCCAGGCGGCCGGAACCGTCGACCGCAGCCACAAGGGGGAGGCTGCCCCGGACGTCGCGTTCGAGGGGCCGGACGGCGTGGCCACGAGCCTTGCGGCGTTCCGCGGCGCGCCGGTGCTGGTGAACCTGTGGGCAACCTGGTGCGCGCCGTGCATCAAGGAGATGCCGACGCTCGACGCGCTCGCGGGCGAGGGGAAGCTCAAGGTCGTGGCGGTGAGCCAGGACCTGGAAGGCCGCAAGGCGGCGGCGCCGTTCCTGGCGAAGCATGGCTGGACGAAGCTGGCCGCCTATGCGGATCCCACGCTGGGGCTTTCGACCGGCCTCAACGCCAACCTGCCGACCACCATCCTGTACGACGCCGCCGGCAAGGAGCTGTGGCGGGTGCAGGGCGCGATGGAGTGGACGGACCCGGAAGCGCGGGCATTGCTGGGCGAAGCGGGAGCCTGAGCCCAAGCCTGAACTCAGTCCCGCTTGGCCAGCAAGCCCTCGGCCATCAGCCGGAAGGCGGCGATCGCCTTGGGCAGGGTGACCTGGGGATCCTCGCTGGCGGCGACCCATAGCGCGGCGTTGAAGGCAGCGCCGCTCAGCAGGCGGGACGCGGCCTCGACATCGACCGACTGCATGACGCCTTCGGCAACCAGCCGCGCGACCGCCTCCATGGTGATGCTCAGGCAGGCATTCTGGCTCGGCCATGTCGCGGGGTCGCCCAGGAAGGCGGGACCGTCGAGGAGGACGATCCGCCGCACCTCCGGATCGAGCGCCATCTCGATATAGGCGGCACCTTCGGCGAGCAGCCCTTCCCACTCGCTGGGCGCGGCCGCCCCGGCGCGCTGCGCGCGCGCCGCCATCTCGCCATCGACCTGCGCCACCACGGCGGCCAGCAAGCCCTTTTTGTCGCCAAAGCCATGATAGAGGGCGCCGCGGGTCAGGCCGACCTGGGCGGTGAGCTCATCCATCGACGCGCCCGCAAAACCCGAGGCGGCAAACGCCCTGCGCGCGGCGCCGATCAGTTTGGCGCGATTTTCCTCCATGGTTTCGGCACGGCGCTGTGCGGCCAAGACATTGTTCCTTTCACATACGCGACGTATCTGAGTTGACATGCGCCGGACGCATGTTCACATACGCTGCGTATGCAGATGATCCTGCAAGCACCCGATGTCCAGCATGCGCATCGCAAAGCGTGCCGGCACGACGAAGGAAATGATGACATGGCCAGGCGTGACGCAGTCTTTCCTCCCAACCGGCACGCGCTCTACGAGGCGCACGGCTATTCGGCGGCGGTCCGATCGGACGATCTCCTGTTCGTGTCGGGCCAGGTCGGCAGCCGCGACGACGGGTCGCCCGAACCGGACTTCGAAGCGCAGGTGCGGCGGGCCTTTGCCAACCTGGAAGCGACGCTGCGCGCAGGCGGGTGCGGGTTCGACGACGTGATCGACGTCATGACCTTCCACACCGATCCCGAGCAGCAGTTCGAGACCATCATGGCGGTGAAGAACGAGATTTTCGGAGCCGCGCCCTATCCGACCTGGACGGCGATCGGCGTCACCTGGCTCGCGGGCTTCGACTTCGAGATCAAGGTGGTCGCCCGGATCCCGAACAAGGGCTGATTGCCGGGGTAGATCGTCAGCCTTGCCCGGCGGTTCACTCCGACAGAGCCGCGGACGCTTCCGTTATCGCTCCCCCTCGCCGCGCGGGCGGATGTGGCGGCCCAGGCCGAGCTTCTTTGCAGCGGCGCGGCGCTTGGCGGAGTAGGCGGGGGAGACCATGGGGTAGTGGGGTGGCAGGCAATATCGCGCGCGATATTCATCGGGCGTGAGGCCGTGCGTGGCGATGTGCCGCGTCAATCCCTTGTACGGCTTGCCATCGATCATCGACAGGATGTGATCGTTCGACGCCAGCGATGCTTCGATCGAGACCGCAGGCGGATGGAGCACCGGCGGGGCCAGGGCAGCGTCGATCCCCTCGCCGATCTTGCGAAGCAAGGTCGGAAGCTCCGCCGTGTCGATGCGATGGTCCGGATTGTTGAGCCAGGCGGTGGCGACCTGCTCGATGAGAGCGATGCGATCAGGCCGGCGGTCGTCCATCTCATATCCTAGGTTGTGACAAGCCTACATAGTATTTCGTATACTTATGGTCTAGCCTTTTCGTTACTTTGTCGGAACGATGACGAGTGGGGCGGCCCAACGGCCAGCGCGCGAACGCGCGACCTGCCAGAACTCTGCGGGGGACTGGCCGTGCTGGACGGGCGGGTGCGGATCAGCGACCGCGACCGCAACTGCGGCCGGCGATGGCGCGTCATCCCTCGGGATGCGCTTTGATGAAGAGCGGCGTCGGCCGGGTGGGCTTTAGACCGACGCATGCTCCTGGGCCGAAGATGGCGCCCCGTCTGCGCGCCGAACAATACGTAGTAACCCGAAAGACAAATGCTGCGTAGGGGGTGCTATTGCCCGGTTTGACCAAGAAGCACTCCCAGTTGGGGGTGGGTGGAACCAAGGCATCGGCGTTCCGTTTGGGGCCCGGGTGGCTTGTCTCGCCGAGGATCGGCATTCGGAGACCGGCAATGTGCACTGGGCTCAGCTTCAAGACCAAGGACCATTATTTCGGCCGCAATCTCGACTACGAGAAATCCTACGGCGAGGCGGTTGCCGTCACGCCGCGCAACTACCCCATCGAATTCCGCAAGCTGCCCGCGATCGCGACCCATCATGCGATCATCGGCATGGCGACGGTCGCGAACAATTTCCCGCTTTATTATGACGGCACGAACGAGAAGGGGCTCAGCGTGGCGGGCCTGGCCTTCATGGGGAACGCCGTCTACCGCCCGGAAGAACCCGGCAAGCAGAACGTTACGTCGTTCGAGTTCGTCCTGTGGGTGCTCGCGCAATTCGAAACCGTCGATGCGGTTCGTGAGGCGCTTCGATCGGTCAATCTTGTCGACATTGCGTTTAGCGAAGGCCTGCCGACGTCGCCGTTGCACTGGATCATCGCGGACCGCACCAAGTCGATCACGGTCGAGCCACTTCGCGACGGACTGCGGGTCTATGACAATCCCGTGGGCGTGATGACCAACAACCCCACGTTCGACATCCAGTTGTTCAACCTCAACAACTACATGCATCTGTCGCGCAACGCACCCGTCAACAACTTCTCGGACGCAATCCAGTTCGACGTGTACAGCCGGGGAATGGGTGCGCTGGGGCTGCCGGGGGACCTGTCCTCGTCCTCGCGCTTCGTGCGCGCGGTCTTCACGAAGATGAACTCGATCGCCGATGAGACGGAATCCGCATCCATCAGCCAGTTCTTTCACATCCTGGGATCGGTCGCCCAACAACGCGGCTGCGCCAATGTCGGCGACGATCAGTACGAGATCACCATCTATTCCTCGTGCTGCAACGTCGACCAGGGCGTCTATTATTACACCACCTATGAGAACAGCCAGATCACGGCCGTGGACATGCACAAGGAGGATCTGAATGGGTCGGCGGTCGCGAGCTATCCGCTGATCACCGGGCAGCAGATCCGGATGCAGAACTAGGTGGCGGTGGCTCGGGTTCGGTCCGGCGTTGCTATGGGCTCCCACGACGGAGGCGGAGGCCGATGACGAACGCTGAGGTTATCGAGCAGCACGTTCAACAGCTGCTGTTCGTCATGGATCTCGCCGGCACGTTCGTCTTCGCGATCAGCGGGGCGATGCTGGGCGTGAAGCGCAGGCTGGACGTCTTTGGCGTGCTGGTGCTGTCCTTCGCCGCATCCAGTGCGGGCGGTATCCTGCGCGACATCCTGATCGGGGCGGTGCCGCCGACCGCGGTCAGCGACTGGCGATACCTGGCCACCTCCGTCGCGGCGGGCCTGATCATCTTCTTCTGGTACACTCCGATGTCGCGGCTCCACACCGCCGTCCTGTTGTTCGACGCCGCGGGCCTCGCGTTGTTTTCGGTAGCCGGAGCCCAGAAAGCACTGGCCTATGGGCTTGGCCCGGTGATGGCTGCACTGCTGGGAATGGTGACGGGGGCCGGGGGCGGGGTCGTGCGGGACCTCTTGGTGGTACGAACGCCGGCCGTCCTTCAAAGCGACATCTATGCGGTTGCGGCCCTCTTGGGGGCAGGATTGGCGGTGGCGGGGGCCGGGCTGCACCTGCCGGTGGTGCCGACTGCGATCTGCTCTGCCCTCGCATGTTTCGCGCTACGGGTGGCGGCGGTGCGATATGGATGGCACCTGCCGGTAGCCCTTTCTGCCAGCACCGAGGAGGGCGGCCAGGCGGGGTAACCCCGCGAGGCACCGGTCTTCCAGAGTCCTTCGCCGATGATCCGTAACATTGCTAAGGGCCGCCGCGGTAGCTCCATGCGATCTACGCCTGTCTTCCGACGGGGTGGATGTCGCTAAGGAGAGCCAGAATGCCCTATCGGGGCCGCCTCATACTAGCGTTCCTCCTCGTCCCGGTTTTGCTCACCCTGCTCTGGGCGGTCACCATTTGGACGCACCCGGTTGAAGCCGGTTTCTGGTCCGTCCGCAGGATTGCGGTCTATTCTACCGGGATCCTCGCAATCGGCTGTCTGTCGACCGGGATGATCCTGGCGGCCCGCCCTACCCAGTTCGAGGACGCCCTTGGCGGGCTCGACAAATATTACCGCCTGCACAAGTGGTTAGGGATTACGGGAACGAGCCTTGGCATCCTGCACTGGCTGATCGAGATCCTGCCGCGCAACTTCGTGCGCTGGGGTTGGCTCGCCGCGCCCGTCCGCCACCGGCCGCCGCGGAGCTCGACCGGCTTCGACCTGTTCCGGGACCTGCACGGACCCGCCGTGAGCGTGGCCGAGCCTGCCCTGTATGCGATGATCGCGCTCGTCCTCATCGCGCTGTACAAAAGGTTTCCGTACCGCTTCTTCTTCAAGACGCACCGCCTGCTGGCGATCGTCTATCTCGTGCTGGTATTCCATGCGGCAATCCTGATGGGCCCGACCTATTGGCTCGCGCCGGTGGGGCCGGTCCTCGGGCTCTTGATGGCGGCCGCGACCGTTGCCGCGCTCACATCCCTGTTCCACCGCATCGGCAAGTCCCGGCGGGCGACGGGCGCGATCGAGGACGTCGAATATCATCCGGACAGCGGCGTGGCCGAAGTGACGGTGCGACTGAGCACTGCCTGGCCCGGTCATAGCCCCGGCCAGTTCGCCTATGTCGACTTTGGCGACCGCGAGGCGCCCCATCCCTTCACGATTTCCTCCGCCTGGCACCAGGATGGCAGGCTGCGCTTCGGCATCAAGAAACTCGGCGATTATACGCGCACGCTTCCCGATCGGGTGTTTCCCGGCCAGGCGGTCACCATCGAAGGACCCTATGGCAGGTTCGACCTGCGCAACGGGGGGCGCCAGCTGTGGATCGCGGGCGGCGTGGGGATCGCCCCCTTTCTGGCCGGGCTCGAATCGCTCGCCGAAGAGCATGAGCGGGCGCAGGTCGATCTCATCTATTCGACCCGCCTCCCCGACGCGGGCCTCATATCCCGTCTGGTGGACCTGACCGGGCAGACCGGCGTGACCCTCCATGTTCTGGTGACCCCGCCGGACAAGCTGCTGACGTTGAAGCGGCTTGAGGAGATGGTGCCGGACTGGAAGACCGCCGACATCTGGTTCTGCGGGCCGGCAGGCTTCGCCGACGCGTTGCGCGCACCCATGATCGCCCAAGGCCTGCCCCCCGGCCGCTTTCATGAGGAATTCTACACCACGCGCTGAGCGGATCGCTCGCATTCCGGGGCCAGCCGCCACCTTCGAACGCGGCGTACGTAGACTCCGAAGCTGTGGGCCGACGCCTCGCCCGCTACAGTACGCGCTCCAGATCCGGCGCCCTTCGAGGCGTTCCGTGATCCGATCGACGGTGCTGCGCCGCCGAACGCCCTCGACCTGAAAAGGGGTCTGCAATGAAAGCGCTCGTGTACAAGGGTCCCGGCCTCAAGTCGTTCGAAGAGCATGATAAACCCGAGATTCGCGACCCGACCGATGCGATCGTCCGCATCACGAAGACGACGATCTGTGGGACAGACCTCCACATCCTGAAGGGCGACGTCGCCACCTGCACACCGGGCCGGATCCTCGGCCATGAAGGCGTGGGGGTCGTCGATGCGGTGGGTGCGGCGGTGACCGCATTCAAACCCGGCGATCGCGTCCTGATCTCGTGCGTCAGCGCCTGCGCCAAGTGCGAATATTGCCGCAAAGGCATGTTCTCCCACTGCACGACGGGCGGCTGGATCCTGGGCAACACCATCGACGGCACGCAGGCGGAGTTCGTCCGCACGCCGCATGCCGACACCAGCCTCTATCCGATCCCCAGCGGGGCGGATGAGGAAGCGCTGGTGATGTTGAGCGACATCCTGCCGACCGGGTTCGAGTGCGGTGTGCTCAACGGCAAGGTGCAGCCCGGCGCGATCGTCGCGATCGTCGGATCGGGGCCGATCGGCCTTGCCGCCCTGCTGACCGCGCAATTCTATTCCCCGGCCGAGATCATCATGATCGACCTGGACGACAACCGGCTTGAGGTCGCGCGGCGCTTTGGTGCGACGCAAACGGTCAACAGCGGCGATGGCAAGGCGGTCGAGCGGGTGATGGCGCTGACCGGCGGCCGCGGCGTCGACACGGCGATCGAGGCGGTCGGCGTGCCTGCGACGTTCGAACTGTGCGAGCATCTCATCGCGCCGGGCGGGGTGATCGCAAATGTCGGCGTCCACGGGGCACCGGTTTCGCTGCACCTGGAAGCGCTGTGGGATCGCAACATCGGGATCACGACGCGACTGGTGGATACCTCCACGACGCCGATGCTGCTGAAGGTCGTCGGTTCAAAGAAGATCGACCCGGCGCTGTTGATCACCCACCGCTTCACCTTCGACCAGATGCTCGAGGCGTACGAGACCTTCGGCAATGCCGCCAAGACGGGGGCGCTGAAAGTGATCATCGCGGCCTAGTGCCGGCACCCGATCCCATCTGGTCGGCAGGTTTCGCGCAACCGCTACGAGGAGGCTGCTTGCCCGCAACAGCGTACAAGCGGCCTCCCGCGGGGCAAAGCCGGCCCGGCGGGGGCCGGACCGGAGTTCAGTTATTCCGCTGCGACCATCGCTTCTTCCGATGCCTCGGCGGGGGTGTCGGAGAGGGGGTGGGGCAGGCGGGTGAGCATTTCCTTGGGCACCACCTGCCAGAAACGGCCGCGGTTGCGGGCCCAGTCTTCCAGGATCTCACCGGACCAGCGGCTGTCGGTGGCGCGGTGGTGCTGTTCGACGAGGTCGCGCAACACGCCTTCCCAATGCGCGGAGTCGAGGCGCTGCCAGACGATGCTTTCCGGGTTGGCGTGGCGGGGGAAGCGATCGTCGACGTCGTAGACGAACGCCATGCCGCCGGTCATCCCTGCGCCAAAGTTGGTGCCGGTTTCCCCCAGCACCACGGCGACGCCGCCGGTCATATATTCGCAGCCATTGGCGCCGCAGCCTTCGACCACGACGGTCGCGCCCGAGTTGCGCACTGCGAAGCGCTCGCCCGCCTGGCCCGCGGCGAACAGCCGGCCCGAGGTCGCGCCATAGAGCACGGTGTTGCCCAGGATGGTGTTCTGGTGGCTGACCAGCTTTGAGCTCACCATCGGGCGCACGACGATGATGCCGCCGGACAGACCCTTGCCGACATAGTCGTTGGCGTCGCCGAACACTTCGAGGGTGATGCCCTTGCACAGGAACGCGCCCAGCGACTGGCCGGCGGAGCCGCGCAGCCGGATGGTGACGTGCCCGTCGGCAAGCTTCGACATGCCGAAGGTGCGGGTGATCTCGCTCGACAGGCGCGTGCCGACCGCGCGGTGCGTGTTGCGCACCGAATAGGTCAGCTGCATCTTTTCGCCGCGCGAGAAGACGGCGGCCGCGTCCTTGATCATCTGCGCATCGAGGCTGTCGGGCACTTCGTTGCGGAAGGTGTTGAGCGAGAAGCGGCGTTCCGCGTCGGTCGCATCGACCTTGGCCAGCACGGGGTTGAGGTCGAGGTCGTCGAGATGCTCGGCACCGCGGCTGACCTGGCGCAGGAGCTCGGTGCGGCCGATCACTTCGTCGAGGCTGGAGACGCCGAGGCGGGCCAGGATCTCGCGCACTTCCTCGGCGATGAAGGTCATCAGGTTGATGACCTTTTCCGGCGTGCCGACGAACTTCTGGCGAAGCGCTGCATCCTGGGTGCAGACGCCGACCGGGCAGGTGTTCGAATGGCACTGGCGCACCATGATGCAGCCCATCGCCACCAGGCTCAACGTGCCGATGCCGAATTCCTCGGCGCCCAGGATCGCGGCGATAACGATGTCGCGGCCGGTCTTGAGCCCGCCGTCGGTGCGCAGCGTGACCCGCCCGCGCAGGCCGTTGAGGGTGAGGGTCTGGTTGACCTCCGACAGACCCATTTCCCAGGGGGTGCCGGCGTATTTGATCGAGGTCTGCGGGCTCGCCCCGGTGCCGCCGACATGGCCGGAGACCAGGATGACGTCGGCATGCGCCTTGGCCACGCCGGCCGCGACCGTGCCGATGCCCGCCGAGGAGACGAGCTTTACGCAGACGCGCGCGCGCGGGTTGATCTGCTTGCAGTCGTAGATGAGCTGCGCGAGATCCTCGATCGAATAGATGTCGTGGTGCGGCGGCGGCGAGATCAGCGTGACGCCCGGCGTCGCGTGGCGCAGCTTGGCGATGAACTCGGTCACCTTGAAGCCGGGCAGCTGGCCGCCCTCGCCGGGCTTGGCGCCCTGGGCCACCTTGATCTCGATCTCGTCGCAGGCGTTGAGATATTCCGCGGTGACGCCGAAGCGGCCGGAGGCGATCTGCTTGATCGTCGAGTTGGCGTTGTCGCCATTCTCATACGGCTGGTAGCGCGCCTTGTCCTCGCCGCCCTCGCCCGACACCGCCTTGGCGCCGATGCGGTTCATCGCGATCGCCAGCGTCTCGTGCGCTTCCGGGGAGAGCGCGCCGAGCGACATGCCCGGGGTGACGAAGCGCTTGCGGATCTCGGTGATCGCCTCGACCTTTTCGATCGCGATCCCTTCGTCGGGGAAGTTGAATTCGAGCAGGTCGCGCAGATAGACCGGCGGCAGGTCGCGCACGCCGCGCGAGAACTGCAGATAGGTCGAGAAGCTGTCGCGCGAGACCGCCGACTGCAGCAGGTGCATCAGCTGCGCCGAATAGGCGTGGGTCTCGCCGCCGTCGCGCTGGCGGTAGAAGCCGCCGATCGGCAGCGTCGCGACGCCGCGGTCGAACGCGGCCTGGTGCTTGAGCATCGCGCTGTAGTGGAGCGAGTGATAGCCCTCGCCCGAGATCTTGGCCGGCATGCCGGGGAAAAGATCGTTCACCAGCGCGCGCGACAGGCCGACCGCCTCGAAGTTATAGCCGCCGCGATAGCTGGAGATCACCGCGATCCCCATCTTCGACAGGATCTTGAGCAGCCCCTCGTTCACGGCATGGCGATGCTGGTGGAGGCACTGGTCGAGGCTCATGTCGCCGAAGAGGCCGCGGGCGTGGCGATCGGCGATCGCGGCCTCGGCCAGATAGGCGTTCACCGTGGTCGCGCCGACGCCGACCAGCACCGCATAATAATGGGTGTCGAGGCATTCGGCGGTGCGAACGTTGACCGACGCATAGGCGCGCAGGCCCCGGCGCACGAGATGGGTGTGAACGGCCGCGGCCGCGAGCACGCCCGGGATGGCGACGCGGTCCGGCCCGACATTCTCGTCGGTCAGGAACAGCTCGCTGCGCCCTTCGCGCACGGCTTGTTCGGCCTCCTGACGGATGCGCTGGATGGCCGCGCGCAGCACCTCATGATCGTCCGACACTTCGAACGTGCAGTCGATCTCGGCCGCCTGGGCGCCGAAATAGGTCTTGAGGCGCAGCCATTCCTCGCTGGTGAGGGCGGGGCTGTCGAGCACCAGCACGGCATTGGGCCGCTCACGCGTGTCGAGGATGTTGGAGAAATTGCCGAACCGCGTGCGCAGCGACATCACCTGCCGTTCGCGCAAGGGATCGATCGGCGGGTTCGTCACCTGGCTGAAGTTCTGGCGGAAGAACTGGCTGACCAGGCGCGGCTTGTCGGAGATGACGGCGAGCGGGGTGTCGTCGCCCATCGAGCCGATCGCTTCCTTGCCGCCCTCGACCATGGGGCTGAGGATGAGCTCCATGTCCTCCAGCGTCTGGCCCGCCGCGACCTGGCGTCGCGCGAGCTCGGCGCGATCGTAGCGGGGCAACTGCTGGCCCGCGACGGGCGCGAGATCGTCGATGGTCAGGAAGTTGCGGATCATGGCCGCGTAATCGGCCTCACCCGCGAGCTGGTCCTTGATCGTGCGGTCGTCGAACACCCGGCCTTCGTCGAGGTCGACGGCGATCATCTGGCCCGGGCCCAGGCGGCCCTTGGCGAGCACGGTCGCCTCCGGCACCACGACCATGCCGGCTTCGGAGCCGACGATCAGCAGGCCGTCGTTGGTCTGGGTGTAGCGCAAGGGGCGCAGCGCATTGCGGTCCATGCCCGCGACCGCCCAGCGGCCGTCCGTCATCGCGAGCGCAGCCGGCCCGTCCCACGGCTCCATCACCGAGGCGAGATATTCGTACATGGCAAGGTGGCTGGAGGGCAGGTCCTTGTTCTCCTGCCACGCCTCCGGCACCAGCATCAGCTTGGCGGTGGGCGCGTCGCGGCCGGAGCGGCAGATCGCCTCGAACACGGCGTCGAGCGCGGCGGTGTCGGAAGCGCCGGCCGGGATCACCGGCTTGATGTCCTCAGACCGTTCCCCGAACGCCAGGCTCGCCATCTTGATCTCGTGGCTGAGCATCCAGTTCTTGTTGCCGCGGATCGTGTTCACCTCGCCATTGTGGGCGAGGCAGCGGAACGGCTGGGCCAGCCACCATTGCGGGAAGGTGTTGGTGGAATAGCGCTGGTGGAAGATCGCGACGCGGCTTTCGAACCGGTCGTCGCGCAGGTCCGGATAGAAATCCGACAGCGATTCCGCGAGGAACAGCCCCTTGTAGATGATCGACCGGCACGACAGCGAGCAGATGTAGAAGCCGCTGATCTGGGCCGCGATCACCCGCTTCTCGATCCGGCGGCGGACGAGATAGAGGTTCTTCTCGAACTCGGCCGCGTCCTGCGCATCGGGCAGGGGGCCGGCGATCATGATCTGCTCGATCTCCGGGCGGGTGGCCTGGGCCTTGAGCCCGATCACCGACACGTCGACGGGCACCTGGCGCCAGCCATAGATGGTGTAGCCGGCGTCGATGATCTCGCTCTCGACGATGGTGCGGCAGGTTTCCTGCGCACCGAGGTCAGTGCGCGGCAGGAAGATCATGCCGACCGCGAGCCGGTTCGGGCGCATGCGGTGGCCCGCGACCGCGACCGCATCTTCGAAGAAGCGCGTGGGCAGATCGACGTGGAGGCCGGCGCCGTCGCCGGTCTTGCCATCGGCATCGACGGCGCCGCGGTGCCAGACCGCGCGCAGGGCGTCGATCGCCGACTGGACGACGCGGCGCGAGGCGGTGCCGTCGGTCGCGGCGACCAGGCCGACGCCGCATGCGTCGCTCTCGAACTCGGGGCGGTACATGCCCTCACGGGCGAGGCGCTCGCGCTCCGACTGCAGGGTGGGGGTGGCAGCCATGGAAAAATCCTCTTCGATCATGCCGCCACCATCGTGGCTTCGCGCTCCGGCACCGGGGCGGCGCCCGCCTTTGCGGCCTTGGCCTTCTCGCGCAGGTAGCGGTGGATATGTTCGGAAACGTCGCGGCCGTCGCGGATCGCCCAGACGACTAGGCTCGCGCCGCGGACGATGTCGCCGGCGGCAAAGACGCCGTCGAGGCTGGTCATCATCGACTTGCCGTCGACGCGCAGCGTGCCCCAGCGGGTGACGCCGAGCTCTGGCGCGCCGAACATCGTGGGCAGGTCCTCGGCATCGAAGCCGAGCGCCTTGATGACGAGATCGGCCTCCAGCACGAATTCGCTGCCGGGATCGATTTCGGGCGCGCGGCGGCCGGTCGAGTCGGGCGCGCCCAGCCGCATGGCCGTCGCGCGGACCGCCGTCACCTGGCCATCGCCTTCGAAGGATGCGGGGGCGGAGAGCCAGACGAACTCGGCGCCTTCCTCCTCGGCATTGGCGACTTCGCGCTGCGAGCCGGGCATGTTGGCGCGGTCGCGGCGGTAGAGGCACTTCACCGACGTCGCGCCCTGGCGGATGGCGGTGCGGACGCAGTCCATCGCGGTATCGCCGCCGCCGATGACGACGACCTTCTTGCCCTGGGCATTGAGCGCGCCGCCGTCGAAGGCGGGAACCGCGTCGCCGAAGCTCTTGCGGTTGGACGCGATGAGATAATCGAGCGCGTCGACCACGCCTTCCGAGCCGACGCCCGGTGCCTTGATCGCCCGCGGCTTGTAGACGCCGGTTGCGACCAGCAGCGCGTCGTGGCGCTGGCGAAGCTCCTCCAGGGTGGCGTCGCGGCCGACCTCGAACCCTTCGTGGAAGACGATGCCGCCGTCCTTCAGCCGCTGAACCCGGCGGGTGACGACGTGCTTTTCGAGCTTGAAGCCGGGGATGCCGTAGGTCAGCAGCCCGCCCGCGCGATCGTGGCGGTCATAGACATGGACGTCATAGCCGGCGGTCCGCAGCCAATCGGCCGCCGACAGCCCCGCCGGGCCCGCGCCGATGATGCCGACCGACTGGCCGCGCGCCGGGCCGACCGCGACCGGTTCGACCCAACCCTCGTCCCATGCCTTGTCAGTGATGAACTTCTCGACCGAGCCGATGGTGACGGCGCCGTGCCCAGAGAACTCGATGACGCAATTGCCCTCGCACAACCGGTCCTGCGGGCAGATGCGGCCGCAGATCTCGGGCATGGCAGAGGTCGCGTTGGACAGCTCATACGCCTCGCGAAGCCGCCCTTCGGCGGTCAGGCGGAGCCAGTCCGGGATGTGGTTGTGGAGCGGGCAGTGCACCGAGCAATAGGGCACGCCGCATTGCGAGCAGCGGCTGGCCTGTTCCTCCGCGCTCGGGGTTGCGTAGCGGTCCGCAATCTCGCGGAAATCCTCTGCACGCAACTCCGGCTCCCGCTTGGCCGGATAGGCCTGGGGACGGACGACGAACTTAAGCATTGGGTCAGCAGCCATGACTTCCTCCGGCTTGTGCGAAAAGCACAGCCGGAGGGCCAAGTCACGCAATAAAAGGTCTTTAGGTCAGCAGTGCTGACCTTGTTCTATTGTAAGACTGCGGCCGACGCGGAGGATGAGGAGCTTTCTTCCTGCCGATCTGGCCGTTTCGGCCCTACCCCAGCGAAAGCCATACGATGGCGATGCCGCCCGCGATGATCCGATACCAGGCGAACGGGGTGAAGCCGTGGCGGGTGACGATCCCCAGGAACCAGCGGATCACCAGCAGCGCAACCACGAAGGAGACGACGAAGCCGATCGCGATCGCGTACCAGCCGTCGCTGCCCAGATCGCCCGCGTTCTTGTAGAGATCATAGGCGGAGGCCGCGAGCATGGTCGGGACAGCCAGGAAGAAGCTGAACTCGGCCGCGGTCTTGCGATCGACGCCCAGGCCCAGCGCACCCATGATGGTGGCGCCCGAGCGGCTGACGCCGGGGATCATCGCCAGGCACTGGACGAGGCCGATGCCGAGCGCGACTTTCCAGCTCATCTGGTCGACGTCCGTCACGGTGGGCGCGCGGACGAGCCGTTCGATGACCAGGATCGCGATGCCGCCGACGACCAGCGCGACCGCGACGATCATCGGCTGCTCCAGCATCGCCTTGACCATCTTGTAGACGATCAGGCCGATGACGGCGGAGGGGAGGAACGCCAGCGCCACGTTGCGGGTGAAGGCGATGGCGCGCGGATCCCGCTGGCCCAGCCCCACGAACACGTCCCAGAAGCGCCGCCAGTACAGGACGATCACCGACAGGATCGCGCCCAGCTGGATCACGATCTCGAACGTGCCCGACGCCTCGCCCTTGAAGCCCAGCAGGGCCCCGGCAAGGATCAGGTGGCCGGTCGAGGATACGGGCAGGAATTCGGTGACCCCCTCGACGATGCCGAGGAGAATGATGGTCAGGAGATCGGTCATGAGGGTCCCGTGTGAGGGCGGTCAGGCCGCGTGGACGTGGCGCGAGAAGCGGCCGTAGCGGCGGAACTGGACCAGCCACTGCGGTGCTACCGATTCGAACGGCGTCGGCGTGACGCCAAGTGCGGCGAGCCCCTCTGCGTCCGGCGACACGAGGTTGTCGTGGCCGAGCATCCGAAGCTGATCGCGCGTGATCGGCGTACCGGGCAGCGCCGCGAGAAGCCCGGCGGTGTCGTTCCGGAGCTCCAGGAGGCGGGGCTTGCGATCGAGGAGCGCTGCGATCTGCTGGACGAGCTCGGTCATGGTCAGCACGTCAGGGCCGCCGAGTTCAAAGGTACGGCCGGCGAAGCGCTCCGGATCCTCGAGCGCTGCCGAGACGGCGGCGGCGACATCGGCGACATAGACCGGCTGGAACCGCGTCTTGGCCGCCACCACCGGGACCACCGGCAGCCGGGCGACCATGCGGGCGAAGCGATTGACGAACTGGTCCTCGCGACCGAACACCAGCGACGGGCGCAGGATGACGGCGGCGGGGAAGTGCTGGCGGACGGCGGCCTCGCCCTCACCCTTGGAGCGGGCGTAGGCGGTGTCGCCGTTGGCGTCCGAGCCGATCGCGGACAGGTGCACCAGCGCCTCGACACCGGCGGCGGCAGCGGCCTGCGCGACGGTGCCGGCGCCCTTGGCCTGAACCGCCTCCACGTCGCCGGTCAGCAAGCCGGCGAGGTTCACGACGGCATCCGCGCCCATCATCGCCCGCGCGATAGTGTCCGGGCGGCGGACGTCGGCCGCGATGAACTGGGTCTGGCCCAGGCCCCCCTGGGTGCGAAGGAAATAGGCCTGGCGTGGATCGCGTTGCGCGATCCGAACCCGTGCGCCGCGGCGCAGCAGCGCCTGTGCGACATAGCGGCCGACGAACCCGCCACCGCCGATCAGCGTGATCACCTTGTTCTTCATCTGCTTTGCCTTGGTTCGCCAGGATATCTCGGGATGTCCAGCCCATGCCGCGCCCGGCCGCGAAGGGCAAGGGAGCGTGGCATTCCGAAAAAACGCATAGGGCCCTGTTGACACCCCCGGCAGGGCCCCGTAGAGGCGCCGGCCTACCCCGTGCCCAGATGGCGGAATTGGTAGACGCACCAGCTTCAGGTGCTGGCGATCGCAAGGTCGTGGAGGTTCGAGTCCTCTTCTGGGCACCATTTTCCTGCGACGCAGGTGACCGCAGCGATCGTGATGAATCGCAGCTTCCCGACGGTAAATATACGCAGCGCTCGGTGGGGTTGGGCAGGGTGATCCGCGCGGCACAGATCGGCCGCGAGGCTTGGTGGGCACCGGGGAGACACCTGCTCCCCCGACGTCGCCATGTTGAGGCCTTACCGGCTCCGGCTTCTTTTCCCATGCATGGTCAGTCCATTCCTGCCCCGACCGGCAGGTTTAGGGGACGCTTTGTCTTCACCAATATTCGTGACGCGCCCGGAACCTTCCGGTTTGTTACGAGTCCTTGCTTCAACAGGCCGAACGAGCGGTCGTAACGGAGGGACGAGTACAATGGGTGTCATCATCTGGCTCATCGTGGGCGGTGTTGTGGGTTGGCTGGCCAGCCTGGTCATGCGGACCGACGCGCAGCAGGGTATCATTCTCAATGTCGTCGTCGGCATCGTCGGTGCCTTCATCGCGTCGCTGATCTTCGGCCAGAACATCAACGACGGCATCACGGTGACTTCGTTCATCACGTCGCTGGTCGGCGCGATCATCCTGCTGGCGATCGTGAACCTGATCCGCCGCGGGTCGGTCCGCTAAACCGCGAACCTATCTCGACGCTAAAGAAAAGGGCCGTCCCGGCTGGGGCGGCCCTTTTTTGATGGGATGATCCGGCGGGTGTCCGCCGGATCGAGCCTGTCGGTGCAACCGTCAGCGCAGCAGGAAGCGGACCGTGACGGTCGCGATGATGTCCTGCTCGCCGGCGACCATCGGCGTCGAATCGGCTTCGGCCGCCCGCATCCGTGCCTGCACCATGACTGGCCCCGGCGAGATCGGCGCATTCCCCTCTGCAATCGTGAGGATGCGGTCGACCCGCAGACCCGCCGCCCGGGCGTAGAGTTCGGCGCGGGCCCGTGCCCTGGCCATCGCGTCGACGCGCGCCTCGTCCATCGCCTGATTGGCGTTATCGACCGTCATCTCCGGCCCCTGGATCTGGTTCGCGCCCTCTGCCACCAGCGCATCGAGGATGGCGCCGCTCTTGGCGATGTCGCGGAACCGCACCGAGACCTGGTTCGATGCCTGATAGCCGGTGATGACGGGCGGCGCGTTCTCGGCATAGCGATACTGCGGCGAGAGGCCGATCTGCGCGGTCTGGATGTCGCGGGCCTGGACGCCGGCCTTGCGCAGCGCTGCGACCACGCGGTTCATGCGAGTCGCGTTTTCCTGCAGCGCAGCGGCGGCGGTCGCGGCCTGGGTGACGACGCCCGCCCGCAGGGTCGCGATGTCGGGCACCCGCGTCGCCTTGCCGTCGGCAACCACGTCCAGGATCGTCGCGTCGAGCAGCACAGGCGCGGTCGCCGCCTGCTGCGCCATGGCCGGGACCGCGATGCCGGTTACGCTTGTGGCCAGCGCTGCGGCGAAAAACGGAAGGCTGCGCATCGAATTATTCTCCAAAGAACTTGAGCGTCCGTCGTTTGTGACGGGGGCATTCTCTGCCCGGTCGCACAACAACGCAGGGTGAACGCCGGTTTCACTTGCGAGCGGCCTGGGCAACGGGCAAGTCGCGGGCGGCTGATCGCCCTTGAGACGGGTGACTTATTACTATAACACAGTAATGCAGCATGGCCGGCCGGGGGAGTGGCGTAGATGGAGTATCAGGCGAAGGCGATCAGTGCAGAGGATCGCCCTCAGCTGAGCGGGCCGGAGGCGCCGTCGCGCCGCCGCCGCAAGTGGATCATTGCCGCCGGGGTCTTGCTGCTGGTCATCTTGGCCGCGTGGTATGCGTTCGGCCGGGGTGACGAGAAGGCCGAGGCCGGTGCCGCGCCTGGCGCAGGCGGCGGCGCCGCACAGGTGCCGACCGTCACCGTGATGGTGCCGGGGCGCGAATCGATCGAAACCGTGGTCACCGGAACCGGATCGCTGGCCGCGCGCCGCGAGATGCCGATCGGCGTCGCGGGCGAGGGCGGGGAAGTCACGCGCGTGCTGGTCGAGCCGGGCAGCTGGGTCGGGCAGGGCCAGGTGCTCGCCACCGTGGACCGTTCGGTCCAGGCGCAGACCGCCGAATCGCTGGATGCACAGGTGCGCGTCGCACGCGCCGACGCGCGCATCGCCCAGACCGAACTCGAGCGCTCGCAGCAGCTGCTGGGTCGCGGCTTCGTTTCCAAGGCCGACATCGATCGCAAGACCGCGACCCGCGATTCGGCCGAGGCACGGGTCCGCGTCGCCGAGGCGCAGCTTGCCGAGACGCGCGCACGCAACCGCCGCCTCGACATCCGGGCGCCGGCCGCCGGGCTGGTCCTGACGCGCAGCGTCGAGCCGGGGCAGATCATTTCCTCGGGCAGCGGCACGCTGTTCCGCATGGCGATGGGCGGGCAGATGGAGATGCGCGTCCAGCTTTCCGAGACCGACGTGGCGCGCGTGAAGGTGGGTGTGCCTGTCGAGGTGACGCCGGTGGGTTCCACCAAGACCTTCCGGGGCGAGGTGTGGCAGGTCTCTCCCGTGATCGATCCGCAGACGCGCCAGGGCATCGTCCGGGTCGCCTTGTCCTATGACCCGCAGCTGCGCCCGGGCGGCTTTGCGACGGCGCGCATCGTGGCTGGCGCGCGCGCCGCGCCGTTGCTGCCGGAATCGGCAGTGCTGAGCGACGGGCAGGGCAATTACGTCTATGTTCTGGACGCCAAGGAACAGGTACAACGCCGCACGGTGAAGGTCGGCGAGGTGTCCGACGCCGGCGTCGCGATCGCCGACGGGCTGGACGGCAGCGAACGGGTGGTGGTGAGCGCGGGTGCGTTCCTCAACCCCGGACAGAAGATCAAGCCGATCCTTCGCAAGACGGGACGCTAAACCCATGGGCTTCCGCAACATCTCGGCCTGGTCGATCCGCAACCCGGTTGCACCCCTGGTGCTGTTCGTCGCGCTGACGATCGCCGGGATCGTGAGCTTCATGCGGATGGACGTGAACCAGGATCCCGACATCGAGTTTCCGGTGGTGATCGTCGTGATCAACCAGCCGGGCGCCGCGCCGACCGAGCTGGAGACGCAGATTACCCAGCGGGTCGAGGCGGCGGTGCGGAGCATCCAGGGCATCGACGAGATCACGTCGGACGTCAGCGAAGGCAATTCCACCACGGTCGTCCAGCTCGACATCGGCACGCCGATCGATCGCGCGGTGACCGACGTGCGCGAAGCCGTGAACCAGATCCGCAGCCAGCTGCCCGAAGGCATCCTGGAGCCGCAGATCTATCGCGCCAACACCACTGACAAGGACCTGGCGAGCTGGACCGCGATCGCCACCGACATGACCGCGGAGGAGCTCAGCTGGTACGTCGACAACACGGTCGCCAAGGAACTGCTGTCGATCGACGGCATGTCGACCGTGGAGCGGGTGGGCGGCGTCGACCGCGAGATCCGCGTGATCCTCGATCCTGCACGCCTGCAGGGCATGGGCATCACGGCGAGCCAGGTGAACCAGGCGCTGCGCCAGGTGAACGTCAACGCCGCCGGCGGCCGCGCCGAGATCGCGGGATCCGAGCAATCGGTGCGCGTGCTGGGCAACGCCGCCTCGGCCTATGAGCTCGGCCAGACGCAGATTTCGCTGGGCAATGGCCGCACGGTCCGGCTGGCCGACATCGCCGATGTGCGCGACGCCTATGCCGAGCAGCGCTCGTCGGCGACCTATAATGGCGGGCGCGTGCTGTCGTTCGACATCAAGCGGGCGAAGGGCGCGTCCGACGTCACCGTGTTCCACGAGGCCGAGAAGCGGCTGAAGGCGCTGGAAGAGCGCAATCCGCAGGTGCGCTTCGCGCTCCTGTCGAACAGCGTCAAATATACCGAGATCCAGTACGAATCCGCGGTTCAGGCCATGGTCGAGGGCGCGGTGCTCGCGGTCATCGTCGTGTTCCTGTTCCTGTGGGACTGGCGCGCGACCGTGATTTCGGCGCTGGCCATCCCGCTGTCCGCGATCCCGACCTTCTGGTTCATGGACATGATGGGCTTCACGCTCAACCAGATGACCCTGCTCGCGCTGAGCCTGGTCGCGGGCGTGCTGGTCGACGACGCCATCGTGGAGATCGAGAACATCGTCCGCCACATGCGGATGGGCAAGACTGCCTATCAGGCGTCGATCGATGCGGCCGACGAGATCGGCCTCGCGGTGCTGGCGACCACCATGGCGATCGTCGCGGTGTTCCTGCCCGTCGGCCTGATGCCGGGCATCGCCGGCCAGTTCTTCAAGAATTTTGGCCTGACCGTGGTCGCCGCCGTGCTGATGAGCCTCGCGGTCGCCCGCCTCATCACGCCGATGATCGCGGCCTATTTCCTGAAAGGCCACGGCCATGTCGAGAAGGGCGACGGCTGGGCGATGCGCCTCTATATGTCGACCCTTCGCTGGACGCTGAAACATCGCTGGGTCGCGGTGGTGGCGAGCGTGGTGGCGTTCGGGCTGACCCTGTTCATGTTCTCGGTCCTGCCAGCTACCTTCCAGCCGGCCCAGGATCGCGACCGCTCCACCGCGATGATCGAGATGGTGCCCGGCACCACGCTCGAGCAGACCGGCAAGGTCGTGAAGGAAGTCGAGGCCATCCTGCGCGCGCACCCGCTCGTCACCTCCGCCTATTCGACCACGATGGTCGGCAGCGGCCGGGTGAGCGTGGAGCTCGCCAAAAAGCGCGACATGACCAGCACAGAATTCGAGCGCAGCCTGGCCCCACGCCTGAGCGAGATTCCCGATGCGCGCGTCGCGTTCCGGTCGCAGTTCGGCTGGGGCTCGAACAGCCGCGACGTCTCGATCGTGCTGGGCGGCGACGATCCGGTGCTGCTGAACGAGACCGCGAACCGGCTGGTGCAGGAGATGTCGGGCCTCAAGTCGATCGTGGCGCCGCGCGTCAGCGGCGACTTGCAGCGGCCAGAACTGGTGATCCGCCCGCGGCTCGACCTTGCCGCGAGCCTGGGGGTGACGACCAGCGCATTGTCGAACGCGATCCGAATCGCGACCCTGGGCGACATCGACCAGAACAGCGCGCGCTTCTCGCTTTCCGACCGGCAGATCCCGATCCGGGTCGCGCTGTCGGAGGACTCGCGTGAGCGGTTGTCGACGATCCAGAACCTGCCGGTGCCGACCGCGAGCGGCGGTTCCGTGCCGCTGAGCGTGGTCGCACAGATCAGCTTCGGCGCCGGCCCCACCATGATCGAACGCGTTGACCAGCAGCGCCAGCTGGTGGTCGGGGCCGACCTGGCGCCGGGCGTCGTCAGCAGCGACGCGATGAAGCAGATCCACGCGCTGCCGACGATGCAGAAGCTTCCCATCGGCGTGCGCGAGCTGACGCTGGGTCAGGCCAAGTGGCAGACGGAGATGATCCAGAACTTCATCATCGCCGTGATCTCGGGCCTGCTGCTGCTGCTGGCGGTGCTGGTGCTGCTCTACAAGCGGCTGATGCCGCCGTTCGTGAACATCGGTTCGCTGCTGCTGGCGCCGCTGGGCGGGCTCCTCGCCCTGTGGGCGACCGGGCACCCGGTTTCGATGCCGGTCTACATCGGCCTGCTGATGCTGCTGGGGATCGTCGCCAAGAACTCGATCCTGCTGATCGACTTCGCCCTGGAGGAGATGGACAAGGGCGTCGACAAGAACGCGGCGATCCTGGATGCGGGCCACAAGCGCGCCCAG
Source organism: Sphingomonas sp. 3-13AW (assembly GCF_049311085.1). NCBI lineage: Bacteria > Pseudomonadati > Pseudomonadota > Alphaproteobacteria > Sphingomonadales > Sphingomonadaceae > Sphingomonas > Sphingomonas sp. 3-13AW. The sequence goes on along the minus strand of NZ_JASNVZ010000003.1, from coordinate 233,635 downwards.
CCGATCGTGATGACCACGGTCGCGATGGTGGCGGGCATGGTTCCGACCGCGCTGGCGCTGACCGGCGACGCCTCGTTCCGTGCGCCGATGAGCATCACCGTGATCGGCGGCCTGGTGCTGTCGACGCTGCTGACGCTGATCATCGTGCCGGCGACCTTCAGCCTGGCAGTGGGCGTGGAGCGCTGGGTCGGGCCGCGGCTGTCGCGGCGGCTGCTGACCTATCGCCCGGGCGACGAAATCCCGAGCGGGCCGGTGATCGACCACCATCCCGGGGGGCGGATCGGCTATGGCAGCGGCGGGCAGGAAGGCACGGCACCCGCCGAGTGATGCAAAGGGCTTGAACCTTCCCCGCGTTCGGGGATTGTTTCACCCATGACATTGCTTGCGCGCGTTCCCGGCAGCGGGGGCGCCGTTCCCCCTGCGCTGACCCGGATGCGCCGCATCGCCACCGCGATGCTGGTGGTGATGGCGCTGCTGTTCCTGGCGTCCCGCGCGCTGGAGGCACGGCATCCCGGCTGGGGCTATGTCCAGGCCTTTGCCGAGGCGGCGATGGTCGGCGGCCTGGCCGACTGGTTTGCGGTGACGGCCTTGTTCCGGCACCCCCTCGGCCTGCCGGTACCGCACACCGCGATCATCCCGCGCAACAAGGATCGGATCGGCGACACGCTCGCCATCTTCCTGCGCGACAATTTCCTGACCGCGCGCGTCGTTGCCCGGCGGATGCGCAGGCTCGACGTGGCGGCGATCGTCGGGCGGTGGCTCGCCAACCCGGTCGGCGGCCAGGGACGGCTGCGGCACGGCGCTTCGCGACTGGCGGCCAGCCTGATCCAGTCGTTCGACCAGCAGCAGCTGGGCGGCATGGTGAAAGGCGCGATCGCGAACCGGCTGCGCACGACCGAGATCGCGCCCCTGCTGGGCCAGGCGATCCAATCCGCCATTGCCGAGGACCGGCATGTCCCGCTGATCGACGGCATGATCCGCTTCGTGGCGAAGGCCATCGACGCGAACGAGCCGGTGATCCGCGCGATGGTGCACGATCGGTCCGGATCGATTTTGCGCTGGACCGGCCTGGACGAGACGCTGGCGAACAAGATCCTCGACGGGTTGCGCAAGCTGGCCGACGACATCGCGGCGGACCCGCAACACCCGCTGCGCGCAAAGGCGGAGGAGGGGCTCGCCCGCCTTGCGGTCGATCTGCAGTACGATCCTGAGCTCCAGGCGCGGGTCGAGCAGTTCAAGGAAGACATGATCGGCAATCCGGCCTTGCAGCGCTGGCTGGACGGCATGTGGGAGCGCAGCCGCGCCGCGCTGCTGCGGGTGGTGCGCGATCCGGATCGGGCGATGGCCGGCGGCCTGGGCGATGCCCTGCGCCAGCTGGGCGAGACGCTGCAGCGCGACCCGCGACTGTCGCTCACGATCAACCGCTTCGTGCGGCGCGCTGCCGTGGGCATGGTCGCGGACTATGGCGACGCGATCGTGCGGCTGGTTTCGGACACGGTGCGCGGCTGGGACGCGAACACCATCACCGGCCGGCTGGAGAATGCGGTGGGCCGCGACCTCCAGTATATCCGGATCAACGGCACCCTCGTCGGCGGGCTCGTCGGCCTGTGCATCCACGCGGTCGACGTGCTCCTATGAACCAAACGTCGGACGTGCGCTCAGGCCGTCCAGTCGAGAATCCGCCAGCCCCGCGCCTTGGCGAGCATGCGCAGCGGCGGGTGCGCGTTGACGGCGACCGGCTCGTCCGCCCACTCGAACACCGGCGCGTCGGACACATGGTCGCTGTAGAAGCGGACGTGCGTGTCCTCGCGTCGCAGCCCCTGGGCGGCATACCAGGATTCGATCATCCGCAGCTTGCCGGGGCCGTAGCAATTCTCGCCGTCGATCTGGGGGAGCAGTGCGCCGGTCGCCCCGAGCTTGGAGTCGGTGGCGATGACGTGATCGAAGCCCAGCCGCGCGGCGATCTCTGCCGCGTAGAAGCGATAGGAGGCGGTGGCGAGCACGAGCGTGCGCCCTTCGGCGCGATCGGCGGCGATCTGCTTCACGGCGTCGGCGAACACGCCCTTCTGGAGCGTCCGCTCGGCGAATCGGTGCGACAGCGTCCGCAGCGTTTCGGCCGGAACTTCGCGGCCGAGCATCAGCCGCTGGGTAAGCTCTTTCAGCCGGCCGCGGCTGTAGAGCTTGCTGGCATAGCCGGCGGCGAGCAGCACTGCGACCGGCAGCAGCGCTATTCTCCAGCGCTGGCGGCCCTCCAAGGTGTGCAGAAGAAAAGGTGTCCAGGTACCCGCGCGGGTAATGGTCCTGTCCATGTCATAGATTGCGAGACGATGCATCTGCATGTCTCTGCAAGCTGGCGCCTTGCCGTGCCAGCGGAAATCGCCGATGGAGCATGGTGATGACCGTGGCCGTCGACTTCGCTCCTGACCCGCAGGACCAACGCGTGTTGCGGTTTACCGGTGAGCTTACCCTTGCCCGCCTGGGCGACCTGCCTGACCGCCTCAACGACTATGATGGTCCTGTCGACCGGGTCGATCTATCCGGTATCGACCGGATGGACACCGTCGGCGCCTATATCGTCCACCGATTCGCGGCGACCCGCGACGCCCCGATCGAAGGCGTCGGCACGGACAATCGCCAGTTGCTCGACCAGGTCGCCAGTGCCGACCAGCCCGTCGTGCAGAAGCCCAAGCCGCTGCCTGCCTTCTTCCGGGTGCTGGACGAACTGGGTACCGGGACGGTGCTGGCGTTCCGCAGCTTCGTCGGCCTGCTCGGCTTCCTGGGTGCCACGGTGCTTGCGTTCGGCAGCGTCCTTCGCCACCCCAGCCGCTTCCGTTTCAACGCGACGGTGCAGCGGTTCGAGGTGGTCGGCGTCTCGGCGCTTCCGATCATCGGCTTGATGAGCTTCCTGATCGGCGTCGTCATCGCCCAGCAGGGTGCGGTGCAGCTGCGCCAGTTCGGCGCCGAGGTGTTCACGATCAACCTGATCGGCCGCATCACCTTGCGCGAACTGGGCGTGCTGATGACGGCCATCATGGTCGCCGGGCGCTCCGGCTCGGCGTTCGCAGCGCAGCTCGGCACCATGAAGCTGACCGAAGAAATCGACGCGATGCGCACCATCGGCGTGTCGCCGATGGAGGCGCTGGTCGTGCCGCGGACGCTGGCCGCAGTGCTGATGATGCCGTTGCTCGGCTTCTATGCCTCGATCGTCGCGATCATCGGCGGCGGCCTGTTGTGCTGGACGACGCTCGACATCCCGCCCGTCACCTATATCCAGCGGCTGCGCGAGGTGGTGCCGATTACCGACCTGTACGTCGGCATGATCAAGGCGCCGGTATTTGGCCTGATCATCGCGGTTTCGGGCTGTTTCCAGGGGATGCAGGTCGAAAGCGACGCCGAGCAGGTCGGCCTGCGGACCACTTCTGCAGTGGTGCAGGCGATCTTCCTGGTGATCGTGCTCGACGCCTTCTTCGCCGTCTTCTTCGAACGGATCGGCTGGATATGACGGCGAAGGACGAATTCGTCATTCAGGTGCGCGGTCTCAAGAACGCGTTCGGCGAGCAGGTCGTGCACGAGAACCTGGACCTGGACGTCCGCCGCGGCGAAATCCTGGGCGTCGTCGGCGGCTCCGGCACCGGCAAGTCGGTGCTGATGCGCTCGATCATCGGCCTTCAGACGCCCGTCGCGGGCGAGATCTCGGTCTTTGGCGAGTCGACGCTGGGGCGCGAGGAAACCGAGGCGATCGAGATCCGCAAGCGCTGGGGCGTATTGTTCCAGGGCGGCGCGCTCTTCTCTACCCTGACCGTGGGGGAGAATGTGCAGGTGCCGCTGCGCGAGTTCTACCCGGGCCTCAACGAGGCGCTGCTGGAGCAGATCGCGACCTACAAGGTGGTGATGACCGGGCTGTCGGCCGATGCCGCGCCCAAGTTTCCGGCAGAGCTGTCGGGTGGCATGCGCAAGCGCGCCGGCCTGGCCCGCGCGCTGGCGCTCGATCCCGACCTGCTGTTTCTCGACGAGCCGACCGCCGGCCTCGACCCGATCGGCGCGGCCGCGTTCGACGAGCTCACCAGGTCGCTCCAGCGCACGCTGGGCCTGACCGTGTTTCTGATCACCCATGACCTCGATTCGCTCTATGCGGTGTGCGATCGAGTCGCCGTGCTGGCGGACAAGAAGGTGATCGCCGTCGGCACGATCGACGAACTTCTCGCACTGGATCACCCGTGGATTCAGGAATATTTCAAGGGGCCTCGCGGACGTGCCGCGGTGGCCAGCGCCAGCAGCGCCGAAGCGCGCCAGGCACAGGGGGCTTGAGAGGCTGATGGAAACCCGATCGAACCATGTCCTGGTCGGCGCGGTGGTGCTGATCCTGCTGGCCATGCTGGCGATCTTCACCGTGTGGCTGGCGCGCGTGAACGGCTCTGACGAGAAGGAGTATGACATCTTCTTCAAGCAGGCAGTCGACGGCATCAACAAGGGATCGCCCGTCGCCTTTTCCGGGGTACCGTCCGGACAGGTGAAGGAAATTTCGCTGTTCAAGCCCGACCCTTCGCTGGTCCGGGTCCGCATCGCCGTCAACGAGGGCGTTCCGATCCTCGAGGGCACCACCGCCACCATCCAGGGCGTGGGCTTCACCGGCGTCAGCCAGATCGCGCTCGACGGCGCGGTCAAGGGCGCGCCGCCGATCGCCTGCCCGGAAGTGCATCCGGAAACCTCGTGCCCGATGGGCGTGCCGGTGATCCCGACCCGCCCCGGTGGCCTGGGCGCGATCCTGAGCTCCGCCCCGCGGCTGCTTGAGCGGCTGACGTCGCTGACCGAGCGGCTGACCGAGCTGCTGTCGGACCGCAATCAGAATTCGATCGCCGCGATCCTCGACAATACCAACCGGCTGACCGACGCGCTGGCCGATCGTGGGCCAGAGATCGCCGCGACGCTGGCCGAGACCCGGATCGCGATCCAGCGCGCCGGCATCGCCGCCGAGCAGATCGGCCAGCTCGCAGAGACGAGCAACGGCGTGCTCGCCAACGACGTCCGCCCGACGCTTCAGAACCTCAACCGCACGATCGAGTCGGCCCAGCGCAGCGCCGAGACGCTGAACGCCGCGATCGGCGATGCGCGGCCGGGACTGCAGACATTCTCCAAGCGGACGGTGCCCGAGGTCGGCCAGCTTGTCGCCGACCTGCGCCAGATGACGACCGCGCTCGCGGCGGTTGCCGAACGGGTCGACCAGGGCGGCGCCAGCTCGATCATCGGCGGCCAGAAGCTGCCCGACTATCAAGGCAAGTGAGGGAATCATGAAGAAGCTCGTCATTCTCGCACTGCTTCCGCTGGCGGCGTGCATCCGCATCGGCGCGCCGCCGCCCCCGTCCTTGCTCACCCTGACGCCGGCACAGACGGTGCCGGTCGGGCAGGTGCAGAATTCGGGCCAGACCAAGTCGATCCTGATCATGACCCCCACGGTGCCGCAGGAGCTCGCCGTGGCGCGGGTGCCGGTGCAGGCGACCAACACCTCGATCGCCTATGTGAAGGACGCGCAATGGGCGGATCAGCCCAACCGGCTGTTCGCCCGTCTGCTCAGCGATACCGTCAGCGCCCGGACGGGCCGCATCGTCCTCACGATGCGCCAGGCGAGCGTCGACCCGAGCGCCCAGCTCTCCGGAGAGTTGCGCGCGTTCGGCATGGACGCGACCACCAACGAGGCGGTGGTGTCGTTCGAAGCGGCGCTGATCCGGGTCAACCGCCCCGACACGATCGAAAAGCGTCGGTTCGAGGCACGCGTGCCGGTGACCGCGATCAACGCCGATACGGTCGCGCCAGCGATCAGCCAGGCCGCCAACCAGGTCGCGAGCGAAGTCGCGGACTGGGTCGGCCGCTGATCGCGACTGGCTAGCGCTCCGCGCCCTGGCAAGCGCCGCTAGGGCTGACGGCGAACCTGGGGTGCGACATTGCAGATGTCGGCTCCGCCCGCGGGAATGGTGAAGAACGGCGGCTGCCGGTTCTCCCGCTCCTGCACATAGGCAGCAAAGCGCGGGTTATCGGCAGCGCGATATTGGAAGCGCGGGCGTTCGGCGGCGGGCAGGTCCCTCGCCAGCCGCACCGACAGGATCGGCGTCCGCTCCGCTTCCGTCCCGTAGAAGCCGAGGTTGCCGGTCCCGCGCGGCAAGGCGGACAGGAACTCCATCCCCTCAACGACCCGCCCGACCAGCGCGATGTTGCGGTCGAGATGTCGCGGGGCATGGCCGATGACGGTGTAGAGCTCCGCCCCGCTGCCGGTGCTGGGCGCTAGGTCGCGGCCGACGCCTACCATCCCATAGCAATGCGGCAGCCACGCCTCTGTCCCCTCGTTGCGCCAGCCGCCGCTCGCGACCGGCCAGCCGTCGGCGGTGAAGCCTGCGCGTCGCGCATAGGGATCGGGATGGGTCAGGCTGGCGGCCAGCGGCGGCTGGCGCATGCCATATTCCGGCGGCGGATTGGCAACGACCCCGCGGGGCAGGGGCTTCTCCCCGTCGGCGTCGCCCCATTGGGTGACGTAATTGTCGTGGACGCGGTAGACGCTGGTGCCGTCCCACCAGCGCGCACGGGCGAGCGCGCGGATGTTGGCGACATGGACCGGGGCCGCCGCGGGCGCGAGGCGGATCACCACCTGGCGATTGCCCGCAAGCGTCATCACCAGCAATTCGTCGTCGGGAATCGGCCGCCAGTCTGCCGCGACAGGGGTGGATGGAGAGGGGGCGGGAGCCTGGGCTGCGGCAAGGCCAAGCAGCGCGAGCGGGAGGAGAGTGGTCAGCATCGCCTGGCAGCGTGCCACGCGCGCATCGCTGCTGGCAACCACCGGTGCGCAACGCGCTTGCGCGCGGGCCCGCCGCACGGTACGGGCCCCCTTCCAGAGCATGCGGAGCGGTGGCCGAGTGGTCGAAGGCGCTCGCCTGGAAAGTGAGTATACGGCAAAACCGTATCGAGGGTTCGAATCCCTCCCGCTCCGCCATTTACCTGATTATTGACGTTCATAGAGAACCGCCGGAAGGCGAGCTTCCGTGGGCATAGAGATAGTCGTTAGGTGCTCTGTTCGTTGATGTTCGTCTGAAGTTCTACGGATGCTGCAAGGCAGGGGCGGGATTTCAGTACACAGAAAAGGGGCGGCTTGCCGCCGCCGCCCGCAGGGGTCAGTCAGAACAAGCCGTCAGCCGCTCACAGCCCGAATGCCGCGGGTGGTGTCAGTTGCGTTTACCGCGAATCTGCTCGATCACGTCGTTCGCGGAATAGATGGTTGGCTGTTGGGTGAGGCCGGGGAATTGGGCCTCGTCGCCAGATCCCATCTGGATCACCACAGTCGTCTGGGCCGACTGGCTCGGCCGCCAACGCTCCAGTAATTGGTAGGGCACGTCACCGCCGCCGAAGCCCCCCGTCGTAGGGCCGCCGGGCACCGCTGGGTCGCTGACTCCAGGCGGTGTGCCCCCTGGGCCCACGGATCCGGTTGAGCCGGATGCCGAGCCTGTCGCCAGGCTCGGGCCGGTCCTGTCGCGCAGGTCAGACGCACCGTCCGTGGCGAGATCGCGTGTTTCCGCCTTGATGACGGCAAACCATTCCTTGTCTGCGGCGAGCGTGAGCTCCGCCGCGCGCAGCATGGCGAACTTGGCGACGTCGTCGGGCTTGGTTCCCTTGGCGCCGGTATAAACGACCCGGACGCGGCCGTCGGGCTCAGGCGAAGAGGCGTAGCCAACCCCGTCCGGCGTCTTCGCGGCCTTGTAGCCCCGCTGGGCGGCAGCCGGAGTGCACGCAAACGCCAACGCCACTGCCGCGGAGATCAGGAAGACAGAGCGCATAACCACCTCCACTGAAAAGGGGCATCACGGGCTGATTGTGCCCGTGATGCCGTACATATCAGAATTGCAACAGCGCGCCGAGGACGATGCGGCGGTCGTTCAGGAAGCTGAAGCGATCATACATTTGCCCGCTCTGATCGATCTGGACGCGGGACTTGCTCTTGGTGTCGAGGATGTTGGCAATCGACGAGCGTAGCGTCAGCGCACCGACCCTGTACCGGATGGACGCATCGAGGAAGCCGGCGGCCGAGTTATAGACCGGGTTCCCCGTTACATAGTCCCGATAGGAGGTGAGATACTTCGAGCGCCAGTTGTAGGCGAGACGCATTTCCAGGGACTTGTCCTGATAGATGCCAACCACGTTGAAGATGTGGTCCGATTGGCCCAGCAGGTCATCGACGCCGAACCTGAAGACCGTCGTCTGGTCATCCGGGTTGCCGTCGCCATCGCTGTCCACACCGTTCGCCGGCGGGGTCGTCGATGAATCGACGTACGTGTAGTTGCCCTGGAAGCCCAAGTGGCTCAGCAGCCCGGGCAGCTTGTCAAAGAACTGCTGATAGCTGACCTCTACACCCTTGATCTTGGCCTTGGCCTGATTGACCTGGCCATTGTAGATGATGTTGACCTCTTGCCCGTCGAGCCTGGTCGTTCCCAGTCGCAAGTCGCCATTCGAAACGATATTCGACAGGCTTTTGTAGAAGCCGGCAACCGAGAAGTAGCCGCCGCGGAAATACCGCTCGATCGAGAGATCGAAATTGTCGGCAGTCGTCGGCCGCAACCGCGGGTTGCCTCGGTTGACGCGGATATCACCGGCAGTGATGTTCTGGGCGCCGCGATCAATGCCAAACAGCGGATCGTTGGGATCCGTGATCGGGGTGAAGTTAACCCGGTTGGTGGTGACGACATACTCCTGCGAAGCCCGCAGATCCTGCACGTTGGGCCGGCTCAGCCCCTTGCTGTATGCAAAACGGACGAGTTGCTGGTCGTCGATGTTTAGGCGCAAGTTGACGGACGGCAGCCAATTCTCATTGGTCTGCTTGAAGTTGATCGGAATCGCCGGCTGGGCGGCGTACGCAACTGATTCGGGGAGGAAGTCGGCGGGATCGTCCCGACTTTCTGCATCGTCCGTGCGCACGCGCTCTGGCACGCCATCTCCGTCATTATCGGCAAAAGCCGGCGACTGAAGATCTTCCACGAAAGGACGGAATGCCTGGAAGCCGGCCGAATTGAGCCTGGTGCGGACATACCGGACGCCAATGTTCGCGGCGAACGACATCCCGTTGCTGAAGTCCTGCTTCAGATCAATCCGGGCGTAGGCGCTCGTCGTCTTCTCCGTGATGTCGGACGTATCTTCCGGCCGGAAAATCGCCGAGCCGAAGCGACTGCCATCGTCCGTACCCCTTGGCACCCAGCCATAGTTGCCATTGGCAAGCTGCGGCTCCGTATCCAGATACTGGCGGTATGCGGAGTAATCGCGGAGCAATGCGCCGTTGGCGAAGACGAAACTCTGATTCGGGCCCTCAACGACACCGCCGCGATAGAAATTCCGGAAACTGACCGCCTCGGCTGCCTGATCCGGGTTCTGGAACGTGCCGACCACGCCATATCCGCCGCGACCGTCCCACGCAGGAGAAATCGAGCCCCAGTTGAGCGCCATTTCCGAGTTCGTCTGGCTTCGCTCAGAATAGCGGGCACCAAATTTGATGCCGTCGAACCAACTGGAAAGCCCGTCGCCTCCCGAAAGATCATAGGCGGTGTCGGCCCGAAGGGCATAGAGATCGCCCTTGCCGACCTGAAACTGGTCCGCTGCGAATTGCCACGTGGCACCGTTGAGGTCGGCGCTCGACGTCGGTGCGGCGAGCGGATTGGCATCGCTGTCCCCAAGAAAGCGTGTGTTCCCTGGGTTAAAGCCATGCTCCGGATCGATGGAGAAAGCGATCCGCGGACGGTCCAGGTCCGGCGAAATCTGCCAGTTGAGATACGTGTTGAAACCAGCCCAAATCTGCCGCCGACGCGCGCTCGCCTTGGTATATTGACCGTCCAACACCACGACGAGGCGATCAGAAGCCTGCCACTTAAGGTTCAGGCTGAAATCTTCGTTCTTGCTTTCGTCGATCGTGCCAATGCCCAGGGAGCCGACCGGGGATCCGACCGCACCCGTCCAGGCATCGATGCGGTTCGTAACAAAGCCGGATTCCATCACGCCGCCGCGGATCGGAATAAGAGTTTCGCAATCGCCGGGATTCGAAGGAAAACCACCTGCGCCGCTGCACATCGCGACGCCATCGGACGAAAAGTCACGGTTGACGCCCAGGTTAGTGATCCCGGCGGTCGTGCCCGTATCATGCTCCGGAAACCACTCAAAGGTCCGCTCGAGACTTTCCGTGTCCTCTTCTACGCGGATATATTTGGCGGTGATTTGCAGCCTGTCATTTTTCCACTGGACCGCGCCGTAGTAGCTGCGACGATCGCGATCGACGTCGTTGGTCCGCAGCTGGAATCCGGGCATCGTGCCAAGGATACGGGACGGATCGACCCCGTCGAACTCGGAGAGCTTGGCCTCACCGGTCAAGGTCGTTTGCGGAACATTGCCTGCGGCGTCGACCACACGCGGGAAGGGAGAGTTCTGCTGCCAGCCGTTGATGCGGGAATCGAGCTTTGACCGGGAGTAGGAAGCGATCACGCCGAATTCGCCGATGCCGGTCTTCCAGCGGCTGCCACCCGTAATGCTCCCGGATGGCGAGGATTTACGGCGAAGATCCGTATAGGTGTTGTCCAGCGAGATCGCGAGGAACGGCTTCTGCCGGTCGAACGGCTCCAGGGTACGCAAGTTGATGGTGCCGCTGATGCCGCCCTCGATGAGATCGGCAGTCTGGTTCTTGTATACGTCGACTGCGCCGATGAGCTCGGGAGGAATGCTGGAGAAGTCCAACGCCCGTCCGCCATTGGCGCTGAAGGCGTCGCGACCATTGAATTCGGAGCGGACGAAGCCGAGGCCGCGGATCAGGTTGCCCTGACCTTCCGGCGACGGGAAGTCGGGGGACGAGCCGCCCACCGCAAAGCGCGAGATCGTTACGCCCGGGACACGTCCGAGTGCCTCTGCCACCGACAGATCCGGTAGCGTCGCGATGTCAGAGGCGGTGATCGAGTCCACGACCGTGTCTGCATTGCGCTTGATTTCCTTTGCGCTCTCGAGCGCGCGGCGGATGCCGGTGACAACAACATCGCCGGCTGCGGCGGGCGTGTCGTCTGCGTCCTGCAGCACGGCTGCTGGATCCGTATAGGGCGCACCAGATGTGGGAGGCGATGATTGCTCGCTTGCCGGTGACGGCGCCGTCTGCGCTATTGCCGACGTGCCCGTCAATGCTACCGAAAGTGCTGAAGTTGCAAGCAAAATAGACTTGGTTGAGCCCGACAGCGCCGGAATTGCAAAACCTCTCATAGATACACCCCCTCCATGTACCGGTTACCCGGATCTGTTCTCCCGTGATGCCGGCTTTTTTTGGTTATTCCGAAGCTATGAAAGCTTCCGTATACCGCCGGTCATCGTATGTCCGAGTAATGCTATGACTGCTATACTCGACACACAAGGCCATGGATGTGGCATTTCCTGAGGTATGTCCAACTTTTTTCGGAACGGGTCGCGGAGGTTCTTGCCTTACTTGGTTCACCCCTTAATCAGTCGGGTCCGGTTCTTGCCGAGATAAAAGGAGGGGTGCGGCACATGCCATACCAGGGCGTGGTCCTGACGAACTGGCCAGTCATTCATGGCTGACACGGTGCCGATCAGCAGTGTTTGCATCGTCGGCGGGGGCACTGCCGGCTGGATGGCCGCGGCTGCGCTGTCCAACAAATTGGCCGGGCTTCCGGTCACCATCTCGCTGATTGAATCGGCCGAAATCGGCACCGTGGGCGTCGGCGAGGCGACATTGCCGCATATACGCGCCTTCAATGACGCACTTGGCATTGAAGAGGCCGAGATGATGCGGGCGACGGAGGCCACCTTCAAGCTTGGTATCGAATTTTGCGATTGGGGTCGCCTTGGCGACCGCTACATCCATCCGTTCGGCGACTATGGGCCGGCGATCAACGACGTGCCCTTTTACCAGTATTGGCTAAGGCTGCGCCGTGCCGGCGATCAAAGCCGCCTTGATGCGCACAGCTATCCCATTGTTGCCGCAGAAAATGGGCGATTTCGGCGCCCGTCCAGCGATCTCGCGGCAGTCGAGTCGACCTTTGGATATGCGTATCAGTTCGACGCAGGCCTCTATGCCGCATTCCTGCGTCGCTATGCCGAGAAGAAGGGCGTTACCCGAACCGAGGGCAAGGTCGTGCGTGTCGATCGCGACGGCGAAACCGGGCATGTGCGCAGCGTCGAAGTCGCCGAAAGGGGAACTATCGCCGCCGACTTGTTCATCGACTGTTCGGGGTTTCGCGGACTGCTGATCGAGGGGGCGCTTGAGACGGGCTATAGCGACTGGAGCGAGTGGCTGCCGTGCAACCGCGCGATTGCCGTCCCGACGGAAAGCTGCGGTGTCCTGCGCCCGTTTACCCGCGCGACGGCGCGCACGGCGGGCTGGCAGTGGCGGATCCCGCTGCAGCACCGGGTAGGCAACGGCCATGTGTACTGCAGCAGCTTCATTTCGGACGATGAAGCACACGACCAACTCGTCACCAATCTTGACGCCCCGATGCGGGCGGAACCCCGCCGGCTCTCGTTCACGACCGGCCGCAGGCGTCTGTTCTGGAACAAGAATGTCGTGGCGATCGGGCTTGCCGGAGGGTTTCTCGAACCGCTGGAGTCGACGTCGATCCACTTGATTCAGGACGGTATCACCGAACTGCTCGCCCTCTTCCCGGACCGCGCGTTCGCGTCTTGTGACATCGCGGAATACAACCGCCGCATGGGGCTCCATTATGAGCGTATCCGCGACTTTCTTCTCCTTCACTATGTCGCGACGCAACGGACCGATAGCGAGATGTGGCGTCATTTCACGGATCTTCGGCTTCCCGATAGCCTGTCCGAACGGATCGAGGCCTGGGTAACCCGCGGTCACCTGATCCGGTACGAGTTCGGCCTGTTCCTTCCGCCCAGCTGGATTGCAGTGATGCTGGGGCAAAACCTGATCCCCGAACGCTATGACATTCGCGCCGAGGCGATGAGCCATGGTGCCGTTTCCGCGAAGGCCGCAGCTGTGCGGGAGAAGGTCCTCTCGGCAGTCCGGCAGACACCCGATCACGCCGCGTTTATCCGCCAGATAGGAGCCGCGGCGAGCCTTGCCGCTGCCGAGGGCTGCTGAGAATGGTGGAGACCTCTGCGGCGAGGCCGGATGGCGGCACCGTTGAACACATCATCGTCTGCGGTGGCGGCCTTGCCGCGTGGATGACCGTCGCGACGCTCGCCCGCCAACTGCCCGAAACGGTGCGGATCACCTTTGCTGAGACCGGTACGGATCCCGGTTGCGGCGACCTCTTCTATGGCAACGCGTCTGGGCCGGGCAGCTATTCGTTCAACCTGGCTGCGGGAGTTACCGAGCCCGCCCTTGTGCTCGGCAGCAATGCCGCATTTTCGTGGGGCAGCAAATACGAGCGTTGGTCCGAAAGCGGGGGGTCCTGGATCCAGTGCTTCAGCCTGCCCCTACCGGTCATCGACGGAGTTCTCCTGCACCAGTATCTGGTCCAGCAAGGCGTCACCCGGCTTGACCGGTTCCTCATGGGCGCGGTTGCCGGAACGAGGGGCGTCTTCGCGCATCCGCCGCGCTCGTCTGGCCCCGTCGCGCAGCAGCCGCTGGCGCGCGCGGAATATGGCTATCATTTCGACCCGGCCAGCCTGGCGCGATGCTTCTCCGCCGCGGTGCCGGCGGGCCGGGTGCAGCACCGGACAGGCGCGCTGACCCGCGTCGAGGTGCGGGACGGCGCGATTGCGGGCATCGCTCTCGACGGAGCCGCGTTGCTCACCGCCGACCTGTATATTGATTGCACCGGGGCAGCGGCCGAACTCCTGTCCCGGTTGGAGCCCGGATGGCTGGAAAGCCGCAGCCTCGCGATATCCGCCAGGACCGCGCCCCAGGCGCGGCTTGGCCCTCCTATTCGTACAGTGACGCACAGCGAATCTGGTTGGCGGGCAGAGACGCCGTTGCGCGGTTGCGCGCTGACGCTGACCGCATCGGAACCGGATATGGTGGGAAGCGGGGCGAGCCAGGGCGACCAACAAAGCGCAATCGCACCGCTGGGGCGCCGTCGGCGGGCCTGGGTGGGGAATTGCGTCGGTGTCGGGCACGCGGTTGGTATCGCGGAACCCATTAATCCTGCGCCGATCATGCTGCTGGAGCGCGACATCGAACGCCTCGTCGCGCTGATCCCCGTTTCGACCGCGTCCATGGCCGTGGAACGGCGGGAGTATGACCGCCGCCATGCCGAGGATTACGACCATGCGATGCTGTTCACGCGCGCGATGTTCGAGACGTCCGCGCTTCCCGACAGCGGTTTCTGGCGAGCAGCGCGCGAGGCGATCGGCGAGAAGCTGGAACGCAAGCTCGTTATGTTCGCCGAGCGGGGGCTGCTGGTCTCCTACGATCTCGAGCCTTTTCATCCCGAGGACTGGACCATTCTCCACTTCGGTATGGGGCGGTACCCCCGACGACATGATCGTCTGGCGGACCGCGCCGATGCTGCCCGGGTCCGCCGGTACCTCGACGATGCGGCGCAACAGGTTTCGAAGGCCGCTGCAACCTTGCCGCTCCACCACGACTATATGACGCAGTTCGAACGCTACCTGCGGAAGGATCGGCGATGACGGCGCCTCCGATCCGATCGATCGTCATCGTCGGTGGCGGATCGGCGGGCTGGATGACCGCCGCAGCCCTTTCCAGCCTGGTGGACGAAAAGGACGTCACCATCACGCTCGTGGAGTCCGACGCGATCGGCACCGTGGGCGTGGGCGAAGCAACCATCCCGGATATTATCGCCTTCAACCAGATGCTTGGCGTCGACGAAGCCGAGTTCATGCGGGCGACGGACGCCACATTCAAGCTGGGTATCGAATTCGTCGACTGGGGCCGCAGGGGCGATCGCTACATCCACCCCTTTGGTCAGCATGGCGTCGACATGCAGGGGATCGACTTTCACCAATATTGGCTGCGCCTGCGCGCCGACGGCGGCACCGATCCGATCGAGGCGTACAGCCTTTCGGCGGTCACCGCCCGCGCCAACCGCTTTGCCTTGCCCGACCCAAACCCGCGGTCGGTGTTCTCGCAGCTACGCTATGCCTATCATTTCGATGCCACGCTCTATGCGCGATTTCTGCGTCGCTACGCGGAAGCGCGGGGCGTCAAACGTATCGAAGGGGTCGTCGGGGAGGTGCGCCGGACCGAAAGCGGCGACGGCATCGCCGCCGTGGTCATGGCCTCCGGCGTCCAGGTGGAAGGCGAGTTCTTCTTCGACTGCACCGGATTTCGCGCGCTGTTGACGGCGGAGACGCTGGGCATCGGCTTTGTCGACTGGAGCGCCTGGCTACCCTGCGACAGTGCCCTGGCGATGCCTAGCGCGCATGTCGGGCCGCTTGCGCCCTACACCCGGTCCACGGCACAGCCTGCCGGCTGGCAATGGCGCATCCCTACACAGCGCCGAACGGGGAACGGCCACATATACAGCCAGAGCTTCATGGCGGACGATGAGGCGGAGTCCATTCTCCATCAGGGGGTGGAGGGCGAACCCCTCGCCAACCCGCGCTTGATCCGTTTCAAAGCCGGGCATCGTCAGCAGTTCTGGCGGGGCAATTGCATCGCAATCGGCCTGTCGGCCGGTTTCCTGGAGCCGCTGGAATCCACGTCGCTCTACTTGATCCAGGAGGGGATCAGTCGCTTCATCTCGCTGTTCCCGAACGGCGACTTTCCGGACATCCTGCGGACCGAATATAACCGGCACATGCGTAAGGAGTTCGAGCAAGTGCGGGACTTCATTGTCCTGCACTATGCCGCGACCGAACGGGACGATACGCCGTTCTGGCGCTACTGCCGCAACATGGAGATACCCGACACGCTTCGGCACAAGATCGAGCTGTTCCGGGAAACCGGACGGGTGTTCCGGTACGATGACGAGCTCTTTGCCCGCCCAAGCTGGGTCGCAGTGATGCTGGGGCAGAGGATAACCCCCGAACGCTGCGATCCGATCGTTGCGGCGTTGCCGGCGGGTGACGTGGCGCACAGCCTGCGATCCATGGCCTCTGCGATGGCGGACGCGGCGCGGCGCATGCCGACGCACCAAGATTTCCTTGCACGCTACTGCGCGGCGATGACGGGCTGAGCCAGCTCAGCGGGTACCCAAGGAGTGCACCAGATACTGCCGTATCCGGTCGGTGCGGGAGGGCGCCGCCGGGCCCAGGACGCCACGAGCCGCTTCTGGCAGGTGATCCGCAACACCGCCCGCTGCGTCGTCAAACACATAATGGTCAAACCATTTGCGCCACATCGCACGCTCACGCGGTGGCAGGTCGCGCACCGCCATCAAGGCATGGATCATGGCGGTGAACGGGCTGGTCGCGTCGCTGTTTTCGCCCCAATAGTTCACCAGCACGTTGAACGGTTCGGACGCGTGCACATTATGCCACCACAGTGCCGGTATGAAGATCGCGTCGCCCGGACCCAGCTCCGCAACCAGCGCATGCCGCATAGCCTCGGCAAAGCGGGGGTAGCGGTTCAGGTCCGGCGCATCCGGGTCGACCATGCTCACCGGCTGCCCCGCCAACGTGTGCTCGAGCGGCCCTACATAAAGATTCTCCAGCTGCTCGGGCGGGAACAGCAGGAAGCGGCGGCGTCCTGCTACCACGCAGGCCACATTTGCCGACCCGTCGTAGTGTGTGGACACGCGGGTCGCATTGCCGATCCACACCCGCGCCTTGGCGCCCGGGAGCGTCAGATCGAGCGAGTTCGCCTCGCTCCAACCTGGCAAGAGCTGGCCGGTAGGTGCTGAACCGGCATAGAGGGCGGGCGCAGCGGGATCATTCGCAAAGCGGAGCAACTCCGCCAGGAGTATCCGCAAAGGGGCCATTCGCCGGTGAAAGTTGAAGCCCTGGACGCTGGCGTCGTAAAAGAACCGCCCGCCGATCTCGGGTTTCCCCGCCATCACCTGCACCGGCGCACCGCAATCGAATTGTGCGATGTACCGCGCCATGCTTTCGCGCCCGGCGGACGCTGCCACGACAGCGGGCCAGTTCGATACTTGCCCGCGCAGCACAACCGGCTCGCCGGACGCGAGGATCTCGGCGTCGAAGGTCGCTGCGTCTACCCGGTCGCGTTCGGCAAGTGGGCGTGCCCAGTCCACGCTGCTCACATCAACTGTCCTTCCATCCCCGCTAGCCACGAAGGTCATGTGATGCCCAAGCATCTCAGCCATCGCTGATCCGGCTTAGATGCTGCCAGGCGGTGTTGCACGACCGAAAGGGCGAGGCGTATCAGGTGCACCGGCAACATCTCCTTCCCGCAGCTTGTGCGAGACCAGTACAAGCGTCAACCAGTCGGCTTTTGGAATTGGACGTCGCCCGGACCTTAATGGATGCGGCAAGTCACAGTAGAGCTGGCCCGATGCCATGTTCCCACGAGGTGGCGGACACGCGGCTAAAGCCGGGCTGATTATCCCGCCTCTATTGTGATCCGCTACGGCTTCGCGTGGGCGAACCGTCCGGCAGGCACGGCGTCCGGGATTGGTGCGACCTAATCCGCTTCCCTCGTCACGATCGCGTCGTCGCGGAGCAGCTGGCCGTCGACGAGTTCGATGCGGCGGCGGCAGCGGGCGGAGATGTGTTCGTCGTGCGTGGAGATGAGGAAGCAGCAGCCCGATTCCTCGTTGATCCGGCCGATCAGGGCCATCACCTGATCGGCGGACTGGCGGTCGAGATTGCCGGTGGGCTCATCGGCCAGCACCAGGGCGGGGCGGTTCATCAGGGCGCGGGCCACGGCCACCCGCTGGCGCTGCCCGCCGGACATGGCGCCGGGGCGATATTCGCGGCGGTCGGCGAGCCCGACGGCATCGAGGAGTTCCGTCGCGCGCGCCCGCATCGCTGCCGTCTCACGCCCCGCGCTTGCGGCGGCGGGCATCATCACGTTTTCCAGGGCGGTGAGGTCGGGCAGCAGATGGTGGAACTGGAAGACGAAGCCGATATTCTCGTTGCGAAAGCGCGTCCGCTCGGCCTCGCTTGCGGCGACCAGGTCCACTCCCAGCATGACGTGTGTGCCGGAGCTTGGCTTGAGCAGCGTGCCCAGGATCGTCAGCAACGTGCTCTTGCCCGACCCGGACGGCCCCAGCAGGGCCGCGAGCTCCCCGCGCTGCAGGTCGAGGTCGATGCCGTGGAGGACGGTCGCCTGCGCCTCGCCCTCGCCAAAGGTTTTGACGAGCTTGCGGACCGATAGCAGCGCGTCCCCGCTCATTGGCCGATCGCCTCGACCGGATCGATGCTGGCGGCGCGGCGCGCAGGCAGGATCGAGGCCGCCGCTGCGGCGAGCGTGGTCAGCACGATCGCGAGCAGGAACTGTCCTTGTCCCCGATCGACCGGCAAGCCGCCCTGCGCCACCTCGCTGACCGGCGGGAACGGTGCCAGCGCGCCCCAGGCCAGCAGCGCGCCCGCGATCGCGCCGGTCGCGCCGATCAATGTCCCTTCCAGCACGAAGATCGTCGTCACCAGCCGCTTGCTGGCGCCCATCGCGCGCATGATCCCGATCTCTGCCCGGCGCCGCACGATCGAGAGCAGCATGGCGCTGGCGATGCCGACGATGATGGTGATGAGCGCGAACGCCTTGATGATGGATCCCGTCCGCCCTTGCGCGTCCAGCGCGTCGAACAGCTGGGCATTGTCCTCTGTCCAGGGCGTCACCTTGAGGCCGGTGGCGCGGCGCAGCGTCTGGGCGATGGCCGGGGCGTCGTTGACCGGCGCGACCTTTACCTCGATGCGCGAGACCCCGGTCGGCAGGTCGAACAGCGCGCGCGCCGCCCGGAAGTTCATGTAGACGGCCTGGCGATCGGCGGTGGCGATGCCGAGCGAGAAGATGCCGCCGATCCGGAAGCTGCGCTCGCGCCCCCGGTCCGACACCAGCCGCAGGACCTGTCCCACGCGCACGCCCAGGTCCTCCGCGAGCGTCCGGCCGATCAGAATGCCGTCCACGGGAAGCCCGGCGTTGCCGTCCACCACCGCCCCTTCGATATCGGCGATCACCGACAGATTACCGGGATTGACGCCGATCACCCCCACCGGTGCCACCGCCTGTCCCCGCTCCACAAAGGCGCTGCCGCGGATCTGGGGCGAGATGCCGGTAACGCCCGGGGTCCGTTCGATGACCGGCACGAACGGCTCCCACACCGGGATCTGCTCGCGGCGGCTGATGTCCTTTTGCACCACCGCCTGAACCGTACCCGCAAGGGGCACGGGGCGGGGATCGCGCTCCCGCATCTCAAGCGTGACATGCGGGATGCTGCCGACGGTGCGCTGGGTGAGCAGGGTCGCAAGCCCCCCGATCAGCGCGCTCATGAAGATGAACACGGTCACGCCCAGCGCCACGCCGGTCACCAGCAGCGCCGTCTGCCCCGGGCTGGACAGCAGGTGACGCAGCGCGATCTTGGCGGCGTAGCGCATGCCTATGCGCGCGGGCGCACGCGCGCGCCCGGGGCGGCGGCCTGGGGGTCCGCCAGGATGCGCATGCCGGGTGCCAGTCCCTCGGTGACGGTGACCGTTTCGGCGGGCCAGTCGACGAAGCGGATGCGCCGATCCTGCACCCTGCCTTCGTCATCCACCACGCGTACGGTGGGGGTGCTGTCGGCCCGCAGGATCGCGCTGCGAGGGATGCTGATCACCCCCTGCTCCCGCTCGACGATCAGGTTGACCGCGACGGTGGCGCCAGAGGCGACGTCGTCGAGCGGCCGGGAGGGGCGCAGCCGGACTTCGCGCGCGCCGGTCGCCGGATCGACGCGCGGCTCGACATGGACGATCGCGGCGGCGATCGGCTGGGATCGGCCGGGCAGCTCGATCAACGCCTCGCCGCCGACGCGCAGCGCGGCTGCGTAGAATTCGTCCACCTCTGCCGCGATCTCGGGCGCGGCGAGATTGGCGAGGCGGTAGAGCACGGTGCTGACGGTGATGGTCTGGCCGGGGTCGACCGGCCGCTCGAGGATGACGCCTGCGAACGGGGCGCGCACCTCGTAGCGCTGCTGCACATCGCGTGCCTGAGCGACGAGCGCCCGTCGGCGCTTCAACTCCTGCGTACCCTGATCGACCGCGAGCCGTGCCTCTTCGCGGCGCTGGCGGGTGACGAACTCGCCGAGGGCCTCGAATCTCGCCAGGTCCCGCCGCGCCTGGGCCAGCGCCGCTTCCTGGGCGGAAACGGCGGCGAGGGCCTCGGCGATGGCGGCACGCTGCGGCGCATCGTCGACGCGGGCGAGCAGCACGCCCTCGGTCACGCGCGCGCCGACATCATAGGGAAGGGCGGTGAGCGTTCCCGCGACGGGGGCCTGGACCTCCACCGAAAGGCGCGGGCGGATCGTGCCGTTGACCGCGAGCATCCGGACCGCCGGCGCCTTCTTGACCTCAAGGATGCTCACGGCGGCAGCGCGCGGCCAGAACAGCCAGGCAGCAATGGCGAGCAGGACGAGGACGCCGAGCGCAACCCTAGGCATTTTCATCGTGGTTGCTCACCTTGCGACCTTAAACTTGCCGGCAACGCGCGTCGTTCAAGCGCGGGCGGCGTGCGTCACTCCCTCATCCCCCGGATGGCAGCTTTCGCGCGCAGCGGCAACGCCGGGCAGGTGGGTCAGACGGTGCAGGTCCGTACCGCTTGCTCCAGTGCGGCCAGCGGATTGCCCTGCGGCACGAACTCGTGCGCGAAATAGCCCTGGAAGCCGAGGTCGGCGACGCTGGCCGCGACGGCCCGCCAGTTGACCTCCTGCGTCGCGTCGAGATTGTGGCGGCCCGGGACGCCGCCCGTGTGGAAGTGACCGATCCAGGCGATGTTCTTTCGGATGGTGGCGATCAGATCGCCCTCCATGATCTGCATGTGGTAGATGTCGTAGAGGAGCTTGACCCGCGGCGAGTTGACCTCCTTGGCCACGCGCACGCCCCAGTCGGTGTGGTCGGCCATATAGTCGGGGTGGTCGACCTTGCTGTTGAGCAGCTCCACGCAGATCGTCACGCCATGGTCCTCGGCGATGGGCTTGAGGCGGTTCAGGCCCGCGATGGTATTGGCCGCACCCTCGTCATCGGACATGCCGCGGCGGTTGCCGGAGAAGGCGATGACGTTGGGGACGCCAGCTTTGGCGGCCTGAGGAATGCCTGTCCGGAATGCGCGCTCGATCGCGGCATGGTTCTCCCGCCGGTTGAGGCCGTCGGCGATGGTCATGTTCTTCGCGGCATAGCCCATGGTGCAGCGCAGCCCGTGGCGGCGGGGCGTCTCGTATTCAGCCGGCTCCAGCAGATCGATGCCCTGCAGCCCGATCCTGGCCGCCGCGGCGCAGAGCTGATCGAGCGGGATATCCTGGTAGCACCAGCGGCTCACCGATTGCTTGAGACGACCGGCCGGAGGGGGCGGGGCGGACACCCCCGCTGTCGCCCACAGTGCGAGGGACGATCCGATGATGTGGCGTCGGGTGATCATGGCACTTCCCTGGTTGAGGTGGCGGCAAAGCGGGCTGGGGTAGGGGGAGCGGAGTGCGGTTCCGCCTAACCCTCGGGCGATGCGGGTGTCAGGATGACGAGCGACACGCCCTGGCGCGGGAGGGCGAACGCCAGCGTCCCTCGCCCGGCGCGGACCGGCAGGCGGATCGGCTCCGGGTCGATGGTCGCGAGCATTGCGGCCTTCAGCAGCGTGGCGCGCTGCGCGTCGGTGGGCGCGAGGGGGGACCCCATTGCCTGCCAGGCGGCAAAGCTGTTCGAATGATCGCGGTCGATCCGGTAATGGGTCAGCACCGCGCCCGGTGCAAATGCGCGCGGAAGCCGGCGCAACTGCAGGCGTACCGCGGCGTCCGGCCCTGCCACGTCGTCGTCATGATAGTGCCAGACGAGAACTGCGAGCCGGTTGCCGTCGATGCTCGCAACGCTGCCCACATCCGGAGCATCGCGGACGCCGTCGCGCATCACCTTGTCCAACGCGGCCTGGTGATCGGACACGGCGGGGAGAGAGCGGCCGGTCATCCGGGCGAACATCTTGAACATGTTCATGACCGGCAGATCGATGCCGTTGGAGGTCAGCTGGCGAAAGCCGGCGAAGGGGGCCTGATCCTCGAACTCGAACGCCCAGGACAGGATGCCTTCGAGGTTGAGGCGATGGCGCTCGGCAAGGGCGAGCAGGCGCGGGAAGGATGCCGCGGTGTAGCTCGAATACATGGTGCCGTTGCGATAGGCATTGGCCGGGCCCTGGCAGGCCGCGCAACCTTCCGGATCCGACTCCCCAATGATGATGGGCTTGCTGCGAAACTGCGGCTTTGCCGCGATCGCGGCGAACTCGTGCTCGGCGGCCTTCAGATGCTTGTTCAGTCCCATGCGGACATGGCGGCCGTTCTGGTCCTCGATCACCTCGGGCTGGCCCTTGGCATGGAAGGAGAGGAAGTCGGTCGGCGTTCCCGCCGCCTCCACATGGGTCATGAACGCCGTCAGGAAATCGTCGCCCGCGCCGGCGTTGTCCGGGCCTCCCACCCGCGCCTCTGGCAGGGCGCGCCGGACGCCGCGGACGGCGGCGTCGTGCAGCCGGAAGAACTCCTCGCGCGTGCCGCCCCAATAATATTGCGGGAGGTTCGCCTCGTTCCATGTCTGGAAATACCAGCTGGCGACCTCTTCGCGACCATAGCGCTCGACACAGTGCCGCACCCATTGGTGGATCAACTCCTCCCAGCGCGCATAGTCGCGGGGCGGATAGGCCCAGCCGGTGCGCAAGCTGCCGCTGCCCGGCCGCCAGTCATGCTGATAGGGTTGGGGTCGGACCGACATCGCCTCCGGCATGAAGCCTAGTTCGACATAGGGTTTGACGCCCCGCGCGCGATAGGTGTCGAAGATCCGGTCGACGATCGTCCAGTTGTAGACCGGGCGGCCGGCCGCATCCTCGGAATAGATGCCGGTGGAGCCCCATTTCAGCGCGGGCGTGCCGTCGCCCGACGTGAGCAGGTTGTGGGTGCGAAAATAGACGCGATCGGGAGCCAGTGCGCCCAGCGTCGCCAGCGTGGTCCGCCCGTCCTTCATCGTCGCGTAATTGGGCTCGTCCGCGCCGAAGAAGCGCCAGACAGGCTCGACCGGCTGTCCCGGCTGGCCGGCGTCCACCTCTACGGTGACGGGGAAAGGCGTGCCCGCAGGCTCCGGAGCAACCCGCGCCAGTGCAGGCATGGCAAGGGCTGCGACACCGATCATCACCCACCGTATCATCGTGGCATCATCCCCCCTGTGTTGGCGGATGATGTGGAACACGGCTGCGATGTGCAAGCGCGGGGAGTGGGTTGCAGCAAGAACTCCCGTCTTACGACCTCGGCGATACCGCCGAAACTTGGTGCGCGTCTGCGAAGCGTTCAGGCGATTCACGTATACGGCGGTGCTGGGGATGCTGCCTATTCTTTCCTTCGACTGAAGCGAGGGGCGATCGACATGCCTGGCTACACTGCCGCATCCGGTCGGGACCGGGCCGCTGCCGCCACTGGCGGTTAGGCATGGCCGGCGCGCGCGATATCCGGGAGGAGCATGAGCCCGAGCGCATCCGCGCACGGCTGTCCGATCCGCCCGCCGAAAGCCTGGTCGGGGATATCATGCTGGGCGGCGTCGATGGCCTGGTGACCACCTTTGCCGTAGTCGCGGGAAGTGCCGGCGGGCAGTTGCCGACCGTTGCCGTCCTGATCCTGGGCATCGCCAACCTCGTCGCCGACGGCTTCAGCATGGCTGCGAGCAACTACCTCGGCACGCGGAGCCGGCAGCAGGCCGTGGCCAGGGCGCGCGCGGACGAGGCACGGCAGATCGCGAGTTATCCCGAGGGCGAGCGCCGCGAAATCCGCGAGATCTATGCCCGCAAGGGCCTCGACGAGGAGACGCTCGACCGCGTCGTCGCGCAGGTCACGGCCGATCCTGCGGTGTGGGTGGAGACCATGATGGCCGAGGAACTCAGGCTCAGCGACACGGTCGTTCGCCCCTTGCGCGGGGCGGCCGCAACGTTCGGCGCGTTCGTGCTGTGCGGGCTGATCCCGCTGCTGCCCTATCTGATCGGAAGTGTGCGCGATCCGCTGACGGTGAGTGCCACGATGGCGCTGGTCGGCTTCTTCGTGCTGGGGGCAGGCAAAGGGCTGGCGCTAGGCCAGAGCTGGTGGCGTTCCGGCCTCCTCACCTTTGCAATCGGGGGAGCGGCCGCAATGCTTGCCTATCTGGTGGGGGTGTTGCTGCGGGCGGCGGGGCTGGGGAGTTGATCCGTTTTCGGATGCCGCGTTCCTCGTAGAAGTGAGCGTGCCCCAGCGCCTTTCCACGATCTCGGAAGTGATGGCTGCGTTGGATTGCCTGCCTTTTGTTGAAGACGCGTCGACAGGCCGTGCCAACCTCTTCAAACAACTAAGGGCATTCGTCGCGAGCGCTTCGTGGTACGGTGCCGGCACCTGCCGGAAAGCTGCCAAACCGTCCGGATCGAAGGAGGCCTTCTTTGAAGCTGTTCCCTGCTTGCCTGCGTGTCCTGTTTTTTTCGGCTGCGGCCGCCGCGACCATCGGCGCAGCGAGCGATCCTGCTCCCACGATCCGGCTCAACCAGGTCGGCTTCCTCCCCGACGCCCCGAAGCGCGCAGTCATCGCCAGCGCCGCGACCGCCCCGCTTGCGTGGCGGATCGTCGATGCCAGGGGCAAGACGGTCGCCACCGGCAAGACGACGGTGGCAGGCGCGGACCGCGCATCCGGCGACCATGTCCATCTCGTCGATTTCCATGGGGTGACCGCCCCCGGCACCTATCGGATCAAGATATCCGGGCAGACCAGTCGCCCCTTCGCCGTCGGCGCCGGGCTGTACGCTCCGCTCGCGTCTGCGGCGCTGAACTTCTTCTACCAGAACCGTGCCGGCATCCCGATCGAGGCCCGCTATGCCGGTGGAGCGCAATGGGCGCGCCCGGCCGGGCACCCCCGCGAGGTCGCCCGTTGTTTTCAGGGCGCGGACGAGCGCGGAACGCAATGGCCGGGATGCCGCTACACGCTCGACGTGACCGGCGGCTGGTACGACGCGGGCGACCACGGCAAATATGTCGTCAACGGCGGCATTTCGCTCTGGACGCTGCAGAACCTGTACGAACGTCAAGCCGCCGCCGGACGGTTCCCCTTCGCAGACGGCCGCGCCCGCTTGCCCGAAGCGGGCAACGGCATCGATGATCTGTTGGACGAGGCGCGGTGGGAAATGCGGTTCCTGCTGGCGATGCAGATACCCGATGGCACTCGGGCACAGGTGCCGGTCGGGCGCCTGCCGTCCGATGCACCCCTGACGCTCCGTGCCGTCGATGCGGGGGGGATGGCGCACCAGAAGGTTGCCGACCGAAACTGGACGCCGCTTCCGACGCCGCCGCACACCGACAAGGAAGACCGGCTGCTCTATCCGCCGACGACCGGCGCGACGCTCAACCTGGCGGCGACCGCCGCGCAGTGCGCGCGGATCTGGCGCAGCATCGATCCGGCGTTTTCGGCGACCTGCCTGAAGGCTGCGAAGCGGGCCTATCGCGCGGCGGTGCGCAACCCGGAGGTTTATGCGACCAACAGCTTCACCGGCAGCGGCGGCTATGGCGACAAGGACCTGTCGGACGAACTCTATTGGGCGACGGCCGAACTGTGGGCGACCACCGGTGAGGCGCAGTACGGGACGGCGCTGCGTGCGATGCCGGCCGCGACGGCGCCGGTGGGGGAGCCCAATTGGGCCAACGTCGCGGCACTCGGCACGATCACGCTCGCGACCG
Source organism: Sphingomonas sp. 3-13AW (assembly GCF_049311085.1). Lineage (NCBI taxonomy): Bacteria > Pseudomonadati > Pseudomonadota > Alphaproteobacteria > Sphingomonadales > Sphingomonadaceae > Sphingomonas > Sphingomonas sp. 3-13AW. The sequence continues at coordinate 207,893 of NZ_JASNVZ010000003.1, read as the reverse complement.
CTTCCGGCGTGCCGGAGGCGGATGCGGCCCGGGCCCGGAGCGGGGTGATCGCGGCAGCCGACGCTTTCCTGACCGAAACCGGGCGGTCCGGGTACCGCATCCCCTATGCGACGCTCGATTATCCCTGGGGATCCAATTCCTCGATCCTGAACCGGGCGATGATCCTGGGTGTCGCGCACGGGTTGACGCGGGATGCGCGCTATCGCGCCGGGGTGGTGGATGCGATGGATTATACGCTGGGGCGCAACCCGCTCGACCAGAGCTATGTCTCCGGATTTGGCGCGCGCCCGCTGAAGAACCCGCACCACCGGTTCTGGGCGCAGCAGCTGGATGCGTCGCTGCCCGGGCCGCCGCCTGGCGTGGTTTCCGGCGGACCTAATTCGACCGCGATGATCGACCCGGTCGCGCTTGCGATGAAGGGGAAATGCGCGCCCCAGCGCTGCTGGAAGGACGATGCCACCGCCTATGCGTTGAACGAAGTCGCGATCAACTGGAACGCGCCCTTGCTGTGGGTCGCCGCGTATCTGGATGGTGGTGCGTGATGGGTGCCGGACCGGTCCTGTGCAGGGGAATGAATTCATGGTTCTAAAGCCGACGAGGCGAGAGGCGGTCGCATTGCTCGCCGCCGCAGCGTTCTGCCCGCGGGTTGCCGCCGCAGCGGGCGTGCGCGGCCTGGATGCCATCGCGCGCGCCAAGGGCATGCGCTTCGGCTCGGCGGTGTCCGCCAATCCGCGGACGGGTTCCTTCGACAATCCCGCCTATGCCGCGCTTCTGCGTGCCGACTGCGGGCTGTTGGTCGCCGAGAACGAGATGAAGTGGCAGCACGTCGCACCCGCCCCCGGGAGGCTCAACTTCGCCGCGTTCGATCGCATGCTCGACTGGTCCGACCGGAATGGCATGGCGATGCGGGGGCACAATCTGGTGTGGCAGCGGCGCAAGTGGATGCCGGCCTGGCTGGAGGCGCATGATTTCGGCGGCCGTCCCGCGACCGAAGCGGCGCGGATCCTTACCGGGCATGTCGAGGGCGTCACGCGCCGCTATGGCACCCGCGTCCAGAGCTATGACGTGGTCAACGAAGCGGTCACGCCCGACACCGGTGCGCTGGAGGAAACGGCGTTGAGCCAGGCGATGGGCGGCACCGAGGCGACGATCGACCTCGCGTTCCGGACGGCGCGGGCGGCCGCACCGCACGCCGAGCTCGTCTACAACGACTATATGAGCTGGGAGCCGGGCAACGCGAAGCATCGGGCGGGTGTGCTGCGCTTGCTGGAAGGATTCCGCCGGCGGGACGTGCCGGTCGACGCGCTGGGCCTCCAGTCCCACCTCGTCACGTCCGGGCCCGACGGGTCGCAGGGGCTGCTGGCGAGCCAGGAGGAATGGCGTCGTTTTCTCGATGCGGTGACCGCGATGGGCTATCGCCTGCTCATTACGGAGCTGGACGTGCGCGACAACGGTTTGCCGGTAGAGGCCGGCGCGCGGGATCGCGGCGTTGCCGATTATGCCCGCGCCTATCTCGACGTCACGCTCTCATACCCGCGGCTGCGGGACGTGGTCGCCTGGGGCATGACGGATCGCTTCAGCTGGATCGAGGATTTCGAGCCTCGGCCCGACAAGGCGCCGCGCCGGCCCTGCCCCTATGACGACCAGTTTCGGGCAAAGCCGCTCCGCGATGCGATCGCGGCAGCACTGGCCGCCGCGCCCGAACGAGCCGCATGAAAAAGGGGAGGCGGTGCCGCGGCGCCGCCTCCCCTCGCTGGTCGCCGCGCGACCTTAGTAGTTGGCGCGCAGGATGATCGAATAGCGCCGGTCGTTCGTGAAGAAGGACCGCGGCGCGAGATCGTTCGAGCCCGACTTGTAGGCCTGCAACAGCTTCGTCGTGGTGTTCGTCAGGTTCACGCCCTGAACACCCAGCTTGACCCACTTGTTGACGTTAATGAACGCCGACGCATCCAGCTGCCCGGTCTTGTCGTTGAAGATCGAGGTGTACGGGAAGATCACGTCCGCTGCGGTAAGCAGGAACCGCGAGCGCCAGTTATAAGCGGCGCGAAGCGAGACCGGCCCCCTCTCGTAGAACAGGGTCGCGTTGAAGTTGTGCTTGGACAGACCCTCGAGCGGCAGGTTGCCCTTGGCGACGGTCGAGTCCGACGAGGGCGTTCCCCCGTTCAGGAACGAGTTCGGGAGGCCCGAGCTGTCGATGAAGGTGTAGTTGCCGTTGAAGCCCAATCCGCCAAGCGCGCCCGGCAGGAAGTCGAAGGTCTGCTGATAGGCGAGCTCGAAGCCCTTGATCTTGCCCTTGCCGTCATAGTTTTCGGGACCACGCGCCTGGATGTTCTGCGTGATGCCGTTGTTGGTGACGGAGCGGTTGACCAGCGACTGGTAGAAGAACCCGTCGACCGTCTTGTAGAAGGCGTCGAACGAGAGCTGCCCGACCCGGCCGAAATACCATTCCAGCGTAACGTCGAACTGCCATGCCGTCGCCGGCTTCAGATAGGGGTTGCCCGCGTTGATCGTGACGGTGCCCGAACCCGGCTCAAGCGCGTAGGTGACATAGGGCCGGATGTTGGCGAAGTCCGGACGCGTCAGCACCTTCGAGCCGGCGAGACGCAGGATCAGGTCGTTCGTCAGGCCGAACTTGAAGTTCGCGCTGGGCAGGAAGTAGCTGTAGCTGTTCTTGAACGAGGCTGGCACCGCGGCATAGCCGTCGACCGCGAACTCGCGCAGCCGCTCATATTCGACAGCGCCGAGATTGCAGACGCCGCTCGGCTGTACTGTCTCGGTCGTTCCGTCCGGAAGGGTGCGGATCGTCTCCACGCAGCGCGTGGAGAACGGATCCACCACGCCGAGCTCCGCGCGGTTCGGCACTGCGGTGGACGAACGCGAATAGATGTCGGTGTGGACATAGCGCAGGCCGACATTGCCCGACATCCGCACGTTTCCGAAGATCGGGCTGTCGTTGCCGAACTGCACCATGGCGTAGGCGGCGGAGTCTTCCTGGCGGACGTTCGAGACTTCCGACGGCAGGAAGTCCGTGCCCGGGATGGCACCCACGCGCTGTCCTGCACCGAGGAAGCGGTTGGCGGCCGTCGCGCCGTTCGGGTCACGCCAGATGTCGTTCTGCGTCTGGAAGAAGGACACCGCGTCGGAGTACCCCTTGATGAGGTCTCCGTTGTAATAATAGGCGCTGGGCGGAGCGGAGGTCTTGCCGCGGAAGAAGTTGTCGAAGCTGTACAGCGACGACCGGCTGGTATCCCCCTGGTTGAACGTGACCGGCGCCCCCGACCAGACTTCGCTGATCGCGCCCCAGTTATAGGCGGTGTAGCGCACGTCCTGCGAGCGCTCGGCATAGCGCGCACCGAACTTGATCCGCTGCAGGAACCCGCCGTCGTCGAACTTGTACGCGAAGTCGCCCTTGATCTGGTATTCGTCGCCCTTGCTGTGCTCGATGTGGTCCATCGCCGCGCGCCAGAACTGGAAGTCGCGGTTCTGGAAATATTCGGAGTTGCTCGCGGCAGCCATCGCCGGATTGGGCGTTGCCCAGTTGGCGGCCAGCGTCAGCGGCTTGTGCGGGATGACGACCGGGATCTTGCCCGTGAGGTCCAGTTCCTGGTCGGCAAAGGTCGAACCGAAAACGCTCAGGTCGGTGACGTCGTGCCGCGCCGAGGTGTAGTCCACGTCCAGCCCGATCGTCCAATGATCGTCCGGGTTGATCTTGAGGTTGATGCCTGCGTCCTTGACGACGTTCTTGTCGAGCACCTGCCGGCGGGAAAGCGACTGCTGGATGCCGCCGGTGGGAACCGTGGTTTCCGGAGTGCCGCTGCTGGCCGTCCGCCAGCCCGAGCCCGGCAGCGTGATGAAGCCGCTCTGGAACAGGCCGTTGCTGTCATAGACGAAGTTGGGAAACGCGTTGGCGCCCGGGCTGTAGCCATTGCCGCGCTGGTTCTCGCCGAACTCGAACTGCCCGGCACCGTTCAACTGGCACTCGGCCCGAGTCGTCGTGCTGCCGGCGCCATTGAGCGGCCCGTTGCCGTTCTGCTGACAGCCCGCGGGATAGGTATTGTATTCGGACAGGTCGGGTGCGGTCTCGAACGTGTGCTCGCCCCAGGCATTGCTCGAGTGCGTCCGCATGAACTGGGCGGTCAGCACCGTGCGCTTGTCGGTGCTCTCCCACTGGAAGGCGAGCGCCTGGCCGTCGCGCTTGCGATCATAGTCCTGGCTGCGGAACTGCCCGCCGATCGGCGCATAGGCGAGCGCCATGGGGTCGGCGAAACCGTCTGCGCCGGGGGTGCCCGTGTTGCCGCAGATGTTGGCCGGGCTGTCGCCCGGCAGGAGCGTGAAGGCGTCGGTATTGCCCGGAAGCTGGTTGCGGCACGTGATGGTGGTGTTGGTGCCCGTCCCGGTCGCCGCCTGGACGCCGTCACGGGTCTGGAAGTTGGTGACCTGGATGCCGTCAGCGCGGCTCTTGATGCGCGAATAGGAGCCATTGGCGAGGATGCCGATGGTGCCGATCCCCGTTTCCCAAGTGTTGCTGATCAGCAGCGAGCCCGTCGGCGACCATTTCTTCGCGAAGTCGCCATAGTTCGCCTCGACGCCGCCACCGATGTGGAAGCCGCGGTTGTCGAACGGCTTGCGGGTATTGAGGTTGACGGTACCGGCAAGGCCGCCCTCGATCAGGTCGGCCGTCGCGTTCTTGTAGACCTCGACCGAGCCGAGCAGTTCGGAAGGCACGTCGGCGAAGTTGATCGCCTGACCGCCGATGCCGGCCGAGAAGGTGTCGCGACCGTTGAATTCGGACCGCACGAAGTTGAGGCCGCGCACGTTGACGCCCGAACCCTCGACCGAGAAATGATCGGGGTCGTTGTTGCCGGCGAAACGGTTGATCGACACGCCGGGGACGCGCTGCAGCGCCTCGGTCACCGAGCGGTCCGGCAGCGCGCCGATGTCCTGGGACGTGATCGCGTCGACCACGGTGTCGGAATTGCGCTTGATGTTCTGGGCGTTGGCCAGGCTCTGGCGGATGCCGGTTACGACGACCTCGTTCCCGCTGCCTGCGTCATCGGGCAGGCTGTCCACGGAATCCTGCGGTGCAGCCTGATCGGCGCCCGGCCCGCTGGTGGCGGTCGTCGCCCCGGCCGTGTTCTGCCCGCTCGCTGCGCCAGTCTGCGCATAGGCAGGCCCGACCAGGGCAAAGACGCACATTGCCGTTGCCGAAACCCCGAGCCGGAATGCCTTCTTGCGCGCCACGGTCTTCCCGCACGCAGTCTCTGTCGAAGCGATGAGCATAGTCCCCTCCCATGTATGTCGACGGCGTGTCGCAGCTGTACTGCGCCGCATCGTTGATAGGCCGAGTTACGACCGACATATTGGGGTCTGCAAGTGAAATGTTGGCGCTAACATTATACGGAATAGTTGTGGCTTTCTTGACACGTCTGGCGCTGGTCAATCCTCGGGCTACTGCTACAGAAAGAAGGAAGCTTCGCCGCAGAGTGAGGCCCGGTTTTTGGGGGCGGGGAGAGGCATGACAGGCCCGGATCGGCAGCGCGTCGTAGTGGTGGGAGGCGGCACTTCGGGCTGGATGACGGCGGCTGCCCTTGTGAAACTGCTGCCGGACCGCTGTCACGTGCATCTCGTCGAATCGGAGGCGATCGGGATCATCGGGGTAGGCGAGGCTACCTTGCCGCACATCCGTGCCTTCAACGAGCGGCTGGGGATCGTCGAGGCCGAGTTCATGGCCACCACCCGCGCCACGTTCAAGCTGGGCATCGAGTTCCGCAACTGGGGCCGCGTCGGCGACAGCTATATCCACCCGTTCGGCACGTTCGGGCGTGGCGCCGGCGACGTCCAGTTCCACCATTATTACACCCGGCTGCTGCGGGCAGGCGTCCAGCTTCCCCCGATCGAGGCGTTCTCGATGGCGTGCACGCTCGCACGCGCTAACCGGTTCGGCCCGCCGTCCGCCGATCCGCGCCAGATCGCCTCCACCTTCGGCTATGCCTATCAGTTCGATGCGGTGGCCTTCGCGCCCTATCTTCGCCGGTTGGCGGAGGGGCTGGGCGCAGAGCGTACCGAGGGGCGGATCGTCCATGTCGAGCGCAACGGCGAGAGCGGCGATGTGACTGCGGTGGTGCTGGAGGGCGGCAGACGGATCGAGGGCGACCTGTTCGTCGATTGTTCGGGCTTTGCGTCGCTGCTCATCGGCAAGACGCTGGAGGAGCCGTTTCAGGACTGGTCGCGCTGGTTGCCGGCCGATCGCGCGGTCGCGCTTCCGTGCCGTACGGCAACGGATGTCACCCCCTTTACCAGTGCCATCGCGATGCCCGCGGGGTGGCGCTGGCGCATCCCGCTCCAGCACCGGACGGGCAATGGATATGTCTATTCCAGCGCGTTTCTTTCCGACGCGGATGCGGCCGACGCGCTGAGCGCAGCGGTGGAGGGCGCACCGATGGCGAGCCCGCGCATCCTGCGCTTTACCGCCGGGCGGCGCGAACGCAGCTGGGCGCACAATGTCGTTGCGATCGGCCTGTCGGGCGGCTTCCTGGAGCCGCTGGAGTCCACCAGCATCTATCTGGTGCAGCAGGCGATCACGGCACTGGTGGAGCTGTTCCCGGAACGGCGGATCTCGGCAATCGATCGCGACGAGTTCAACCGCGTCGTCGACATGGAATATGATCGCGTCCGCGACTTCCTGATCCTCCATTACCACGCCACGGAGCGGGATGATTCCGAGTTCTGGAATTATGTGCGGACTATGACCATCCCGGACAGCCTTGCCGAGAAGATGGAGCTGTTCCGGCGCCGTGGCCGCGTCGTGAAGTATCGCGAGGGAGCGTTCCTCGATGCGAGCTGGGTGTCGGTCTATCTGGGCCAGCGCGTGATCCCCGCCGGCTTCGATCCGCGCGCGGCGGGACCGACGGTGGAGAGCCTGGTCGCGGGGATGACCCAGATGCAGGCGGAGATCCGCGCGGCGGTATCGGCCATGCCCGAGCATCTTTCCCATCTGGCGCGCTATTGCCCCATGGCGGCGGCGGCATGACGATTCTCGACGAACCGGTTCGCAGCGTTGCGGTGATCGGCGGCGGCATCGTCGGCTGGTCGGCCGCGGTGGCGTTGAAGCGGCGGGTTCCCGGCATCTCGGTGACGATCGTCCCGGTAATGCCCCCCGACGACGCCCTGGCGGACCGGATGCCGCAGACGCTTCCTTCGGCGATCGGCTTCCACGATGACGTCGGGCTGCGCGAGGAAGATGCGGTGCTGCGCGCCGGCGGCGGCTGGCGGCTGGGCACGCTGTTCGAGGGGTGGGCCGGGGGGCAGCCGGCCTATGTCCACGCCTATGGCAATTATGGGCAGCCGTTCGGCACCGCCTCCTTCCACCAGCATTGGACGCGCGCTGCCCACGCCGGATCGGCCGCGCCCTATGACGCCCATTCGCCGGCGGCGATGCTCGCCCGGGCGGGGCGCATGCTGCCGCCCAATCCGCCGCCGGGATCGCCGTTCGCCGATGTCCAGGCGGGGCTTGTGCTCGACGTCGGGCGCTATCGCGCGATGCTTGCTGCCTTTGCACGCCATCTGGGGGTGGTGGTGCGCGAGGGCAAAGTCGCGGGGGTGCACCTGCGCAGCGGGGACGGCTTCATCGAGCGGGTGGCGCTTGCGGACGGCGGGTCGGTGGCGGCGGACCTGTTCGTCGATGCCGCCGGGCCCGCGGGTGTCCTGCGCAGCGCGATCGACGCCGATTTCGAGGACTGGCGACCGTGGCTGGCCTGTGACCGCCTGCTGCACGCATCGGCAGTCGCGACCGACGCATCGCCGCTCGATCAGGTGGTGGCCCTTCCTGCCGGCTGGCGCTGGCAAACCTCGCTCCCGGGGGCCACCCTGCACGGGCTGTGTTACGCCAGCAGCTTCTGGGGCGACGAGGATGCAGGCCGCGTGCTTGCCACGGAGAGCGGTGTGGAACCCGCCGCGCCTGCCATCCGGTTCGAGCAGGGCGCGCGGCCGGAGCCCTGGGCACGCAACTGCGTCGCGATCGGCGATGCGGCGGTAGTGATCGAGCCACTGGAATGGACGAACCTGCACCTCGCCCAGAGCGCCATCGACCGGATCGTGTCGGCCATGCCGGGCCGAGCCTGCCATCCGTTGGAGATCGCCGACTATAACCGCCAGGCCGGTGCCGAGGTCACACGGGTCCGCGATTTCGTCCTCTGCCATTATGCGGCGGCGCGGCGACCAGAGCCGTTCTGGCAGCCACGCGCGCCCCTTCCCGACAGCCTCGCGCGCACGCTTCGCCTGTTTGCCGAACGGGGGCGGCTTCCCTTCTTCGAAGAGGAGACGTTCGCGCGCGACAGCTGGCTGGCCGTCCTGCTCGGCCAGGGGATCGTCCCGCGCCGGATCGATCCGCTGATCGGCGCGACCCCCTCGCATCAGTCCGATGCCGCCATGGCCGGCTATCGTGATGCGATCGCGCGCGCGCTTCCTCACTTCCCCACCGCCGCACAGCATCACGCGGCGCAACACGCACGGATTTCCCGATGAACGAACATACGATCCGCAACATCGTCATCGTCGGTGGGGGCACTGCCGGCTGGATGGCCGCAGCCGCATTCTCGCGCTTTCTCAACAATGGCGTGACGCGCGTCACGCTGGTGGAATCGGAGGAGATCGGCACGGTCGGCGTGGGCGAGGCCACCATCCCGCCGCTCCTCACCTTCAACCGGATGCTGGGGATCAACGAGAACGACTTCATCCGCGAGACCGGCGGCACCTATAAGCTCGGCATCGAGTTCGACGGCTGGGGCGACATCGGGGAGCGCTATTTTCACCCGTTCGGGTCGCATGGACATGATCTGGGCGGGGTGCATTTCCACCAGCTGTACCTGCGTGAGCGCAAGCGCCGGGTGATGCAGGACATCTCCGCCTGGTCGATGAGCGCGGTCGCGGCGCAGGCCGGCAAGTTCGCCCGGCCCGCGGAAAATGCGCAGTCGGCGGTGAAGGACCTGCTCTACGCATTCCACTTCGACGCCGGCCTCTATGCGCGGTTCCTGCGGGGCTATGCCGAGGCCGGCGGCGTGCAGCGGATCGAGGGCAAGATCGTCGATGTGGCGCTGAGGCCCGAGGACGGCCATGTCGCGGCGGTCCGGCTGGAGAATGGAGAGGCCGTCGAGGGCGACCTGTTCATCGACTGCTCCGGGTTTCGCGGGCTCCTGATCGAGGAGGCGCTCGAGACCGGCTATGAGGACTGGAGCCAGTGGCTGCCGTGCGATCGCGCGGTCGCGGTCCCCAGCCGCTATTCCGGCGATCCCGATCCCTTCACCCGCGCCACCGCGCGCGGTGCGGGCTGGCAGTGGCGCATCCCGCTGCAGCAGCGGATGGGCAATGGCCTGGTGTATTGCAGCGCCTTCATGACCGCCGAAGATGCGGAGCGCGAGCTGCTCGCGAACCTCGAAGGGGAGCCGCTGGCCGAGCCGCGCCACCTGTCCTTCGTGACCGGCCGCCGCAAGCTTGGCTGGAACCGCAACGTCGTTGCGCTGGGGCTTTCGTCCGGCTTCGTCGAACCGCTGGAATCGACGTCGATCCATCTCGTCCAGTCGGGCATCGCCAAGCTGATCGCGCTGTTCCCGGACCGCCGCTTCAATCCGGTCGAGCGCGACGAGTACAACCGCCAGATGCGCGAACTCTACGAAGACGTCCGCGACTTCGTGATCCTGCACTACAAGGCGACCCGGCGATCCGACACGCCGTTCTGGGACCGTTGCCGCACCATGGATGTGCCGGAGAGCCTGCAGCGCAAGATCGACATCTTCCGCGCCAAGGGTCGCCTGTTCCGCGAGGGCGCAGAGCTGTTCGGGACCACCAGCTGGGTCGCGGTCTGCCTGGGTCAGCATATCGTGCCGGAGGAGCATGAGCCGGCGGTGGACGCCCTGGACGAGGACAAGGTCGCGGGCGCGATCGAGGAGATGCGGCAGGGCTATCTGCAGGTGGCGGCGCAGCTGCCGACGCATGGCGACTTCCTGCGCTACTCGGGCGCGGCGCTGGCGAACGCGCCTGCGCCGGTGGCCACGCCCGACGCGCCGGAGACCCCGAACTTTTCTTTCGCTTCGGAAACGCCGTTCAACTTTTCGGCCAATCCGCTGTGAGGCCGGACGCGATCCGTCGTGTCGTGATCGTCGGCGGCGGCACGGCCGGGTGGATGGCGGCGGCCGCGATCACGCGGGTGCTTGGCGAAATGCCCGGACTGTCGATCGAGCTGGTCGAATCCGAAGAGATCGGCACCGTCGGCGTCGGCGAGGCGACGATCCCGCAGATCGTCCTGTTCAACAAGATGCTGGGCATCGACGAGGCGGAATTCGTCCGCGAGACGCGCGCGACCTACAAGCTGGGGATCGAGTTCGTCGACTGGGTGCGCCCGGGCCATCGCTACGTCCACCCGTTCGGCTTCTACGGCCTCGACATGAAGGGGATCGAGTTTCACCATTTCTGGCTGAAAGGCCGGGAACTGGGGGACCGCACCCCGCTCGACGCCTATTCGCTCAGCATCGTGGCGGGCCTTCAGGGCCGTTTCGCGCATCCGCGCCCGGACCAGCCCTCCTCGCCCTTGTCGAAGCTCGGCTATGCCTTTCAGTTCGACGCCGGCCTCTATGCGCGGTTCCTGCGCCGGCTCGCCGAGGCGAACGGCGCCACCCGTACCGAGGGGCGCATCGTCGATGTGGAGCGCGACGCGGACACCGGCCATGTCGCGGCGGTGCTACTGCAATCGGGCAAGCGCGTCGAAGGGGACCTGTTCCTGGATTGCTCCGGCTTTCGCGGGCTGCTGATCGAAGGTGCGATGGCCGCGGGGTTCGAGGACTGGACGCAGTGGCTGCCCTGCGACCGGGCGGTTGCGGTTCCGTGCGAGAATGAGGGCGATCGCCAGCCGCTGACGCGGTCGACGGCGCGGGGCGCCGGGTGGCAGTGGCGAATCCCGCTGCAGCACCGGATCGGCAACGGCTATGTCTATTCGTCGGCCCATCTCTCGGACGACGAGGCCACCGCCACGCTGCTCGGCAACCTCGACGGGGCACCGCTTGCGGATCCGCGGCTGCTGCGCTTCACCGCCGGGCACCGCCGCCGGGCCTGGGTCGGCAACGTCGTCGCCCTGGGGCTTGCCGGCGGCTTTCTGGAACCGCTGGAGTCGACCAGCATCCACCTGGTGCAATCCGCGATCGCGCGGCTGCTGACCTATTGGCCGACCCGCCGTTTCGACCAGCTGGAGATCGACCGGTTCAATGCCGCGCATGTGTCGGATTACCTGGAGATCCGGGACTTCCTGGTGCTGCACTACAAGGCGACCGAGCGCGCCGACACGCCGTTCTGGGATTATTGCCGCACGCTCGAGCCGCCGCCGGGGCTCGCGGACAAGCTCGCCATCTTCGGTGCGAACGGCCGGATTTTCCGCGAGGGCAACGAGCTGTTCACCGAGACGAGCTGGCTGTCGGTGATGGTGGGGCAGGGCGTTGAGGCGGGCGGGTATCACCCGGTTGCCGACCTGCTTTCCGATGCCGAAACCCTGACGCGGCTGCAGCACATCCGCAAGGTCGTGGCGGACACTGCCTCGATCCTGCCGCACCAGGACGAACATCTTCGCCAGATCGGCTGCGATCCGACACCGCGCATGGCGGTTGCATGACCTATCCGTCGCTGCCCGAGATCCACGACATCGATCGTCGCCGCTTCGAGGAGGAGGTGCGCCCGGCCGCGCGCCCGGTCGTGCTGCGTGGGCTGGGCAAGGACTGGCCGGCCGTCCGGGCCGCGCGGGAGTCCGCGGACAGCGGCGTCGCCTATCTCAAGCGGTTCAGCCATGCCGAGCCCGTGTCCGCCATCCTGGGCGAGCCGGAGATCCAGGGCCGGTTCTTCTACACGCCCGACCTGAAGGGCCTGAACTTCGTGCGGGGGCAGAGCCCGCTCGACCCGTTTCTCGATCGCCTGCTGCGCGATCGCGATCATGCGCGGCCCTATGCCATGGCGGTCCAGTCGGTGCCGCTGCCGCAACTGCTTCCCGGGTTCGCGGACGAGAATGCGACCAGCCTGCTGCCGGACACCGTCATTCCGCGCATGTGGCTGGGCAATGCCATCCGGGTCGCGACCCACTACGACCTGATGGAAAATATCGGCGTCGTCGTGATGGGGCGGCGGCGCTTTACGCTGTTCCCGCCCGACCAGATCGCGAACCTGTACATGGGTCCGCTGGAACTGACCCCGGCGGGAACGCCGATCAGCCTGGTCGATCCCGAGGCACCCGACCTCGAACGCTTCCCGCGCTTTGCGGAGGCCGTCCGCTTCGGCCAGTCCGCGACCCTGGAGCCGGGTGACGCCATCTACATCCCGTTCCACTGGTGGCATGCCGTGGAGTCAATCGATCCCGTCAATGCGTTCGTGAACTATTGGTGGAATCCGGCGCCCGCCGGCATGGGCAATCCCTATGACGCGCTGCTCCACGCCATGGTGGCGATCGGATCGCTGCCCGGCGAGCAGCGGGAAGTGTATCGCGCCGTGTTCGACCATCTGGTCTTCCGCAGCAACGGCGCGCCCGGCGCGCATCTTCCTGAAGGCGTGCAGGGCGTCCTCGGTCAGGCGGACGCCGTCACTGCCGCGCGAATGCGGGCGACTCTGATGGACAGCTTCTCGCGCTCCTAAGCGCGGTTCGGGAGCGGCCCCGGAAAGAGCTCAGACCCGCCCGCCCAGCATCCGGATCAGAAAGCCCCGCAATCGCTCGGTCCGGGCCGGGCTTTTCGCGGACAGGATCCCGCGGGCCTGAGCGGGAAGATGATCGGCGACTTCGCTCGCCTTTGGCGCGAAGACATAATGGTCGAACCACGATCGCCAGGCTGTTTTTTCGGGCGCCGGCAGGTCGCGGATGCTCATCAGGGCGTGGATGAGCGCGCCGAAGGGCGAGGCCGTCGCCTCCGTGTTCCACCAATAATTGACCAGCACGTTCAACCGGTCGAGCGCGCGGACGTGATGCCACCAGATCGCCGGGATGAAGATCGCATCGCCGGGTTCCAGCACGGCGACCTGCGCATGGGCCATCGCTTCGGCAAAGCGGGGGTAGCGCGCCAGATCCGGAGCATCCGGATCGACCATGCTGGACGGCGGCCCGGCCAGCGTGTTGTCGAGCGGGCCGATATAGAGGTTGGCGATCTGGTCGGGCGGGAACAGCGTGAAGCGGCGGCGGCCGTGGACGACGCAGGCGATGTTGTTGGACTGATCGTAATGGGTGGCGACCTGGGTGGCATTGCCGATCCAAAGCCGCGCCGGGGCGTCGCCGGTCGGCAGGTTCAGCGCGTTGGCCACGTCCCAGCCGGGTAGATGCTCGGGCGCGGTCGCGGCATTGGCATACAGGGCGTGGGGCGCGGCCACGTCCTGCTCGGCGAAGCGGAGGAGCTCGCCCAGCAGCTGCCCGAGCGGCACCTGCTGGCGTTGGAAATTGAAGCCGGAAAGATCGTCGTTGTAGAAAAACCGCCCGGCAATCTCCGGCGCGCCGATCATCACGTCGAGCGGCCGCCCGCCACCGAAGCCGGCGAGATATTCCGCCATTGCCCGGTCGCCGCGCGCGCCGGCCTGGACCGCCGCCCAGTGACGCACCTGGCCCCGCAGGATCACCGGACGGTAGTTCTCAAGGACTTCCCGAGTGAACGTTGCGGCATCGACCGCCGGTACCTCGGCGACCGGTCTGGGGGGAGCAAGGCGATCAAGGAGCATCGTCGCACGCTATTGCATTCCACACCCGCTGTCAGAGGGAATCCGGCTGCGGCGCAACATCCTTCCCAGGGTGGCATCCTGTATAAAATATATTGACAGCGCGCCGGTTCACGGGACTATCGTTGTTAGCGATGCCGTGAATGAAACGAGCGTCGGGCGAGGGAGGGGACCGGAGGTAACCGGGCCACGCTGACTAAAAGGGGGGCGTTTTGAAGAAGTCTTTTACGTTGCGGCTTGCGGCCGTGACGGCCAGTTCGTTGTTTGCTTTGGCTCACGGAAATCTGGCCTCTGCGCAGTCGGCGCAGGAAGCCCTGTCTACAGAAGACGCAGCAGGCGCGGATGACGCCGCGGCCGACCCGTCCGGCGACATCCTGGTGGTGGGATCGCAGATCCGCGGCGCGAAGACGACCGAGGCGCTGCCGGTCACGGTCGTGACCACCGAAGAGATCAAGAACACCGGCGCCGTTTCCGGCGACGAGCTGTTCCGGTCGATCCCGCAGTTCGGCGACGTCCGCTTTAACAGCCAGTATCTGCCGAACTCTTCCAATTCCGCGCGCGGCGACGTCGGGTCGCTCGACCTGCGCAGCCTGGGCGTGGGCAACACGCTGGTGCTGCTGAACGGACGCCGGGTGGTGAACCATCCGACCAGCCAGGCGAACGACCAGCTCGTCCCGGTGCTGAGCTTCAACAGCAACGCGCTGCCGGTCAACGGGCTCGAGCGGCTGGAAGTCCTGCGCGACGGCGCTGCCGCCATCTATGGCGCCGACGCGGTTGCCGGCGTGGTCAACACCATCCTCAAGAGCGACTATGACGGCGGCGAGATTTCGCTCCAGTACGGCGGCGCCGAGGGGACGGGCTATCGCGAGTTCAACGCGAACGGCGTGCTCGGCACCAACTTCGCCGAGGGCCGCGGCAATGTGACGGTGTTCGGCAGCTATGATCGCGGCACCGGCCTGCTGAGCACGGAGCAGGACTTCACCGCATCCGCCGACAAGACGGACCTGTTCGTGGGGACGCCGTTCGAAGGATCGACCTCGCTCGACGGCCGGGCTGCCACCAACCCGTTCGCGAACCTGCGCACCCGCGGCAACCTGGTCGTGTCGCAGAACGGCCGCGCGCTCACCAACGGTTCGGGCCAGTTCCACGTCCAGCCCACCACCAATTCGGGCTGCGGTGCCGTCATCGGCAATGACCGCTGTATCCAGAGCGGCGCGATGGCGACCTCGGGCGCGGACCGGAACCTGCGGTACGACGCGGCGGCTGTCGGCGTGTCCGTCATCCCCCGGCTGGATCGCCTCAACCTGTTCCTGAGCGGCAAATACGAACTGTCGGACACGCTGACCTTCTTTACAGAGGCCGGCTTCTATCGCAGCAAGACGCGGGCGCAGCAGAGCCCGATCGCGACGACGACCGCATCGCCGCTGACGGTGCCGTCGAGCAACTACTGGAACCCGTTCGGCCCGGCCACGCTTGCGGACGGCAGCGCCAACCCCAACCGCCTGCCCGGCATCAACGCGCCGGCCGCGGGCGTCGCGCTCACGATGCCGAACTACCTGTTCGAGGACCTGGGCCTGCGCAGCGTCACCGTCACCAACCAGCAGTTCCGGCTGCTCGGCGGGTTGCGCGGCGAGATCGCCGGCTTCAACTGGGAGTCCGCGGTCAGCTATTCGGAAGCCTGGGTACGCGACGTCAGCGACAATGTGAGCCGCACCAAGCTGTACGAGAGCATGGCCCTCACCACGCCCGATGCGTACAATGTCTTCGGCACCTCGGTGAACAGCGCGGCGACGATCGCGGCGATCCGCCAGGACCTGACGCGCTATACCAAGTCGACGCTCGCCACCTATGACCTGCGGGTCTCGAAGGGCGACCTGCTGCAGCTGCCGGGCGGCAACCTGGGCATGGCGATGGGCGTGGAAGCACGGCGCGAAACCCAGCTCGACGATCGCGACGCGCGCATGGACGGGACGATCAACTATACCGATCCGCTGAGCGGCGTCGTCTATAGCGACTTCGTCGATTCCGCGATGAACCCGGACACCAAGGGGTCACGCAACGTCGCCGGTGCCTATGTCGAGTTCGCGATTCCCGTGATCTCGCCGGAAATGAACGTGCCGCTGGTGCGCAGCCTGAACCTGCAGGCGGCGGGACGTGTCGAGCACTACAGCGATTTCGGCGACGTGGCGGTGCCCAAGGTTGCAGGATCGTGGGACATCGTCCGCGGCCTGCGCCTGCGCGGTTCCTGGGCAAAGTCGTTCCGTGCGCCCAACATCGAGCAGGTGAACGCGACCGTGGTTACGCGGTCCAACACCCGCACCGACTGGGTCTATTGCGAAGCCGACCTGCGCACCGGGCGGATTTCGAGCTTCAACAGCTGTTCGCGGTCGCAGACCACCCAGGCACGGCGCTCGGGCAACCCGGATCTCGATCCCGAGCGCGCGACGACGATCTCGTTCGGCACGGTCCTCGAGCCGCCGCTGCCGGTGGGCTGGGGTGACCTGACCCTGACTGCCGATTACTGGCGCGTTCGCCAGAAGGGCCTCGTCGGCCTCTATGGCGAGGGCAATGCGCTGATCCTCGACTATCTGCTGCGCCAGCAGGGCTCGACCAACCCGAACGTCATCCGGGCCGAGCCGACCGCGTCCGACCGGGAGGCGTTCGCCGGCACCAATCTCGCCCCGGCGGGGCAGGTGCTCTACGTCCTCGACCAGTACGTCAACCTGCAGCCGCAGACCGTCCGCGGGCTCGACTTCAACCTGACCTACCGGACGCCTGAGACCGGCATCGGCCGCTTCAGCCTGGGTGTGAACGCGTCGCACTTCCTGGAATTCTACCAGGAGGCATCGCCCGGGATCCAGGAACTGCTGGACGCGCAGGCGGCCGGGGAGATCAACCCGGGCACCACCATCACCGGCGGCGGCAGCCTGCTGGAGCGCAACCGCAAGCCCAAGTGGCGCGGCTCGGCATCGCTGACCTGGTCGCTGGAGAATGTGACCGTCGGCGGTTTCGTCCAGTACACCGGCAAGGTCTATGACACCTCGCTCGCGCTGGCGCCGGAGGAGTTCTGGGAGGTCGTGCCGCTCACGACTGCCAACCTCTACGCGCAGTATCGCTTCGAGGACGGTGCCCTGGCAGGATCGTCGCTGCGAATTGGCGTGCGCAACCTGTTCGACAGCAAGCCGCCGCTTTCCTCGGAAGGCTATGCCGGGACGCTGTACTCGCCGATGCAGCGCTATTGGTACATCAACGCGCGGCACAGCTTCTAAGCCGTGCCAAGGGGGCGTCGGCCACGGCCGGTGCCCCCTCCTTGCTGCCCGTCACCCGAGGTTTCCTGATGTCCAAACGTCGTCGTGCCGGGCTGTTTGCAGCAATTGCCGTCTCCACGCTCGCCTGCGCCTCTGCGGCATCGGCACAGCCGGCGCCGCCGGGCGTGGAAACCGTGCGGACGGGCCCGCCGGTGCTGTTTGCGCCGATGGGCACGGCCAAGGACGGCCAGCGCGTGCTGCTGCCGCCCGCGGCCGCCGACGGCACCATCGCGCGCTATCTCTATACCCCTTCGATCGCGGGCGGGCTCGGTTCGGTCGAGCTCGGCATGGACCGCGCGCGCCTTGGCGAGACCCAGATCCTCGCCTTCCGCAAGATCGGGTCGCGGGTGATCGCCGAGTTCGAGAATACCCGCTTCCAGGCCATGGATGCGGGCCCTGGCGAGCGCGAGGCGGTGCGCCGTTCCTTCTCCAATTCGCCGATCTGGTCGGGGGAGATCCTGCAAGAGGACGCACGCGGCGTCGTCGTCGACCTAAGCGGACTGTTGATGCGCGACGCGCTCGACGTGGCGGGACGGTTGAAGCGGGCGAAGGCGGGCAGTTTCAAGCTCTCGACCGCGCTCAGCTACCTCGACCCCGAACAGACGCTGGCGTTTCCCGACAATGTCGAGTTCGAGGCGGCGCTGACGTTCACCAGCGATGAGCCCGCCCGCGTAATGGACCGGGTCCTGCCGGACGGGCACGCCCTGACGGTGCGGGTGCACCACAGTTTCATCCGCCTGCCCGGCGCCGGTTTTCGCACGCGCGCGCATGATCCGCGCGCGGGTACGTCGGTGCAGGTGATCCGCTATGACTTCGCGGCGCCGCTCGACCAGCCGATGGTCACGCGGCTGGCGCGGCGCTTCCGGCTGGAAAAGCGCGACCCTGCCGCTGCCAGGTCGCCGGTGAAGAAGCCGATCATTTTCCATGTCGATCGCGCGGCCCCCGAGATGATCCGGACCGCCCTCATGGAAGGGGCGCAATGGTGGTCGGCGGCATTCCACGACGCTGGTTTTGCCGACGCATTCCGGGTCGAGGTGCTGCCCGAGGGCGTCAATCCGATGGACGCGCGCTACAATGTCATCGCCTGGGTCCACAGCGAAACCCGTGGCTGGTCAACGGGCACCACCATCGTCGATCCGCGCACCGGCGAGATCGTGCGCGGCGTGGTGCAGCTCGGCTCCCTTCGGGCATGGCACGACAAGCTGATTTTCCAGGCGCTGGCGGGCACGAGCGGCGAAGGCACCGGCCGCGCGGACGACCCGCTGGTGCTGGTGCGCGCGCGGCTGCGGCAGCTGGCCGTGCACGAAGTCGGACATGCCCTGGGGATGTCGCACAATTTTGCGGGCAGCACCTTTGCAGACCGCGCGTCGGTGATGGACTATCCCGCACCCCGCATCCGGGCTCGCGGAGAAGAACTCGATTTCACGGATGCCTATGCGACCGGCGTCGGCGCCTGGGATCGGTTCGCGATCGACTGGCTGTATCGGGAGTTTCCGGTGGGCACGGACGAACGCGCGCAGCTCGACGCGCGCGTGCGGGAAGCCCAGTCGCAAGGCTATCGCTTCGTGGCCGATGGCGACACCCGGGGGGAGGGTGATGCCCAGCCCTGGGGGAACATGTGGGACGACGGGCCCGATGCGGTCGCGTCGCTGGCGGAGACGCTGCGCGTCCGTCGCATCGCGCTCGACCGGTTCGGCATCGAGACGCTGCGGCCCGGAGCGCCGGCGGCGGACCTGCAGCGACTGCTCGTGCCGCTGTACCTGTTCCACCGCTATCAGGTGGTCGCGGCATCCAAGCTGATCGCCGGCCTCGACTATCGCTACGCGGTGATCGGCGATGGAGGAGAAGCCGCGACGCCGATCCCGGCCGGGCGCCAGCGCGCGGCGCTGGATGCTGTGCTCGGCACGCTGCGGCCGGAAGTGCTCGACTTGCCGGACGCGCTGATCCCGCTGCTGTCCTCGAAACAGTCGGGAACGCCCGATCGCCAGTTCGACATCGAGCTGCTGCCAGGCCGCACCGCCGCGGCATTTGACTGGGCGCAGGCGGCCGAGGTCGCTGCGGACGTCAGCCTGGCGGCGCTGCTCGCGCCCGAGCGGATCAACCGGCTGGTGCTGCAAGGTGCCGCCGACCCCGGCCAGCTGTCTGCCTCGGCGCTGTTCGACGCGCTGGAAGCCACGCTGTTCGCCCCGGCCACGGGCGGCCCTCGCGCAGCCGAAATCGTCCGGCAGGTGCGGGCACGCTATCTCGCGCGCCTCTTGTCCCTCTCGGAAGGAAAGGCGCTGTCGCCCTCTGCGCTGGCGAGCGTGCAGGCGAGTTTGCGGCGGTTCGGTTCGCGTGTCGGAAAATGCCGGGGTGATCGGGCGGAGCAGGAGCATTGCGCCTTGCTCGCAACCGTGATTGCCGCCTCGCCAGAGGATCGCGCGCGCCTGATCGAGCCGATCGCGCCGCCGCCGCCGATCCCGCCGGGTGCGCCGATCGGCAGCGATACCGACTGCTGGTTCTGCGAGGGGCCGGGACTTTTCAGCCAGGAGCCATTTCGTTGAAGCGATTTCAGGGGGCAGCAATGCACAAGCGGGTTCTTCCCATCCTCATGGCCGGTGCGCTCGTGCATTCCGCAGTGCCGTTCCCGGCACAGGCTGCCGAGGAGACGCTGGCGCTGGTCGGGGCGACCGTGTTCGACGGAACCGGGGCCGCGCCCCGGACCGCGACCGTCCTGGTCCGCGGCGGCCGCATCGTCGCCGTCGGTGCCGACGTGCGGGTGCCCAGGGGTGCCAAGATCGTCGATGCCAGGGGCAAGGCATTGCTGCCCGGTTTCTTCGACGTGCATACCCATTGGACCCCGGCCGGCGCCCCCGCCACGACGCCGCAGATCGCCACCCAATATGTCCGCGCCGGCGTCACCACCGTCGCCGACTTCCACCAGCAGCCGGAAAGCTATGCGCCGCGCCGGCAATGGCTGAAGACGCTTGCCGCGCCGCACGTCAGCTTTGCAGCCCGGGTCAGCACGCCGGGCGGCCACGGCGCCGACTGGGCCGACCAGGCCACGACCTTGTGGGTCAACACGCCCGAGGCGGGGCAGGCGGCGATCCGCAGCCTGGCGCCCTACAAGCCCGATCTGGTGAAGGTGTTCAGCGACGGCTGGCGCTATGGCACCGCACCCGACAACACCAGCATGGACGCGTGGACGCTGAAGGCGGTGGTGCAGGAGGCGCATCGTCTGAACTGGCCGGTGCTGACGCATACGGTGACGGTCGAGCGTGGCGAAGTCGCCGCGCGGGCCGGCGTGGATTCGCTCGCCCATGGTCTCCAGGACCGGCCCATCACCGCCAAGGAAGTCGCCGAGATCAAGAAGTCGGGGATGGGCATGGCGCCGACGCTGGCGGTCTATGATCCCGAGAAATCGGGCGCTCCCGCCGATCGCAACGATGCGCGGTACCAGCAGTCGGTCCGTAAGTTCGGCTATGCGCTGGGCAATGTGAAGGCGCTGTTCGACGCGGGCGTGCCGATCGCGCTGGGCACCGACGCCGGGATGACGGGGACCCCGCACGGAAGCTCGACCCTGCGCGAGATGGAATTGCTGGTGAAAGCCGGGCTGACCCCGGCGCAGGCGCTGGTCGCGGCTACCCAGACCAGTGCCAGGATCCTTCGGCTGGATGCCGACCGCGGGACGATCGCGGTGGGGAAGCGCGCCGATCTCGTCGTGATCGAGGGCACCCCCTGGCGCGACATCCGCGACGTCCGCAAGATCGCGCAGGTCTATATCGACGGCAGGCTGGTGAGCGGCGCCGGCGCGCCGCCGCTGCCCGCAGCCAACCGCACGGATCGCCTCCCCTCGGTAACGGTCGCGCCGTTGGTCGACGACTTCGAGCGTGCGGGGCGGCGTTCGTCGCTCGATACGCTGCGCCTGGAGACGCCGGACGGCGGCATCGACCGGAGCGCGCAGATCACCCAGATCGTGCCGCGGGACGAGGGCGGCCGGGCGCTGATGCTGTCCGCGCGGATGGCGATGAAGAAGGACCCCTATGCCGGGGTCGCGATCCCGCTGACGCGTGGCTCCGTCACTCCGGTTCGCCTGTCCAACTACAAGGGCGTGCGCTTCGAGCTGAAGGGCGAGGGCGCCTATGTGGTGCGGCTGAACGGACTGGACGGCAGCTGGGAGGCACCCGTCACCGGCGCGTCGCGCTGGGCCGTGGTCGAAGTGCCCTTCACCAGCCTGAAGCCGGTGCGCCAGCGCAGCGGCGCGGCGACGGCGCCGGCGTTCACGGGCGACGGCATCGTCCAGGTCGAGGTCGGCGGATCGCGGCCCGCGGGCGAGCGCATGTGGCTGCAGGTCGACAATGTCCGGTTCTACTGAGATGCGGAATCCTGAACGTCCGTCCATCCGCCACGGCCTGCGCGCGCCGGCATGGACCGTGGTGGCGGCGCTGCTCCTCGTGCCCGGCGCAGCCCGCGCGCAGGAGGAAGAGGCGGCGTCGCGGCGCGGATCCGGCGGCGACATCGTCGCCTATAGCCAGATCCACGCGCCGACGATCGGCCGCGATGGCATGGTCGTGAGCCAGAGCAATGCCGCCACCGAAGTCGGAGTGGCGATCCTGCGGGCCGGCGGCAATGCGGTCGATGCCGCGATCGCGACCGCCTTTGCCGAAGCGGTGACGCTGCCGCGCGCCGGCAACCTGGGCGGCGGCGGCTATATGGTCATCCATATGGCGGCGAAGGACGGCAAGCCGGCCAGCGACCTGGCGATCAACTATTATGGCACCTCGCCGCGCGCGACGACGCCCGATCTGCTGGTCGGCCCGGACGGCAAGCATGATCCTGCCGCGTCGATGTCGTTCAAGGGCATTACCGTGCCGGGGACGGTCGCCGGCATGTGGGAAGCGCACCGCCGCTATGGGAGCATGTCGTGGCGCAAGCTGGTCGAGCCGGCGATACGCCTGGCCGAGCGCGGCGTCCGGCTGACCGACGGCGAGGCGGAGGCGACGGCCGGCCGCAAGGCGATGCTGGAAAAGGACCCGGGTGCCCGTGCCGCTTTCCTGAAGGCGGACGGTTCCGCCTACCGCCCGGGCGAGCTGTTCCGGCAGCCGGATCTCGCCTGGAGCCTGCGCGCGGTCGCGCGCGGCGGGCGCGATGCCTTCTACAAGGGGGAGATTGCGCGGCGGCTGGTGGCGGGTGTGCGTGCCGGCGGCGGCGTCATGGATGCGGAGGATCTGTCGAGCTATCAGGCTGAGGTGTCCCAGCCCCTGTGGGGAAGCTATCGCGGGTTGCGCATCGCCTATATGCCGCCGACGGCCTCGGGCGTGACGCTGGCCCAGGCGATGAACATCCTGGAGCAGTTTCCCTTGCGCCAATATCGCTGGGGAAGCGTGAACAGCCTGCACCTGGTGGCGGAGGCGATGAAGATCGCTTCGTCCGACCGGCGTCTGGTGGGCGGCGGCCCGCAGTGGCGGACCCCCGCAACCGGCCTCGCCAGCAAGGCCTATGCGCAGGAGCGCGCCAAGCTCATCTCCATGACCAGGGCGCTGGGGGCAGCCACCCTGCCGGACGGCAACCCGTACCCCTATGAAAGCGCGGACACGACGCACTTTTCGGTGGCGGACAAGTTCGGCAACGCGGTGAGCAACACCTATACGCTTTCCGCATCCTATGGCGCGCATGTCGTGGCGCCGGGCACCGGCTTCCTGCTCAACAACTCGCTCGGCAACTTCGCCTGGGGGAACAAGGACCCGAAGCGGGAGGCGACCTGGCCGGGGCCGGGCAAGCGCGCCGGCTCGACGATCACGCCGCTGATCGTGTTCCGGGACGACAAGCCCTGGCTGGTCACCGGCACCCCGGGGGGCGGCTACATCATCGCCACCATGGCGCAGCTGCTGGTGAACATGATCGATTTCGACCTCAACATCGCCGAGGCAGCGGAGCGACCGCGGCTGAACCAGGGGGGCGGGGACGCGCCGCTGGAGCTGGAGGAAGGGTTCTCGCCCGACATCGTGCCGCTGCTGGAGGCCCGGGGGCACAAGGTGCGGCCTTCGAACACCATGGGGAGCACCCAGTCGATCGTGATCGAGGGCGAACGCTTCCTGGGCGCTGCGGATACCCGCCGCCCCGACGCACTGGCGCTGGGGGTACGCTGAGGACGGCAATCCGATCCCCCCGGACCGGGTCCGGGGGGATCGAGGTGGCGCGGCTTCAGGCTGAGGCCGGGCTCACCTTCCAATAGGTCGCATAGCGCTCGTGCGCGATGCGGTGATAGGGGATCAGCCGCACGGGGGTCTGCTCGGCCGACTGGATCGTGAATTCCAGCGGCTGGCTTCCCCGGCGGACGGTCTCCGCGATCGTGGCGGGGTCCCCGGCCAGCGACGGCGGCGTGAACGGCGCGTCGTTGTACTTGCCGATCTCCCGCTCGTTGACGATGATGTCGGCGCCGGGTGCCAGCCCCTCGCGACCAAAGGCGCCGGCGAGCACCAGCGGGCCATAGGTGAAGGCGACGATGTCCGGCGCCGCGGGCGCGCGTTCGGCCGCGACTTCCATCTGGAGACGCAGTTCGACCCGGTCGCCGCTGCGCCAGTTACGCGCCACATCGATGTAGCTGCCCGGGTTTGTCGAGCGTGCCGTCTCCTGGCCGTTGACCAGCACCGTCGCCGCGCGGCTCCAGCGCGGGTGGCGCAGCTTCAGCGTGATGTCGGCCGGCGACTGCAGCTTCCACGTCAGCATGGTCGATGCGGCGTCGGGGAAGCTGGTCGTCTGGGTGAGCACCGCGCCCTTGTCCTTCCAGCGGACGGAAGAGGGCAGGAACAGGTTCACGTAGAGCGCCGAGGTGTCATGGAAGTAGATGGAATCCCGGTATTTCACGTGGTTTTCCATGCCCGTGCCGGTACAGCACCAGAAGCTGTCCTCCGGCGTGTGGTACAGCTTCATGTACCCCGGCCGCGCACCCTGGAAATAGGTGGTCATGCCGCTGTCCGGATCCTGCGACGCGAGGATGCCGTTGTAGAGCGTCCGCTCATAGTAATCGGCATATTCGGCGCGCGGATCGTGCAGGAACAGCGCGCGCGCCAGCTTCATCATGTTGTGCTGGCAGCAGGTTTCGGAGCCCTTTGCCGAAAAGACGTGCTTCTCGAACTCCGCCATCGGGAAGAAATGCTCATTGTCGCCATGGCCGCCGGTCGCGAAGGAACGGGTCAGCGCGACCGTCCGCCAGAAGAACTCGGCCGCATCCTGGTATTTGGCGTCGCCGGTCGCCTCATAGACACGCTGGAAGCCGACAACCTTGGGCACCTGCGTATTGGCGTGCATCCCGTCGAGGTTGTCGCGGCCCTTTGCCAGCGGCTCCAGCAGCGCCTTGTGCGAGAAGCGCTCGGACAGGACGCGGTAGTCGTCCTTGCCGGTCATGAAATAGAGGTCGGCGTAGATCTCGTTCATGCCGCCATGCTCGGTGTCGAGCATCGTTTCGAACTCGGTGTCCGACAGCGGCCGCGTGGCGACCACGCCCCAGTCGGCGAGGCGTAGCAGCGCGGCGCGCGCAGGCTCGCTGTCCGCCAGCAGCGCCCCGTCGCGCAGGCCCGCATAGACCTTGTGCAGCGTGTACCAAGGGACGCCGGTGATCTTTTCCCCGCGAATGTGCGCGGCGACGAGCGAGGCGCCCTTAGGAAACGCGCAGACCAACCCCGTGTCGGCGGCTTTCTGGCAGGCGGAAAGCTCGTTCGCGACATAGTCGATGCGCTGCTTGAACCGCTTGTCCCCGCCGGAGCGGTAGGCGAGCGCGCAACCCGAGAGGTAATGGCCCAGGGTGTGGCCGTGGCAGTTGATCTCGTCCCAGGTCGCGACCGATTCCCAGCCGCCATAGACCGGCGCCTTCGGCTTCAGCCCGGCGTTCACCCGGAAATTGTGGAGCATGCGGTCGGGCTTGAGCGAGAGCAGATATTTCTCGGTCATGCGCTGCGCATGCAGGAACGGCCCTTCGCCCAGTGTCACGTCCGCCATGTCGAATGGCTGCAGCTTTGCAGCGACCGCGGGCGACACCTGGTCCGCGGCGGTGGCTGCCAGGGCGGGCGGCGTCAGCGTGGTGACGGCGCCGACGGCAAGGCCGCTGCCCGCGGCACCGGCAAGGAAACTACGGCGCGAATGGCCGGTGCAGCACGCATTGTTGCTCAAGGAAATCCTCTCACTCGATCTCTATCGTTGGACCGCCTTATGACATGGCCGAAGTGGCGCGCTTTGCAAAGCCGAACCTCGGCGTACGCGGCAGGCCGCGCCCCCGATCTCCGGCAGGAGACGGCCAGTACAGGTATGATCCTGCGACTTGCTGCGAAGTCGAACTCCTGCGATGCTTTGCCGAAACAACAAGAAAATTAGCGTAATTCCATTTTGGAAATTGGGAGGGGATAAAAACTATGAAGATGCGTATTGCAATGTTGCTGGCGGCTGTCGCGATGCCGGCCTCGGCATTCGCACAGGCGGCGGCGCCGGCACAGACAACTGCCGCGACCGTGCTCGAGGATTTCAAGCCGTCGTCCCTGAACCAGCCCGGGCAGGAATTCCCGCAGGTCAACTCGCAAGGGTATGCCCGGTTTCGGATTGTCGCGCCCGACGCGAAGGCGGTGAAGGTCAGCCTCGGCCTAGGCGGACGTGGCGGCACCGTGCTGACCAAGGCGGCGGACGGCAGCTGGGTCGGCACGTCAGAAGGGCCGCTCGACGAGGGCTTTCATTATTATCACCTGACGATCGACGGCGGCACGTTCAACGACCCCGGCGCACTCAACTTCTATGGCTCGACGCGCTGGGAAAGCGGCGTCGAGATCCCTGCGCACGACGCGGACTTCTATGCGCTCAAGAACGTGCCGCACGGCAATGTCGCGCAGGTCCTGTTCCCGTCGCCGAGCACGGGAACGCAGCGCCGCGCCTTTGTCTACACGCCGCCGGGCTATGACCGGAACCAGCGCGAGCGCTATCCGGTGCTGTATCTGCAGCACGGCTGGGGCGAGGACGAGACCGCATGGGCCAACCAGGGCCGTGCCAATCTGATCATGGACAATCTGATCGCGGCCGGTGCCACGCGGCCGTTCATCATCGTCATGACCTATGGCATGACCAACGATGTGAAGCCGGGTGCCCCGGGCGGGCTTGCGAGCTTTGATATCAAGCCGTTCCAGACGGTGCTCCTCAACGAGCTGATCCCGTACATCGACGGCAACTTCCGCACGCTGACCGACCAGAAGCACCGGGCCATGGCGGGGCTGTCGATGGGCGGTTTCGAGACCAAGCTGATCGCGCCCAAGAACCTCGACAAATTCGGCTACATCGGCCTGTTCAGCGGGGGCACCGTTTCGGTCGACGACGTGAACAACACGCCGGGCTATCGCGACAAGGTGAAGCTCACCTTCGTGAGCTTCGGCAGCCGCGAGCTGGAGGGCGGGCGCACGGGTCCCCCGGGCGGGCCGAAGGTCGACCCGCGCGCCAACGCCGCGGGGTTGAAGGCCGCCGGGATCAACAGCGTCTTCTACGTGTCGCCCGACACCGCGCATGAGTTCCAGACCTGGCGCCGCAGCCTGAAGGAGTTTGCGCCGCTGCTGTTTCGGGACTGATCCCCAGCGCAAGGTCCGGCACCGGCCTCCACCCTGGAGGCCGGTGCCTGGCGCTCAGCGGGACGCGATCGGCAGTTCGTAGATTGCCGCCGACGTTGCCGGCACCATCAGCGACCGGGGATCGCCGCCGACCTTGCTTTGCCGGATGGTGACGCCGTCGGGCTTCGCGACCGTGTTGGCGGCGTCGAGCGTCTTGCCGGCGAGCAGCCACCGGGTTCCGCCGCTGCGCAGCTTGAGACCGTCGACGGCCAGCGCCAGCCGCTGCGGCTGGAAGGTGGCGTTGACTACCGCCACGCGCAGGCTCTTGCCGTCAGGGGAAAGCCCCGCGACGACGTCGAGCGGATAGGTCGGGCTGCCGGCGCGCACCTTGGGATGCGCGTGCCCGACCGGATATTTCGGTTCGGGCTGCGGCGCGTCGCCGTCGACGTGGAGCGGCGTCGTTCCCGCCCCGAAGTGCTCGCCGTACAGCTTGAAGACGGTGCCGGTCGCGTTCAGGGTTGCGGCGGTCGGGGTGATGTCCATCGTCGAGACGCCGGTCGTGAAGCCCGACATCTTCAGGAAGTTGCTGTGACGAAGCATCTCCTGGAACACCATCGCATAGGCGAGCGACGACTTCAGCGTCGGTGGTCCGGCCATATAGGCGTACTCGTCGATCGACAGGAACGTCTTTGCCTCCCGGATCTTCGGGAACCGCTTTTCGTAGATCGCCCACTCCTCCGCTTCCATGCGGACATGGTTGGAGGGCGAGCGGACATATTCCATCAGTTCGTCGGCGGGCGGCGCGTGCGGGCGCTCCTCGGCACGGTCGTACCAATGTTCGGTAATGCCGTCGAACGTGCCCCAGGAGCGGGCGAGCAGGCCGCCGGTCCAATCCTCCTCGGTGCCGAACTTGGGCTGGATGCTTTCCAGCGTCGAGTTCTGCTTCACGCCCTTGGGATGCAGCTGGTCGGGCATGGCGCCGGAAGCAATCAGCGTGATCGACGGGTCGCGCGCCCGCATCGCGCGGGCGAAATCATTGTGTTTGATGGTGTAGAATTCGAGCGAGGTCTTGCCGAGCTGCCACCAGCCGAACGGCTCGTTGCCGATGTTCCACCATTTGACGCCATAGGGTTCGGGGTGGCCGTTGGCCGCGCGCTTGGCGCCCCATTCGGTGGTCGCCGCGCCGTTCAGATACTCGACCTCCTCGGCAGCCGAATTGGCGTCGCCGAGACCCGCATTGACCGAAACATAGGGCTCCACCCCCAGGATGCGGGTCAATTCCATCCACTCGTCCATGCCGATGTCGTTGGGCTGCATCGCGCTCCAGGCATGGTCGAACATCGGCGGGCGCTTGTCGCGTGGGCCGATCGCCTCGTGCCAGTCCCATCCGGAGAGGAAATTGCCGCCGGGCAACCGCCAGAACCCGGAGTTCAGCGATCGCGCGACCGCGGTCGTATCCGCGCGCCAGCCGTTGATGTTGCCTGATGGCATGAGCGAGACGGTGCCGACCCGGAACAGCCCGGAACCGGTGCCGGTGATTTCCAGCCGCGCGTCCGACGAATCCCTCGTTGGCGTGAACGCGAAGCTGGCATTGCGCCAATCGGCGGCGGGGGACGGAAGGGCGATGACCTGGCGATCCTGCGGGCGGTCGCCCCAGACGAGCGCGATCGATACTGCCGCGCCGGGATCACCGTTCAGCCAGATGTTCCCGACGTAGCGCTTGCCGCGAACGACCGTGAAACCGGTCTGTCCCAGTCCGCGCGGCTGGTTCCCGGCCACGGCAACGCTGGCCGACTGCGTCCCGACATAGGGCATGCGCTGGTCCATCGTGACGGCGTCGTCGCCGCCGATCGGCCGCCATTTGCGGTAGGTGACGCCCGGACGCCCCTCGGCATTCAGGGGCGGGGGTACGTCGGCAGAGGCGGGCCCCACGGGGTAGTAGAATTTCCGGTCGGCGAGCAGTTCTGCCCACAAGGTGCGTCCGACGAGATCGCCGATCGGCTCGATGAACATCCCGTATTCGTAGGGCGTCACCGGCGCGGACGGGCGGTTGGCGTCGACTCGGACAACGACGGGTGCCGGCCCGGCGATGGCCGATACCGCCGTCGCGGTTTGCATAGAGAACAGGACAAGCGCCGCAGCGACCGGTTTCATCACATCTCTCTCCCTGTTTTCGCGCGGCGATGTGGCTCGATCGGCCACGATTGGTGCTCCCCCGGCGTGCAGCTTCGTAGCACGGTTCGGAATGGTAACGTCAACATTGATGTTGCGAGGACTTGGGCTCGGCGACGATCAGGTTGTCAGACTACTTTGGCGTTCTTGACGAGCGTACATGAGGGAAGACTTGGTGGATCGGATTCTTGCAGAGTCGGAGTATTGACACCTACCCCGTCTACATGCATCCTTGATGATAACGTTACCAGTCAGGAGCAAAAAGCTTCGGCTCGGTCAACTGGGCGTCACCAGATCAATGGTGCCGCTGAACATGGGGGAGGGTTCAATGAAGTCAGGGCGCGTGGCCGCGATTTGCGGGTCGACCAGTGTTGCGGCAATTCTCATCGCCTTGTCGGCGGCACCCGCCGCGGCCCAGACGACAGCGGCCCCCGCCGATGCCCCGGCACCGCCTGCCGACCCAGAGCCGGCGCAGGCTCCAGAAAGCACCACCACCACCTCTCCGCAGGACATCGTCGTTACCGGATCGCGCATCCAGGCAAGCGGCTATACCGCGCCGACGCCGACGACGGTGATCAGCCAGGCCGATATCCAGAACAACGCGCAGCCCAACATCTTTACGACCATCGCGCAGCTGCCGTCGCTGCAGGGGTCGAGCGGCTCGGCCACCAACACCTTCAGCACGTCGAGCGGCCAGCAGGGGCTGAGCTCTTTCTCGCTGCGCGGCCTCGGCACGATCCGCACGCTCACGCTGATCGACGGGCAGCGCGTGGTCGGCGCCTATTATACCGGCGTGACCGACGTCAGCCTGTTCCCGCAGCTGCTGATCTCCCGCGTCGACGTGGTCAACGGCGGTGCCTCTGCATCCTATGGCTCGGACGCGGTCGGCGGCGTCGTCAACTTCATCACCGACACGCGCTTCGAAGGCTTCAAGGGCAACGTCCAGGGCGGCATCACCACCTATGGCGACAATGAGCAGGGCCTGATCCAGCTGGCCGGCGGCAAGAGCTACCTGAACGATCAGCTCCACGTCGTGACCAGCGTCGAGTTCGCAAAGGAAGCCGGCGTCGGGCCGGGCGACTTCGGCCTCGACCTGGCGGGGCGTCGCGACTGGTTTCGCCAGACGACCATGATCAACCGCAACGTCACGAATGACGGATCGCCGCAATATGTCATGCGCAACTATGCGCAGCCGTACAACTTCACCAAATACGGCCTGATTACTGCGGGCCCACTGCAGGGCATCGCCTTCGACCAGAGCGGCAGCCCGTTCCCCTTCCAATATGGGTCGAACGGGACGCCCACGCGCAACAACACGGGACGAGTCGACGGCTGCTTCCCGGGCTTTTGCGTCGGGGGTGACCTGTCCGGCAATATCGATACCGGCCGCACGCTCCAGTCCGGCATCCAGCGCCTGGTCGGCTATACCCGCGTCGGGTTCGACTTCGCGCCCGAGAACGAGGTCTATTTCAGCGTCAACGTGGGTCAGGTGAAGACCCATAACCAGCCGACCAATGGCGCCAACCGCCCCGGCCTCCTGATCCAGTGCGCGAACCCGTTCGTGCCCGCCTCTGTCCAGACGGCGTGCGCCAATGCAGGGATCACCAGTTTCCAGTTCGGCACCAGCGTCGCGATCCTGCCCAACACCAAGGTCCGTACCGATCGCCGCCAGGCGCGGTTCGTCGGCGGGCTGAAGGGCAAGTTCGACCTGCTGGGTTCGCCCTGGACCTATGACGCCTATTACGAGCATGGGATGAACCGGACGGCGATCGACGTCGACAACATCGTCCTGTCGCCGCACTTCAACCAGGCGATCCAGGCAATTGCGCTGAACGGCGCGATCGTGTGCGCCGATCCGGTGGCGCGGGCGAACGGCTGCGTGCCGCTCAACATCATCGGCGGCGCGACGCCGTCGGAATCGGCGCGCCGCTATGTCCAGCCAGAGAACGGGCCGTTCCAGCGGATGCGGCTGACGCAGGACGCCGCGAGCATCAGCTTTTCCGGCACGCCCTTCGAGCTTTGGGCAGGGCCGCTCGCGGTCGCGTTCGGCGGCGAGTATCGCCACGAATATTACCGCGTGCGTGCCGATGCCTATGGCGCCGGCGTGTCGCCGCTCAGTCCCAACACCCCCGAGTTCCCGGCGGATCCGACGCTCTCTCCGGGCGGAAACAACTGGTACGCCGGCAACTACAAGAACGGCACGGGCGCCTATAGCGTGAAGGAGGCCTTTGCCGAGGTCGACCTGCCGCTGTTCAAGTCGGATGCCATGGGCCGCGCCAACATCAACGGCGCGGCGCGCGTGACCGACTACAGCACCTCCGGCACGATCTGGACGTGGAAGGTCGGTGGAACCTGGGACACGCCGCTCGACGGATTGCGCCTGCGTGGCGTCACGTCCCGCGACGTGCGCGCGCCCAACCTGTCGGAGTTGTTCGCAGCACCCGTCACCACGACGCTTCCGAACTTTTTCGATCCGGCCCGCAACGTCAACGTCGTCGCCATCCAGAACGCGATCGGCAACACCAACCTGACGCCGGAAGTCGCGCGGAATACCGAGATCGGCGCGGTCTATGCCAACCCGTCGTGGCTGCCCGGCTTCAGCGTGTCGGTGGACTATTACAAGATCAAGGTGGCGGACGTCATCTCGAGCCTGGGCGCGAACCAGATCGTCGACCTGTGCTTCCGCAATATCCGGCCCGAGACGTGCAGCGCCTATAACCTCAACAACCCGAACGGCCCCAACTTCATCAACGTGCAGGCGTTCAACCTGGCGTCGATCAAGACCGACGGCTTCGACATCGAAGCGAGCTACCGCTGGTCGAACCCGTTCGGGCTGGACGGCACCCTGACGCTGCGCGGCCTGGCCACGCACATCCGCAAGTTCGTGACCGACACCGGCCTGCCCGGTACCGCTCCGGTCGACAGCGCCGGCGTCAACACGGGCTCGACGCCGCACTGGAAGCTGCTGGGCGTGCAGACCTACTCCAACGATCGCTTCAGCTTTACGGTGCAGGAGCGTTGGTTCAGCGACGGGAGCTATGGGAACCAATATGTGGTCTGCGCGCCGGGTACGTGCCCCGTCTCCACGGCTATTGCGCCGACCATCGACAACAACTCCATGCCGGGCGCCTTCTATCTCGACCTGGGCGCGACCTATAACCTGACCAAGCAGATCACCGCCTATGCCAAGGTCGATAACGTGTTCGACCATGACCCGGCGGACTCGCCCGTGAACGCCAATCCGGCGCTCTATGACATCGTCGGCCGGATCTACCGGGCCGGGGTCCGCTTCTCGTTCTGATCGGCCACGATCGGCGAGACCCAGGGGGCTGCTGTTCGCGCGGGGGGAGGTCGCTCTCCCCGCGCGAAAGCATGGGGTGGCCGTGACCTGGAGGCCGGCAGCCTCAGCTTTGCGGCTGGTTCACGCGGGCGTCCCAGCCCAGCATCGCCGTTTCGGCTACCGCTTCGAGCTCCGCGCGGCTCGCTCCATCGCGGGCGAGCAGGGACATGCCGTTCTGGACAGTCTGGACGAAGCGGGCGAGGGCGTGGACGTCGACGGTCTCGGCAATTTCGCCCGCGGCGACACCCTCCTGCAGCCGGGTCTTGATCCGGTTCAGGGTGAGGTTGCGCGCGGCGGCGACGAGGGCCCCGAGGTCCGCATGCCCTTCGGCGCCAACGGCGGAGAGCGTCACCATGCAGCCGTCGGGCGTCTGGCTGAGGCCCGCCGCCGAATCCTGCAGGAATGCCGCGACGGCAGCCCGCGCCGTGTCGGCCGCGAAGAAGCGCCCCCAGACAATCCCTTCGTGGGTCGACTGATACTGGCCCAGCGCCTCGGCATAGAGCGCTTCCTTCGATCCGAAGGCGGCATAGAGGCTGGGTGAGCCAATCCCCATGGCGCGCGTCAGGTCGCTGATCGACGTCGCCGAGAACCCCTTCTTCCAGAAGAGCCGCATCGCCGCGGTCAGCGCCGCATCGCGATCGAACGCGCGGGGCCGTCCCCGGACCCGCTCGCCCTGCGCACATGCGCCACCCTGTTCAGCCACTTTCTGCATCGATCGTTATATAATCCATTGACAGCCGAACGCAACGACGCCAGCTATTCTGTAACGAACATCACAGAAAGGAACGGACGATGCAGGAACTGGCTGGCAAGCGCGCGCTGGTGACAGGCGCTTCGCGCGGCATTGGCGCGGCGATCGCGATCGCGCTTGCGGACAAGGGGGCCGACGTCGCGATCACCTATGAGCGGTCTGCCGAGCGGGCCGCCGAGGTGGTGGCGGCAGTGGAAGGCAAGGGCCGCAAGGCCGTGGCGATCCAGGCCGACAGCGGCGACCCGGACTCGATCCAGCGCGCTGTCGACGAGGCGGTCCATGCCCTCGGCGGTCTCAACATCCTGGTGAACAATGCGGGCATCGTCCGCTACAACAACATCGCGGATTTCACGGTCGAGGACCTCGACGCGCTGCTCGCCGTCAACGTGCGCGGCCCGGTCCTTACTGCGAAGGCTGCGATCCCGCATCTGAAGGAAGGGGGCCGTATCATCACGATCGGCTCGGCGGGTGCGGACCGCATCGTCGGGACCACGGGCACGGTCTATTTCATGACGAAGTCCGCGCTTCAGTCGTTCACGCGTGGGCTCGCGCGCGAACTCGGCCCCCGGGATATTACCGCCAATCTCGTGCAGCCGGGTTCCACCAATACCGAGATGAACCCGGAGGACGGCGAATTCGCGGACTATCAGCGCAGCCTCACCCCGCTCGGACGCTATGGCGCACCAGAGGATGTCGCGGCGGCCGTCGCCTTCCTCGCGACGCCAGCGGCCCGGCAGATCACGGGTGCCATCCTGAACGTGGACGGCGGTGTGCTTACCTGACTCACGCGGGCTTTACCCCGCGGCTCAGCGGTTGCGGGGCCGCCAGTTGAGCGGGAGGTGACGAACCGGCGAAATGGATTTCTTCGCCTCCTCGACCAATAACCCGCGTGATGGCGCCGCAGGATCAAGGATGTTACCCTCCCGAAAGACAGCACCGAAGTGCGGACAATGACTTTGGGAGGATGCATGGCCGAGACAGACCGTCGGACGATCATCGCCGGTATTGGAGCAGGACTGGTCGCCGCTGCGGCGAACGGCGCCTGCGCGGCGCCACGGGATCGCAAGATCGGCTATGCAGTCGTCGGGCTCGGCGGATATGCCGAACTGATCATGTCGAAGTTCGCCGAGTGCGACAATGCGCGGCTGACGGCGCTCGTCAGCGGTACGCCGGCAAAGCTGGAACGCTTCGGCACGCAGTACAAGATCCCGGCGTCGCACCGCTACAGCTACGCGAACTTCGACAGCATCCGCGACAATCCGGACGTGGATGTCGTCTATGTCATCCTGCCCAATTCCATGCATGCCGAATATACGGTGCGCGCGGCGCGGGCGGGCAAGCATGTGATGTGCGAGAAGCCGATGGCGGTCTCCACCGCGGAATGCCAGACGATGATCGACGCCTGTCGTGCGGCGGGTCGCAAGCTGATGATCGGTTATCGCTCGCGGTTCGAGCCGCACAACCGGCTGGCGATCGAGATGGCGCGAAACGGGTTCGTGGGGCCGACGCGGATCATCACGTCCGAGCACGGTTTCAATGCGCAACCCAATCAATGGCGGCTCGACCGGGCGCTGGCGGGCGGCGGGTCGCTGATGGATATCGGCATCTACAGCCTGAACGCGGTGCGGTATCTGACGGGCGAGGAGCCGGTCGAGGTCAGCGCGATGGAATCGACCGACCGTTCCGACCCGCGCTTTGGCACGGTCGAGGATCGCATTTCGTTCCTGATGCGCTTTCCCTCGGGCATCGAGTCGACCTGCGTCTCGAGCTACAGCTCCAACCACAATGCCTATCGGGTCATCGGGACCAAGGGATGGATCGGGCTGGAGCCGGCAACCGGCTATGACGGGCACAAGATGTTCGTGCACCGGGACGGTCGCACCGAGCAGCAGTCGGTTCCGGCAGGCAAGAAGCAGCACGCCGGACAGCTCGATCACTTCGCCGAATGCATCATCAACGACACCCAGCCATTGGTGCCGGGTGAGGAAGGACTGGCAGACCTGCGCGTGATCGAGGCGATTTACCGCTCCGCGCGCGAGGGAAGGCGCGTGCAGGTCGGCGCATGAGCATCGCGCCCGTCGCAATCCGGCTTAAGCAGTTCTAGGAACCCGCATGCACATCGCCATGTCCGCCTGCCTCGCCCTTGCGGCGATCGTCACCCCGGCGTCCGCCCAGCACGCCAATCTCGACCCGCGCACCGCCGTCTACGAGCTGCGCACCTATTATGCGGCGCCGGGCAAGCTCGCCGCGCTCAACGCGCGGTTCCGGGAGCACACGCTGAAGCTTTTCGCCAAGCACGGGATGCGCAACGTCGCCTATTGGAACGAGCAGCCGACCCAGGAACACCCGGACGGGCGGATTATCTATGTGCTGGCCTATCCGAGCAGGGCGGCGCGCGAGGCGAGCTGGAAGGCGTTCGTCGACGATCCCGAATGGCGTGCGGTGGCGGCCAGGTCGGAAGCGGACGGCAAGCTCGTGGCAAAGGTCGACAGCGTCTTCATGACCATGACCGATTATTCGCCGAAGCTGACGCTGCCGCGCTGATCGTCACGCCGTGGGGCGGCGCCTTTACGGCGCGACCTTTCCGCCGTTGTCGCTGACCTCCAGCCAGTTGCCGTCGGGGTCCTGCACATAGATCTGGCGCACGCCGTCAAACCGGGTCTGCATGGTGCCCGGTTCCCCGGCGAGGTTCGTCCACGGCATTCCGTGGCGGTCGAGCCATGCGGTCAGCGTCTCCAGATGCTCCACGTGGAGGGCGAGGTGCTCCATCCGGTTGGAGGGCTTTGGCCCCACGCGTCCGTCGAGGATGTGAAGGAGCACGCCATTGCCGAGGTCCAGCCAGCGGCGGTTCTTGAGCGGGGTGGGCACGAGCTTCAGGCCAAAGGCTTCGCGGTAGAAGGCGGCGCTGCGATCGATGTCGGCCGCCTGGATCGCGACATGCTCCACGCGCGCCGGGGCGACGCTTGCCGCCTGGGGCGGGGCGGCGAGAAGGAGGAGGAGGGAAACCAGCATCATGGGGAAACTCTCCTCGAGGAGGTGGGCGCGCCCTCTGAAACGGAGCGCGGGCGGTGCGCAGTGTGTCGCAGATAGGCGACGAGACAAAGGGCAATGAGCGCGCATCCCGCCGCCGCAGCGAAAGGAGCCGCATGGGTCGAGCGCTCGGCCAGTCCGCCTGCGAGCGGTCCCGCCAGGCCGAGCGCCACGTCGACGAACACGGCGAAGGTGCCGATCGCCGCGCCGCGGCTTTGCGGGGGCACGCGATCGATGACGCCGACGCCGAGGGCCGGGAAGATCAACGCGAAGCCGAAGCCCGCCACGGCAGCGCCGCCGATGGTGACGGCGGGACTCCCCGACAGGAAGATCACCAGCAGGCCCGCGACCTCGATCGCGAGGAAGCGCATCGCGAGCCGCAGCCCCGTCTCGCTGGTGATGCTGGAGGCGAAGATCATGCGCGACGCGACAAAGGCGCAGCCGAACGCGGTGAAGGCCATCCAGCCGTCGCGCCAGCCCGCCGCCTGGAAGAAGAGGGTGACGTAGGTCGTCACGACGCCGAAGCCGACAGTCGCCAGGGCCAACGCCGCACCGAAGGGGAGGACGCGCGTGAAGACGCTGCGCATGGGCAGGCGAAGCACCGCGGGCGTGTGCACGGTTGGCTGCACGACTGCGAGCGCGTAGCCGACCAGCCCGATGAGCAACGGGATCGCGGCGAGAATGGCGGTGCCGCCCCTGTCCGCCACCAGCACGCCGAGCGGAGCACCGGCGGCGATGGCCCCGTAAGTGGCGATCCCGTTCCACGAGATCATGCGGGCGGCGTTCGCATCGCCGGTCCGGTGGATCCCCCAGACCATCGCGCTCGTGCTGACCAGGCTTTCACTGATGCCCAGCAGAAGCCGGCCGGCGACAACAATGGCGAGCGCCGCGAGCGGCGAGGACAGGCGCAAGCCGATGATCGTGACGATGCCGCTGAGGGCGCAGCAGACAAAGCCGAGCAGCACTCCGCGGCGTGGGCCCGACCGGTCGATCATGGGCCCGACGAGGCCGCGGCTGACCACCGTCGCCAGATATTGGGCGGAGATGACGAAGCCCGCCACCGTCGGGCCGAACCCCAGTTGGATCGTCCACACCGGCAACACCGCGAGCGGAAGCCCGACGGCGAGATAGGCGAGCGCCGTATAGCCCGCGCACGAGAGCACGCCCGGCCCCGGCCCCGGCCCTCGCCCCGGACCCCCGGGCGTCACCGCGCTGTACGCTGCCGAGCCGGCGTCATGCTGCCGGCCCCCGATCACGCGGCCTCTTTGGCCCCGATCCGCGGCAGCAGCAGGTGCAGGATGGCCAGCGCGATCAGATACGCGCTGCTCGCCCACAGGAAGACCGGCCAATAGGAGCCGAAGGACTCAAGCGCGTGGCCGACATACTGCGCCATGATCATGCCGCCGATCGCACCCGCGGCGCCACCGATCCCCGTCACCGATGCCACCGAGCCACGCGGCACCGTGTCCGACACGATTGCGTAGAGGTTCGAAGACCAGCCCTGGTGTGCCGCGGCGGCAAGGCCGAGGATGGCGACCGCGCCGACCAGGTTGGACATCCCGCTCGCAAACAGGATCGGGATGACGCAGACGGCGCACGCCAACAGGGCGATCTTGCGCGCGGCGTTGACGCTGTAGCCGCGCTTGATCAGCGCGGACGAGAACCAGCCGCCGCCGATGCTGCCGACGTCCGCGAGCAGGTACACCGCGATCAACGGCGGGCCGAAGGTCTTGAGGTCGAGCTGATATTGCTTGGACAGGAAATCCGGCAGCCAGAACAGGAACAGGTACCAGACCGGATCGGTCAGGAACTTGGCGATCGAGAACGCCCAGGTGGGACGCTGGGCGAACAGGCGACGCCACGGCACCTTGACCTGCGGCTCGGAAGCGGCGTCGGCTTCGATATAGGCGCGCTCGGCCTCGGTCACTTTCCGGTGGGCGGCCAGGGGGCGATAGAAGACGAGCCACGCCGCCAGCCAGATAAAGCCCAGCATGCCCGTCACCAGGAACGCCGCCTCCCAGCCGAAGTAGATCGTCAAGATCGGGACGACGATCGGCGTGGCGATCGCGCCGACGTTTGCACCGGCGTTGAGAATGCCCGCGGCCAGCGCGCGCTCCTGCTTGGGAAACCACTCCGCGACGGTCTTGATCGCGGCGGGGAAGTTGGCCGCTTCCCCCAGCCCCAGCAGGAAACGGGCGCCGGAAAAGCCGAACGGCGTCCGCATGAACGCGTGGAGCATCGCCGCCCCGCTCCACAGCCCGATCGCCGCCGCATAGCCGGCGCGGGTTCCGAGCCGGTCGATCACTGGTCCGCATGCCAGGAGGCCCAGGCCATAGGCGGCCTGGAACCAGAAGACGATGTTGGCGTAGTCGATCTCGCTCCAGCCGAGCTCCTGCTCCAGCGTAGGCTTCAGAATGCCGATGATCTGGCGGTCGATATAGTTGATGGTCGTCGCGAAGAACAACAGCGCGCAGATGATCCAGCGCACGTTGCCTTTGGGACGGATCATCGCCGCCGGTCCGTTCTGCGACCCCATTCCTTGCCTTCCCTGTCGATCCTAGAGGCCCGGCAAGCTTCTTGCGTCAGCCAGACGTCGATGTTGTTGAAGTAGCAGCAGCTCAGGCGCTCGTCGCGCGCCGTGCCTTGGCCTGCGCCGTCAGCACGAGCTCGGCCGCGAGCAGCGCGCCGTCCTGATCCTGGGCGACGGAGGTGCGTTCGACAATGTCGTTGATGAACTGCGGCCCGAACGGCAGCGGCACCTTGGAACAATCGAGGTAGCGCGTACCCTTTCGGTCGGCGAGGAACAGGTGATTGCCGCCCGGGCGTCCCTCAATATCGACGTATTTGCGCAGCTCGATATAGCCCTCGGTCCCGAGGATGAAGAGGCGGCCGTCGCCCCAGGTCGGCAGGCCGTCCGGGGTGAACCAGTCGACGCGGACATAGCCGGTGCCGCCGTCCCCGTGCAGCACCATGTCGCCGAAGTCCTGGAACTGCGGATATTCGGGATGGGCGAAGTTGCCGACCTGCGACGCGATCACCTCCGCGCGCTTGGAACCCGTCAGATAGACGAACTGGTCGGCCTGGTGGCTGCCGATGTCGGTGAGGATGCCGCCGTTCCGCTCCGTGTCCCAGAACCACTTGGGCCGGTTCGGCGCGCCCAACCGATGGGGGGCGAGGTTCACGGTCTGGATGACTCGACCGATGGCGCCGTCGTGCACCAATTGCCCCGCCTGCACGGCGGCGGGCACCTCAAGCCGTTCGGAATACATGATCCCGAACTTCTTGCCCGTCTCCTTGATGGCGGCGCGGACCTGCGCCAGCTGCTCCAGCGTGACGATGGCGGCCTTGTCGCCGAGATAGTCCTTGCCCGCGCGCATCGCCTTGATGCCGAGGGGCGCGCGCAGGCCCGGGACCGCGGCGCTGCAGATCAGCTTGATGCGCCGATCCTCGATGATCTCGTCCTCGGACCGGGCGAGCTTTACCCCGGGGTAGCGCTTCTGGAAGGTCGCGACCTGTTCCGGCACCGCGGAATAGAAGCTGGTGGGCACGCCGCCGCCGCGAATCATGGCGTCGGTGATGGCATAGATGTGGCCGTGATCGAGCCCGATCACCCCAAAGGGCACGCGGTACTTGGCCTCGGGCGCAGGCCGCGCGGGGGCGCCCTCCGTCGGCGCGTCGCCGCGGGCGGCGGACTGCGCGAGCGCTTCGGCAGCAAAGCCGGACAGGCCGGCGGCAGCGGCCATTCCAAGAAGGGTGCGGCGGTCGGTGTGGGTCACGGCAGGTCCTCGGGCGGAAGGGATGGAGGGCAGGGAAGGGTCAGACGGCAACGAGGTTGGGGGGCCAGGTCATCGCCTGGCCGCGGTCCATCGCCTCTTCGCCGAGCAGGGACGCGACGCTCGCGAGATAGGCCTGAGAGAGCAGCCCCGGGAGCGGCTTGCCGGCGCGCACGGCCTCAGCAAACCCTTCGAACTGGAGCATCGTCTCGTCATATTCGCCCCAGCCCAGCGACTCGCCGGGCGTGGTGACGGGCAGTTCCGGGAACCAGGTCGCGCCGCCGATCGGGACCGCGCGCTTCTGTCCGCTGGCCACGTCCTGGCGCATGCGCTGAAGAGCGAGGACCTTGGGCGGCACCTCGGCATAGATGCGTCCCAGCTCTGGCTCGATCGAGCCCTTGCTGCCCTGGATCTGCTCTTCGCAGCCATAGCGCGCGTTGTTGAGGAGCGAGGTGTAGATGAACTTCCGCCCGCCGCTATATTCATAGATCAGCGCGACATGGTCATAGACCTCTCGCCCGTCCTTCCAGAAGCAGATGCTGCCGGACCCGATCACGCGGGTGGGCACTGCGTCCAGGAACCAGTTGCCGACCTGAAGCTGGTGGGTCGCCAGTTCCGTCATCAGCCCGGCCGAGCTGTCGCGGTAGAGGCGCCAGTTGATGTGGCGGTCATCGGCACCCTCCGGCACCTTCCGCCGCCAGCTGTTGTTGCGATGCCAGCTCGCGCGGATCTGCGTGATCGTGCCGATCTCACCCGCCTTCACGCGCTTCATCGCGTTGAGATAGGTGGGATGGAACATGCGCTGGTGCCCGATCTGCAGCACCTTGCCCGCCGACTTCGATTTGGTGACCATCGCCCCGCAGTCGGCGATGGTGCGGGCCATCGCCTTTTCGCACCAGACGTGGACGCCGGCGTCGAAGCTGTCGATCGTGTGACGCGCGTGCAGGTCGAGCGGGGTCGCAACCACCACCGCGTCCAGCCCGCCGGCGTCCAGCATGGCGCGATGATCGGTGAAGGCGGGGACGCTGGCGCCGGCCACCTCGCGCCCCTTGGCCAGATTGGGAGCATAGACGTCGCAGACGGCGGCCACGGCGCAGTTCCGGGTCTTGGCGATGTTGCGCATCAGCGCGCGGCCGCGATCGCCGGTTCCGATGACGCCGATCCGGACGCGATTCCCGGCCGTTGTCGCGGGCCTGCCGGAGGGGGCGGCGTTCGCGGCGGCCACGGCCCAGGGCGCGGCGCCCGCGACACCCGCCGCCGTAGTCGCCGCCAGCACCCGATCCAGGAACGACCGACGCGAAACATCAAAACTCTGATCGGTCATGCAGCGAGGGTCCTTGCGGGGTGTGGCCGATGGGCGAGGCCAAGGTCGAAGCGGAAGCGGAAGCGGGAGGCCTCCCGCCCGCGCAAAAGCTGTGCAGCGGCCGCATCGTCGGCGGCGATCAATGCGGTGCTCATCACCTCGGCCAGCGTGCCGCTCGGCTCCACGGCCACGGCACAGAGCGGGGCCGCAACCGCTGTTCCAGTGTGCGGGCGCGTGATCGCGGCGCGCTCGGGTGCATGGGTGCCGGCACCGACCGTGGCCGATACGGAGAGCGCCTGGTCGACAAGCTCCAGCGTCAGCAATTCCTGCCCCGGATCCTCCGGATGCGGGATCGTGAACGGCCAGCCGCCGCCAAGCGGATGGTCGCCGAGGACAGCGACGGAGCTCTCGCCCAGCGTGAGCAGCGCGGAGCCGACACCGGCGTCGCGCAAAACGGCCACCGCGCGGTCGAGGGCGAACCCCTTGCCGAGACCGCCGAAGTCGAGCGCCAAGGGGCGTTCGGCGACAATCCGGCGAGACTGCGGATCGAAGCTGACCATCGCCCAACTGGCCCCCGTCCGCGTGTCCGCGGCGATGTCGAACAGTCCCTGAGTGGCGGCATGCCCTTGAGCGGCGGCGAGCACCGCGTCGAACAACAGCTCGTCGTCCAGGGCAGCAGCCTGACCCGACAGCAGCGCTTCGTTCATCGCGGTGGCGGGGGAGGGGCGATGGATCGTCAGCGCGTCGTCCACCGCCTCGATCGCGCGGCGGGCAGCCCAAAGCGCATCATCGGCCCCGCCATCGAAGCGGTGGAGCTCGACCCGCGTGCCCATGGCAGCGAAGCGTTCGGTGCCGGGCTCATCCGTCATCGAGTTCAGGCCTTCAACTCCCAGCCGGGCTGATATTCCACAGCCCAGAGCTTCATCGCCTCGGCGCTGGAAGGGCGGCCGGTGGCCGGGTCCACGGTGAGCACCTGCCCCGTGCGATCC
Organism: Sphingomonas sp. 3-13AW; assembly: GCF_049311085.1. Taxonomy (NCBI): domain Bacteria; kingdom Pseudomonadati; phylum Pseudomonadota; class Alphaproteobacteria; order Sphingomonadales; family Sphingomonadaceae; genus Sphingomonas; species Sphingomonas sp. 3-13AW. Next base: position 165,948 of record NZ_JASNVZ010000003.1, on the reverse strand, counting down.
GCCATGTTGCCCAGGTGGCAGAGATTGGTGCTGATATGCCCTTCCTCGATCGGCGAGTTGAGCGCGCTCGCCTTGCCGCGGATCACATCGACGAAGTTGCCGGCATGATAGACGTCGAGCACGCCCTCACCGACGGTGCCCGTCGTTTCCGACGTCGCTTCCGCCTTCACCGCGCGCGTTTGCTTGCCGTCGAGGTTGTAGAGTTCGAAGCCGTTCCGGTCGACCACCGCCGATCCCCTATTGCCCAGCAGCAGGACGCCACGCCCGCGGCCGTAGCGGGTCATCCCGGTGCCGCTCTGCCCGTCCCAGCGGATCAGCCGGTCGCCGGGATAGGCGAGGTCGAGCGTCATGGTGTCGTACATTTCCCAGTCGTCGTCGTTGAAGAACTGCCGGGATCCGCGTGCGACGACCTGAGTCGGATAGGCCAGTCCCATCAGCCAGCGGGCGACATCGATCTCATGCATGCCGTTGTTGCAGATTTCGCCGGTGCCGTACTGCCATACCCAGTGCCAGTTATAGGGCACCAGGTTCGACCGATAGGGCGCCCGGGGACGCGGCCCCTGCCACAGATCCCAGTCGAGCGAAGCCGGGGGCGGCACCTGCTTGCCATGCCCGATCGGCTTGCGTGCGTTGGCGTACCAGGTCTGCGCCTCATAGACATGGCCCAGCTCGCCCGCCTTGACGATGTCGAGCAGCTGGCGCGTTTCGGGGCTCGACCGCTGCTGGTTGCCGACCTGCACGATGCGACCCGTGCGCTTCTGCATCGCGATCATGGCTTCTCCCTCGGCGGGAGCGATGCCGATCGGCTTCTCGCAATAGACGTGGTGACCGGCGTCCATGGCGTCGGTCGCGACCTTCACATGCGAGAAGTCGGGCGTGGCGACGGTGACGATATCCACAGCCTTGCGATCGAGCAGGCGGCGATAGTCCCGGTCGGTCTTGACCGGGACACCGCGTCCCGCAAATTCGGCCGCGCGCTTGGCCAGCACGGCGCTGTCGCAATCCGCGATGTGGGTCACCACGACGTTGGGTACCTTCGTGAAGGCGCTCACATGCGCCTGTCCACGGCCGTTCACGCCGACGACGGCAACATGGATGCGATCGTTCGCACCCTTGATCCGCGCATAGCTGCGCGCCGACATCGCGACGCCCACGGCGGCACCCCCGCCCTTTATCATCGTACGACGATTCAGCATCGCGTCCCCCCTGGGCTAGAACTGGCGGATCTTGATCGAACGAAAGTCTACCCGGTCGCCATGGTCCTGCAACAGGATCGGGCTTTGGCCCCAAGTCCCGAACCCCTGTTCACCGGCGAACTTGCTCAGTGCCACGGCCTGCTGGAACTCCGGCGATCCGCGTTCGAATTCCACCATCTTGAAGCCGTTCAGCCAGTGCTCGACATGGTTGCCGCGCACCACGACGACGGCGCGGTTCCATTCGCCCGGCGGGTTGATCCGCTTGCCCGGGTTCGGCGGGTCCAGAAGGTTCTGCGGCGCGATGATGTCGTAGAGTGCCGCAAGCGTGCGGTTGCCGTCGCGGCCCATCTTGGCGTCCGGATGGCGAGCATCGTCCAGAAGCTGATATTCGAGGCCCAGCGAACTCGTGCCCGGAGCCACGCGATATTTGATGCCGCTGTTGGCGCCCGGAGACAGGCGATAGTCGACCGACAGTTCGAAGTCGCGGTACGGCGCCGCGGTGACGATGTCGCCGCCGCCACCCGTGACCGAAAGCGCGCCGTCGGCGACGGTCCAGCCCTTGGCAGGGAAGCCGCCGCCCTTGGCACTGCGCCAGCCCTTGGTGCTCCGCCCATCCCACAGCAATGACCAGCCCGCCTTGCGCTCACCCGGACTCAGCTGGTTGGGGATCCACCCTTGCTGCTCGAGCGAGGTTTCGGGCAGGGCGTAGCGGGCGGGGGTCTGAGTGATCACGCGGATGTTGCGGAACCGTACCTCCGGCCCCTTGCGCGCCTGCTCCTCGGGGATGGAGTGTACCTGGAAGGCGATGAAGCCGCGCGCGTCGACATCGTCGACGATGTCGGCGGCAGGTACGCCGTTGATCCAGGTACGCAGCCGGTTGCCGATCGCCTCGATGCGATAATGGTTCCAGTCGCCCGACCGGAAGGCGGCGCGCGCCGCGTCATTGCGGCCAAGCGAATAGAGCCACAGGCGGCGCTGCTCGTCGTAGATACCGGCGCTCCATCCCCGCGCCGACGGATCGATTTCAGCCTGGTAGCCGTGGACAACGCCGTTGCGATAGTCCGGCCGGCTCTGCCCGCGCACCATCACGCCGGAGTTGAGCAGCGGGTCCGTCTTGGCATCGAACTCCATGATATAGTCGCCATAGGCGGCGTCGGAGACGAGCCAGCTGTTGGTCTTGCCGGGGGTGGCGCGGCCGATCAGTTCGCCGCCCGATACAGTATAGATCGCGTTGCCGCCGGTGCGGTGCCAGCCCTCCAGCCCTTCCCGCGGAGTAATATCCTGCCACGGAGCCGCAGTTTGTGCTTGTGCCGGGGTCAGGGACGGTGTGGCACCGACCAGCGCCGCAGTCGTCCATACTGCGGCTGCCAATAGCGCCTTGGTCACCCCTGGCCTGGACTTACCGCAAGCTGCGATTGGGGTTCTGGTGAGTCCCGCCATCATCTTCTCCCGGCACGGCGATCATTGTCGCTTGCTTTATGTCCGATGCGTAAGAGCCTGTCGGGCCGCATGCAATAGGGATGTCAGACATTCACGGTTCGCTTGCTACACAGCCTGAGTGAAAGCCCTTGACGCGCCAGAACTTCTTGCTGTCTGCCATGGGGCAGAACATGGTGCAGGTCGCCGGGTGAGAGGATTGATAATCGACATGTCAGGCAACAGCGGCGGCAAGCTGTATCGCAAGATCGTGCAGGCCATCATCGCAGACATTACGGCCGGTGTGTTTCCCATCGGATCCCGCCTTCCGCCGGAGCGTGACCTGACCGAGCGGTTCGGGGTGAGTCGTCCGACCGTCCGCGAGGCGATGATCGCCCTGGAGATGCAGGGGCTGGTGGAAGCGCGCAAGGGTTCGGGGGTGTTCGTCCTTGCATCGACCACCGACCCGGCCGGGGAGGAATATGACATCGGCGCGTTTGAGATCATCGAGGCGCGCCGCCTGGTCGAAGGGGAGGTTGCCGCGGTGGCGGCAACCGAGATCGAAGACGAGCAGCTGGCACAACTGCGTGTATGCGTTGAAGAAATGGCGCAGGAGGACGTCGCAGCTGCGGAAGATGCCGACCGCCGTTTCCACATCGGCATCGCCGAGGCGACGGGCAACGCCGTGATCATCTCGGCCGTGACCGACTTCTGGGACCTGCGCTTCCGCTCGCCGCTGGCGCGGGAGGTGTTGCGCAAGGCAGGTAGCCTGGGAACCAAGGAGCGGCTGGAGGAGCACGGTCGGATCCTGCGCGCGCTCGAAGCCCGCAATCCCGCCGACGCACGACTCGCGATGCGCGATCATTTGTCGCGGGTGATCGACCACCTGCTCCACGTCAACGAAACCGAAGCAGTCGAGCGGGCGCGCGCAGAAACGGCGCAGCGGCGGCGCGCCTTTGCACGCCGGGCCGTTTGAACTTCACAGGAGTCTTCGCCTCTATGGTTCCGCTAACATTGGCCAGTTACTTAAAAGGTAGATGACAAGCGAAACCTTACATTATTGACCGACCACTTTCGGACTATTGTCATACAGATTTGGCAGTGTTACCCCCTAGGAAGATAGATGCCGTCCATCGGCGCGTCACTGTCCAGCGTGTTCGAAAAAGAACAGCTGGCCTGAAAGGGGAGAGACTGCATGAGGCTCAACCGCGGCAACAAATATCGTTTGCTCGTCTCGACCAGTCTCCTCATCCCGTTATTGGCAACAGGCCGGCCCGCAATGGCGCAGACCGGCCCAGCTGCCGAGGTTACGAGTCAGGATGGCACCGCCGACCCTGGCCAGGTCGATGAAACCGGCGCCCCGGCGCAGGTTCCCCAAGCAGATACGCAGCAGACCGATATCGTCGTCACCGGTTTCAGGGCGTCGCTGAACAGCGCACTTAACGCCAAACGCAACGAGACCGCGGCGGTCGACAGCATCGTCGCAGAAGACATCGGAAAATTCCCGGACTCCAACCTTGCGGAGTCGATGCAGCGCATCCCGGGCGTCGCGCTGTCGCGCGGCGACGGCGGCGAGGGGCGCAACATCTCGGTTCGCGGCCTCGGCGCGCAGTTCACGCGCGTACGCATCAACGGCATGGAAGGTGTGTCGCAAGTCAGCGGGAGCGACATTCGTGGCGGCGTGGCTTCTGGCCGCTCGTTCGACTTCGTGACTTTCCCCACCGAGATCTTCTCGGCCCTGTCGGTGCGCAAGACCCTGTCCGCCGATGTCGAGGAAGGTTCGCTGGGTGCGACCGTGGACCTGCGCGCGCCCCAGCCCTTCGACCAGAAGGGCGATGACCTTGTCATTACCGGCACCGCGCGCGGGATCTACAACGACATCCGCAAGAAGGTCGATCCGCGCCTGTCGGCCTTGGTTTCAAAGAAGTTCGGCGACACCTTCGGTGTTCTCGGCAGCATTGCCTATTCCAAGCGCCACATCGAGGAATATGCCTATTCGGCGGTCGATGTGGTGCCGACCACGGTCTATGGGCAGGCCCAGCCGGCCGGCACGGCGAATGCGGGCGTGATCTTTCCGTTCTGCACGCCCGTCGGATATGCGTTCAACGGTTCGCCAGCGACCAGCCCGGTCCCCGGCTATACCCAGCCCAACGGCGCCCCGATCGGCGCGGATGCTGCCAATTGCAGCACCGGCAACCCGCGTACCGGCACGATCGAAGCCTATGACTATATCATGAGCCGGACCGGGGTGAACGGTCGTCCGGGTGGCGGCGTCTATCTGCCGCGCCTGCCGCGGCCGGTGAAGAGCAGCCAGGAACAGGCCCGGCTTGCCGGCACCCTTACGCTGCAGTGGAAGCCGAGCGATCGCACGGACATCTCGATCGACGGCCTCTATTCGCGCTTTAAGGTGGATCGCCTCGACACCTATTTCGACGCGCGTTCGTTCGGCCGCGCGATCTCCAACAATGGGCAGCCGCTCACCTCGGTTCGCGAGATCGAGGTCGATGACAATGGCTCGCTCATCCACGGCCTGTTCGATGGCGTCGACCTGCGCTCGGAGATGCAGGACGAGCACTTCACCTCCACCTTCCGGCAGGTGAACCTCAACATCGATCACCGGTTCTCCGACACCTTCCGCGTCTATGGCGTGGCCGGCATCAATGAATCGCTGCTCGACGTCGACCGGCTTCAGGTTGCGATCGACTCCAACGACACGCGCGACTTCTCGATCGATTTCCGGGGCAATCCCGACATCCCGAAAATCGGCTATGGCATCGACACCACCAACCCCGCCCTGTTCCGATATGGCCCGCCGCTCGCCAACGGCGACCAGCAGGGGCAGCTGTCCAACTTCATCCGCCGCAATCGCATCGTCAGCAAGACGTTCGACCTGAACGGCGAATGGGAGGCAGCGCCGAACTTCATCGTGCAGGTCGGCGGCCAGTATCGCACCAACCGCTATACCGCCCGCGAGCGGCAGCTTGCCACCACGACGCCGCTCGCCCTGCCGACGGGGGTCTCGGTCTCCGACTTCACCTTCGTCACGAGCGGCGTGAACAAGAACCTGGACGGGCAGCTGCAGGATTTCGTGTCGGTTGATCCGGACAAGTTCCGCAATGCCGTCGGCCTCGACAACTATGTCTACTGCAACCTGGAATGCGCGCGCGGCACCTATGGCGGGGTGAACGAGAAGTACAAGTCCGGCTATCTGATGTTCAAGTTCAATACCGAGGACATCCTGCCGGTCGGGATCCGGGGCGACGTGGGCGTGCGCTATGTCCACACCGACTTGGCCACCTATGGCCCGATCACGACGGCGAACCCAGCGGGCTCGCTCTATTCCTCCCGCTTCGAGATCTCGAACGTCAACCGCAGCTATGAAGACTGGCTGCCGGCGTTGAACTTCGCGGTGGATATCACGCCCCAGCTAATCGCACGTTTCTCGGCGGCACGGGTGATGTCGCGGCCATCCTATGGGCAGTTGATCCCTGCGGGTTCTGCCAACCTCGTCATCCAGACGGCGTCGTTCAGCAACCCGTTCCTGGAGCCGATCCGCGCCAACACCTTTGACACCTCGCTCGAATGGTATTTTGCGCCCGGCTCGCTGATCTCGGTCGCCTATTTCTACAAGAACATCGAATCCTACATCCAGACGACCAGCCAGCAGGTCGCGTTCCAGGACATCGGATTGCCGCTGTCGCTCCTCACCGGAACCCAGCTGCGCCCGACCGACCTTTTCACGGTGCAGCGGAGCAACAACACGCCAGGCGGCCCCCTCCGCGGCTTCGAACTGAACGTGCAGCTGCCGTTCCGCTTCCTGCCGGGGGCACTCAGCAACTTCGGCGCGCTCGGCAACTTCACGCGCGTGCGGTCGAACATCGACTATATCATCTCGCCCACGCTCTCGCGCACCGCACCGCTGGTCGGCCTGTCGCCGGAGACGGCGAGCGGAACGCTCTATTACGAGGACAGGAAGTTCAGCATCCGTTCGACCGTGAACTACCGGTCGTCGTTCCTTACGGCCGTGCCGAGCGGCTCCGTCGACGCGGACTCGACGTCGAACGCCAGCTCGATCTTCGTGGACGCTTCCGCTTCGTACAACATCAACGAGAATGTGAAGCTGATCGCCGAGGTGTCGAACATCACCAACGAGACGAACCGGCTGACCGTCGACACGAACCGGAAGGACCCGCTCTACACCGCCTACTTCGGCCGAACCTTCGCGCTTGCCGTCAACGTCCAGTTCTGACGCGCCTCAGCAGACCATAGGGGCGGCTGAGGCGCGTCCTTCCCCCGGTCCCTTAGATCGGCATGCCGGGGGGCACTGCCGGCACCGGGCGTTTGAGTTCGCGGGTCAGGGCATCCTCGTCTCGGAGCATCGCGCCGGTCGCGCGTTGCCAGGCGGCGCCAGCGTCCTTGCCGCGCGTGTCCGCCATGCGCGCGGCAAGGCTGGCAAGCCGCCCCTGCAGAACCGCCGCGATATCAGGCGACGTTCCCGGGTCGCGTGCGGTGCGAGCCAGGGTGAGGATCGTGCGCGTTGCGATGCGCCGCTCGAGCGCAGTGCTCGTCGAGGCAAGCACTGCCGCAGTCAGCCGGTCGAGCAGTTCGTCCAGGCCGGGAAGGGAGGCGTCGCGGGCGTGCTGGAGATGGAGGCGAGTCAGCCGCGCCGGGGCGAGCAGTGTTCCCAGGGTCAGCTGTGCGCCGACATCGGCCGCAACAAGGGGATCGAACACCGCGGCGCCGGCATTGTCGAGCACCTCGGTATCGAACTGCGGGTCCGGCCGGCCATTGACGCCCGATGATAGCTGGAGCTCCAGCGCTGCCGGCACGGCAAGTTCGCGGGGCGCCAGCGTCGCGAGAAGGGCATCCAGCGCCGCACGTTGCTCGGCGCCGCTGACCGGCGTCGGTTCCGGACTGTTCCCGCCGACCACCGCGTAGCGATAGTGCAGCCCGCCCAGGATCTTCCCGATCGCGGCCACTTCATAGCGGTGAAGCAGCCAGACGGGCACGAACTTGCGACGCAGGTTCGCGAGTGGTTCGCCGGACCGGAGCACTCCCGGGCCGAAGTTGGCCAGCGCCACGCGCCGCACCGCCATCATCTGTTCCAGGTCCGCAGGCTGGTCGTCGCCTTCCGTCCACATGTTGTCGCCGGGAACACCCAGATCGTCAGAGCGGCCGTCGATGTCCGTGAGGTAGCGCATGTCCGCCGCCTCGATCGCCGTCGCCTTGCGGGCGGCGTCCTGATCCGGATCGATGCCGGGCGCCGGCTGGCCGTAGAGCCAGTCCACCGTGAACTTGTCCCAACTGCCGATCCCGGATGCATAGGCATCGGCAAGATCGATGCGCCCGTCCTTCAGGCTCATGCGCGCGAAGGGATAGTCCATCACGGTGCTGCGATCCTGCAGGCTGCCGGCGAAATTGTGGACAAAGCCAAGGGCGTGGCCGACCTCGTGCGCGCCGAGCTGCCGGATGCGGGCGAGCGCGGCGCGGACGGGATCGTTGGGGCCGCCCGAGTTGGTGCCCGCCGCGCCGACCAGTCCTTCGAACAGGATGATGTCCTGGCGAAGGCGCAGCCCTTCGAGGACGACGTTGCCCTTGATGATCTCCCCGGTGCGCGGATCGATGATGCCGCCGCCGTAGGACCAGCTGCGCGTCAGCCGGGCGTCCCAGTTCACGATGTTGTAGCGCACATCCTGCGGATCCGCGTCTGCCGGCAATACCCGGGCCTGGAATGCGTCGATATAGCCTGCCGCGTCGAACGCCTGGTTCCACCAGCTCACGCCCTCCACCAGGGCAGAGCGAACCGGTTCGGGCGCGGTGTTGTCGATGTAGAAGACGATCGGCTTCCTGACACGCGATCGCGCAGCGCCGGGATCCGCCTTGTCGAGCCGGAAATGATTGGCGAGCTGCACCAGCACATCGTCCCCAAGGGGCGTGCCAAAGTCATAGATCTGGGTGGCGTGGGTGCCCGAACGGATATCGAAGCGTCGCGGAACGAAGCCCGGGCCGGGCAGGCGCACCAATGAATGGTGCACGGTGAAGCTCACCTGCCGGGGATCGGGCGCGATATTGCTGATCTCCTTGCCGGGCGTGTCCGACGCATAGGTCTGCACCGCTTCCATCTCGATGTTGTCGGGGAATACCCGGACGGAGGTCGGGTCCGCGGCGCTCAGGCTCTCGACCCGCCGAAATCCTTTGGCCGCACCGTTCAGCGCCTCGGCGATGTTCATGGCGTCGAGGGTGAGGAACGGTGCGATATTGACCGTCACGGCCCCCGTAGGTGCAGTCGACACGATGTCGACCATGGCCACCACGCTGTAGGGAAAATTCTCCCGTGCGCCCTTCTGGATGTTCGCATCCCCGGTTGCCACGAAGCGCGGGTTTTCGAAGGTCACCGCCATCTTGCCACCAAGCCGGCGGAAGGCGAGCACCTGGGTATCCCCCAGCATCCCGTGGTCGAGGCGGATCGGCGCCGACCCGAGTCCCGTCTTGAGCGAACTGGCATAAAGGAAGCGCCCTTGGGTGCCGTCTTCCGCCGCCGGCGGCAGCGTCACCAGGATCCGCCCGTCGGCAGGGTCGACGGCGACCGGCAGAAGTGCGCCGCCGCCCCGTACCGGTACGGGGGCAAGCTGCGCTGCGGCCGGCAGGGAGGCCAGGGCGGTTCCCGCCAGCACCATCGAACTCCAGAGTTTGAACTTCCGCATCTGTCCCCCCGCCTGCGCGCCGCGCAGTGATTTGCTGCAACGCAAAAAAATTAGCACGGTCGACGTTGCGCTTCCGGTCATTTTCCAACAACTTTGAAGTGTTCGATGACGGATTTGTGCAAAGGGGGCCAAATTGCCGGAAGAATCGGGACTTTTGGATTTCGACCAGACGGACTTTCGTATCATCCGGGAGATTGCGCGCGATGGCCGCCTCTCGGATGTCGCCTTGGGAGAAAGAGTGCATCTGTCGAGCACTGCCGCGGCGCGCCGTCGCAAGATCCTGGAGGAATGCGGGGCAGTCACAGGGTATAGCGCGAACCTCAATCTGGAGGCGCTGGGCGTCGGGATCGTCGTTCTCGTCGCGATCGAACTGGTGTCGCAGGCGGAGCAGGTCCTCAACGAGTTTGAGGCGGCGGTCGTGCAATGCCCGTCGATGACCTTCTGCAGCTTCGTCTCCGGCGATACCGACTTCATCATGATCGTGCATGTGCGGTCTTTCCGCGATTACGATCGCGTGTATCGGAGCGAGCTTTCGAAGCTCCCGCATGTGGCCAAGATCCGCAGCAGCTTTGTCATGCGGCAGGTTACGCAGCGGGTGGTGCCACCCGTCGTGTTCGAAGGCAGGCGCTAAGCACGCTCCAGCGGGTTGATACAGGATTCCGGCGCGATAACCGATAATCGCGCCGGAAATCCGTACAAACCATCGCAAGTCGCGCCAAGTTTCGCAGGACGCTGCATCCGGGTTCGTGCAACATTCTCTTCGAACGGGGGCGGTGCCAGCAACTAAATGCCGGGACTTCCCAGTTCCAAGAAACTTCAATGATGGTCAGGCCCGGGGATCGGGTTCGAAGCCGGGGGAGAGGACCGCTTGAGGCAGGCGCTTCAATGGGGGACTTTTCTCGATGGCGGATATTGTACGCGTTTCGGCAGCGAGCGGCCGTGGCTGGTGCGGCCGGGCCGGCCTGATGACTACCGTGGCGATCGCAGCACTTGCTCCGCTATCTTCTGTTCACGCACAGACCGCATCGAGCGCTCCCACGGCCGGCGTCCTGACGTCGGATCCCGCCAACCTGCCGGACGCTGCGTCCGGCAACAATCCCCGCACCGCTAGCTCGGCACCCGCGACGGCTGACAGCGTACAGGCGGTCGAGGAGGAACCCGAAGCGGCGGCGGTCGGGGAAGTCACGGTAACCGGCAGTCGGATCGTGCGGGACGGTTACAGCGCCCCCACCCCCGTGACGGTGCTCGGCGCGGCTGAGATCGCGGCCCAGGCGCCCGCCAATATTTCCGACTTCGTCAACCAGCTTCCCGCGATCTCCGGCTCGGGTACCGCTGCCACCAGTTCGGGCAGCCTGTCGAACGGCATCGCCGGGGTGAACTCGATCAGCCTGCGCGGCCTTGGCGCGGGCCGGACGCTGGTGCTGCTCGACGGGCAGCGCTCGGTCGCCTCGACGGTCGGCGGCGTGGTGGACATCAACACCTTTCCGCAGGATCTCGTCGAGCGCGTCGAGGTGGTCACCGGGGGCGCGTCGGCGCAATATGGATCGGATGCGGTCGGCGGCGTCGTCAACTTCATCCTGAACAAGAGGTTTCGCGGCTTCAAGCTGTCGGCCGACCAGGGCATCTCCACTTATGGCGACGGCCACAATTACCGCGTGACCGCGAGCGCCGGGCTCGGCCTTCTCGACGACCGGCTCCATATCCTGCTCAACGGCGAATATTTCCGCCAGAAGGCGGTCAACACCATCAACCGGGATTGGAACGACAGCGGCTATTTCCAGATCAACAACCCGGCCTACACGCCCACCAACGGTGAGCCGCAGCGGCTGGTCGGTTCGGGCTTCGGCCCCGCCACCTATACGGCAGGCGGCCTGATCACGTCCGGCCCGCTACGGGGCACCTATTTCCTGGGTGACGGCCAGACGGGGCAGCTGAACTTCGGCACGACCAATTCGGTGTCGAGCCCCTGGATGATCGGTGGCGATTACCAGACGACGCTCGCCGGGCATGCCGGGACCAATTCGCTGCTCCCCAAGGAAGAGCGGATCGGCGTGTTCAACCGCACGTCGTTCGACGTGTCCGATGCGCTCCAGGTCTACGGCCAGTTTGCCTGGAATCGCTACAGCGGCGCCAGCTTCTACCAGCAGACGCCCAGCACCGGCGTCACCATCCAGCGCGACAATGCCTATCTGCTGCAGCAATATCCGACGGTGGCCGCTGCCCTGACCGCGGCGGGCGCGCCCTCGTTCACCATAGGCACCAGCAATGCCGGCTTCCCCGTCCCCGGCAGCGACAACGTCCGCGACGTATACCGCTACGTCGCCGGCGCGACCGGCAAGTTCACGCTGTTCGACAACCGCTGGAGCTGGGACGCTTATTACCAGCATGGCACGGCGAAGGTTCATGCAGGGCTGACCAACACCTGGAATGTCCAGCGGATGGCACTGGCGCAGGACGCGGTGTTCGCGCCTGCGGGCAATGCCGCGGGAATCGCCGCCGGGACGATCGTTTGCCGCTCCACGCTTGCTGCTCCCGGTAACGGCTGTGTGCCGATCGACCGCCTCGGCACGGCTGGCCCGTCGGGGGAGGCGCTGGCCTATATCTATGGCGAGCAGCCCTATCGCAACGAGACGATCAAGCAGGATGTCGCTGCCTTCAGCCTCAGCGGGCAGTTGCTCCAGCTACCCGGCGGCGCGCTGGCGATCGCCTTTGGCGGCGAGCATCGCAAGGAGCGGATCAGCGGCTTTGTCGAAGAGCAGTTCCAGCCGGTCGTGAATGCCAACGGCACCACCACCAGCCGCTGGCTGTACGGCAACTATCTGCCCAACCGCGGGCGCTACACCGTGAAGGAAGCGTTCCTGGAGGTGGATGCACCCGTGCTGCCGGGCCTCACCCTCAACGCGGCCGGCCGCTATACCGACTATTCGACCTCCGGCTCGGTCCAGACGTGGAAGGTGGGGGGCACCTATACGCCGATCCCCGACATCAAGCTGCGCGCCACCTATAGCCACGACATCCGCGCGCCCAACCTGTCGGAGCTGTTCGCCGCGGGCACGGCGCGCACCAACACCGTCATCCTGCCCACCAACTCGCCGATGGGCGCCGGTGCTTTCCAGTTCATCGAGAATACGGTCGGCAACCAGGGGCTGAAGCCGGAAGCCGCCAACACCTGGACGGCGGGCGTGGTGCTCACCCCCAGCTTCCTGCCGGGTTTCAGCGCCTCGTTCGACTATTATGACATCCGCATCCGCAAATCGATCGGCACGATCACGTCCCAGAACACCGTCGACAATTGCTACAACCTGGGCATCGCCGCCTATTGCAACAACATCGTCTACACCGATGGGCTGCTGAGCCGCATCATCCTGCAGCCGTTCAACTTCGCCAGCCAGCACGAAAAGGGCTTCGACATCGAAGCGAGCTATCGGACCGCACTCAGCAACATTTCCGATAGCCTGCCCGGCACCCTCAGCATCCACGGCAACCTCACCCACTATATCCAGAACGTCATCGACAACGGGATCTTCCCGATCGACTATGCCGGGGTGAACGGCGGCAGCCTGGCCGGCAGCTATAGCGCTCCCGACTGGATCTATCGGATCAGCGCATTCTACGACGTCGAGCCTTTCACCTTCAATCTCGTCGGTCGCGGCTTCAGCGACGGCGTCTACGGCAACGATTATATCGAATGCACGACGGGTTGCCCGACCTCCTCGACGCAATTCCGCACGATCAACGACAACCGCATCGCTGGCGCCTTCTACGTCGACACCTCCGTCAGCGTGAAGTTCGATGCGGAGGGGCATGAGGCGCGGCTGACCCTGGTCGCCAACAACCTGTTCAACCGCAAGCCGGTGCTGATCGGCAACGGCCCGGACGCCAACAACGTGCCCGCCTACACCCAGACCAACCGGTCTCTCTACGATGTCGTCGGGCGGGTTTTCCGCATCGCCGCCAGCGTGAAATTCTGACGTAGCCGAACCAGGAGCCCGTATGAAACTTTCCATCCCGCACCGCCTGCGCACCCTTGCCGGCGGCGCCTCGGCCCTTGCGCTCGTGCTTCAGCCGGTCGTGGCGCAGGCGGCCGCCGCACCCCAGGGAGCAAGCAAGGCGCAAAAGGCCGCTGCGGCGGCCGCCGTGGACGCGCAGGCCAAGCAGATCCAGGTCATGATCGACCAGGTCTTCTCCTTTGCCGAGCCTGGTTTCCAGGAGGTCCGCACCTCCGCCTATCTTGCCGATGTGCTCGAAAAGAACGGCTTTACGGTCACCCGTGGCGTGGCCGGGATCCCGACCGCCTTCACCGCCACCTGGGGGAGCGGTGGGCCGCTGATCGCCCTGGGCAGCGACATCGATGGCCTGCTCGGTGTCTCGCAGACGCCGGGCGTCCCGAACGTCAAGCCGATGCTGGACGGCGCGCCTGGTCACGGCGAGGGTCATAATTCCGGCATGCCGCTGGTGATCGCCGCCGCCATCGCCGCCAAGCAAGTGATGGAGAAGAACAACATCCCAGGCCGCCTGATGCTGTGGCCGGGTGTCGCGGAAGAACTGCTGGCAACCAAGGCCTATTATGTCCAGGCGGGACTCTTCAAGGATGTGGACGCCTGCATCTTCACGCACGTCAGCAACGACTTCACCACGGCCTATGGCGAGCTGGGCCAGAACGGCATGGTGTCCGTCGAGTATATCTTTCACGGCAAGACGTCGCACGCCGCCGGCGGCCCCTGGGACGGACGCAGCGCGCTGGACGCCGTGGAATTGATGAACACGGCCTGGAATTTCCGGCGCGAGCATCTGCCGGTCACCCAGCGTTCGCACTATGTCATCACGGAAGGCGGCGGTCAGCCCAATGTCGTCCCCGGCAAGGCATCGGTCTGGTATTATTTCCGCGACCGCAGCTTTGGCGCGATCAAGTCGCTTTTCGACACCGGCAACGAGATTTCCGAGGCCGCGGCGAAGGCGACGGGAACCACGGTAGAGCGCCGTATCCTGGGCTATGCTGCGCCCAATTTCGGCAACAAGCCGCTTGCCGAAGCGGCCTGGCGCAACATCAAGACGGTGGGGATGCCGCAATGGTCCACGGACGACCAGGCGTTCGCCCGCGCGGTGCAGGAAACCAACCAGCGCAAGGTGGAGCCCTTGCGCAGCACGGTTGCGGAACTGTCCACGCCCGAGAACCGGCCCAAGTCGATGGGCGGCGGCTCCGATGACATCGGCGACATCATGTGGGCGGTGCCGACGATCACCGTGCGCTTTCCGTCGAACATCCCCAATATGATCGGGCACAATGTCACCGCCGCAATGGCGATGGCGACGCCGATCGCCCACAAGGGGGCCGTCGCCGGTGCCAAGGCGGTCGCGATGACGGTTCTCGACCTGATGACCAGCCCCAAGCTGCGCGCCGATGCCAAGGCCTATTTCACCGACGTCCAGCTCAAGACGGATCGCTATGATCCCATCCTGGAAAAGCCTGCGATCTGGCTGAACAAGGATGCCATGGACCGGCTGCGCCCGCAGATGGAGAAGTTCTACTACGATCCGGGCAAATATCCGAGCTACCTCGACCAGCTCGGCGTGAAATATCCGGCGGTGGCACCGCAATGAGCCGCCGCCCGCTCGCGCGCCCTTGGGGCGCGGCCGCCGGACTCACGGCCCTGCTGCTCCAACCCGCGGTTGCCGAGGCTGCGGCCAGCAAGGGGCAAAAGGCCGCGGCCGCTGCTGCGGTCGAGGCCCAGGCCAAGCAGATCCAGGTCATGGTCGACCAGGTGTATTCCTTTGCGGAACCGGGCTTCCAGGAAGTCCGCACCTCGGCCTATCTCGCCGACATCCTGGAAAAGAACGGCTTCACCGTCACCCGCGGCGTGGCGGGCATCCCGACCGCGTTCACCGCCACCTGGGGAAGCGGAGGGCCGCTGATCGCGCTCGGCAGCGACATCGACGGGCTGCTGGGCGTATCCCAGACGCCGGGCGCCGCGACGATCAAGCCGATGGTGCCGGGCGCGCCGGGCCATGGCTAGGGACATAATGCCGGCATGCCGATGATGATCGCCGCCGCGATCGCGGCCAAGCAGGTGATGGAGAAGAACCACATCCCGGGCCGGCTCATGCTGTGGCCGGGGGTGGCGGAAGAACTGCTCGCGACCAAGGCGTTCTACGTGCGCGCCGGCATGTTCGACGGCGTCGACGCCTGCCTGTTCGCGCATGTGAACACGGGGTTCGGCACCGGCTATGGCGACCTGGGCCTCAACGGCATGGTTTCGGTGGAGTATAGCTTCCAGGGAAAGACCGCCCATGCCGCAGCGATGCCGTGGGAAGGGCGCTCGGCGCTGGACGCGGCCGAGTTCATGGACATTGCCTGGAACTTCCGCCGCGAGCATCTGCCGGTCAGCCAGCGCTCGCACAACGTCATCAGCAACGGCGGCGGACAGCCCAATGTGGTGCCGGATCGCGCGTCCGTCTGGTATTATTTCCGCGATCACGATTTCGCGACGGTGCGCCAGCTGTACGAGACCGGCAACGAGATCGCCGATGCGGCGGCGCAGGCGACCGGCACGACCGTGTCTCGCCAACTGCTTGGCTATGCCGCCCCGAACTGGGGGAACAAGCCGCTCGCCGAAGCCGCCTGGCGGAACATCCAGGCGGTCGGCATGCCCCGATGGAGCGATGCGGACCAGGCGTTCGCCCGCTCAATCCAGGTGGCCAACCGCTTCAAGGTCCAGCCCCTCGCCACCGAGGTCCAGCCGCTCTCCACGCCGGAAACCCGCGCAGGCATGCCGGCGATGGGCGCTTCCGACGACATCGGCGACGTGATGTGGGCGGTGCCGACCATCACCATCGGCTTCCCGTCGAACGTACCCAATGTGATCTTCCACCACGCGACGGCGGCGATGGCGATGGCAACGCCGATCGCGCACAAGGGCGCAGTTGCAGGCGCCAAGGCAGTGGCCATGACCGTGCTGGACCTGATGACGACCCCGCAGATTCTGGCCGACGCAAAAGCGTATCGCGCCGACGTCCAGCTCAAGGCGAGCCGCTACGACCCGGTGCTGGCCGCGACCGACCAGCCCGCCATCCACCGCAACGAGGAAGCAATGCAGCGACTGCGTCCCGCGATGGAGCCCCTTTATTTCGACCCGAGCCGCTTCGACACCTATCTCGAGCAACTCGGGGTCCCTTATCCCGCTGGCGAGGGGGCCTCGCCCCCGCCCTCGAGGTGAGATGAAAGACAGAGGCGGGCGGTTTAGCTAACCGGACCAACGCGCCTCTCCTACGAAGCCCCTCGACAGCGGAGATGGCGCTCACCGAAAGTCTTGCGACGCTCTTTGCCTCGCCTATTGCTTGACCCCCCGGTCGCGCTCCTCGCATGATCGTGGGACGAGCAAGAACGGGGGAAAGAATGAAGGGTGTCACGGGGAGGGTTGCTTTTGGCCTGCTGATGTCTGCGGCACTGCTTGGGGGCGGTGCGGCCAGCGCGCAGGTTCCCGCGCCGGTCGCAAGAGAAGCGGCGGTCTCCACCATTTCGACGGAGCGGCTCGAGCGGCTGCGTGCGCAGCTGCAGCGCTACGTCGACGAGGGGAAGCTCGCAGGCGCGGTGGTGCGGATCCAGCAGGACGGCAAGCTCGTCTTCTCGCAAGCCGTGGGGTGGCGCGACAAGGAAGCGCGCGATCCTATGCGCGAGGACAGCATCTTCCGGATCGCCTCGCAGACCAAGGCGCTCACCAGCGTCGCGGTGATGATGTTGATGGAAGAGGGCAAGCTGCTGCTCGACGACCCCGTCGGAAAGCACTTGCCCGAATGGAAGAACACGACCGTCGCGGTCGCGCGGCCCGACGGCGGCTATGACACGGTTCCGGCAAAGCGGCCGATCACGATCCGGGACCTGCTGACGCATACGGCGGGGATCTCCTATGGCTCCGGCCCTGCGGAAAAGGCGTGGAAGGACGCCGGTCTGGCCGGCTGGTACTTCGCGGATCGCAGCGCGCCGATGGCGACCTTTGTCGCGCGCATGGCATCGCTGCCGATGGCGGCACAGCCCGGCGAGAAGTTCCTCTATGGCTACAACACCGACGTGCTCGGCGTAGTCGTCGAGAAGGTCAGCGGAAAGTCGCTGCAGGCGTTCTTCGACGAGCGACTGATCCAGCCGCTGGGCATGAAGGACACGTCTTTTTACCTGCCGCGCGAAAAGGCCGACCGGCTCGCGGTCGTCTACGAAGGGGAGCAAGGCACCCTCAAGCGAGCCGCGGACGCGAGCGGCTGGAAGAGCGGGGGCCATTTCGGTCAGGGACATTATCTCAAAGGGCCGCGCGTGGCCTATTCCGGCGGGGCGGGGCTGCTGTCGACGGCGGCCGACTACAGCCGCTTTCTGGAGATGCTGCGCCGGGGCGGGGAACTCGACGGACGCCGCTATCTCAGCCGCAAGACGGTGGCGCTGATGGTCTCCAACCATTTGGGCGCCATCGACTATAACCCGGGCATGGGCTTTGGCCTGGGCCTCTCCATCCGCGAGGATCTCGGCACGGCCGGCCAGCCCGGTTCGGAAGGCGAATTCGGTTGGGGCGGCGCCTACCACAGCCAATATTGGGTCGATCCCGAGGAAGGGCTGACCGTCAGCTACATGGCGCAGCTGCTGCCCGCCGGGGACCTCGACGATCACGGGAAGCTGCGGGCGCTGATCTATCAGGCGATCGACTGACCGGATCGGCGAGCAGAGGCGTCACGGCGGCCGGGGAATCCGGCCGCTGTGCGCTTCGCCCGGCGTCCCGGCGCCTTCTAGAGGTTGTTGAGCGCCCGCTTGGCGTCGAACACCGCATCGGCCGCCTTTCCGCCGATGCGCGACGTGTCCTTGTCGAACTGTGCCGCGATGGCGGGCGTGGTCAGGCCGTCCAGCCCTTCGCGAACCATGCGCTGGAATTCCTCGCGGCTGTCCGCCTTGGCAAAGGTGCGCGCGCGATACTCTGCGATTGCCGCTTCCACCTTGATCCGGTCGCGCGGGCCGACATCCTTTTTGGCGGCGTCGAGCGTGCGCTCGAACGCTTGCTGGCTGCTGCCGTCGATCACCGTGGGCCCTTGCTGCGAGGTGCAGGCCGCCAGCATCACGCACGCAAGCAAAGGTACCAGACGCAGCATCGAAAACTCCCCACTTCCTGGAGGTGGAACGACCAGGGTGAAGATGGGTTGCCGCGCGTCCTTGGCGCTGTGGTTGTGGGCCAGCGTTGGCGCCGTTGAAAGTAGCGGTCCTTGAATTGGCCTGGTGCTCGGTATCCCGACGCTCAATGAACATTAAAACAAAACGCTTTACGATTAAGTCGTCTCAGCTATTCTCCCGAGTCAGATGCTCGCCATAGACGGGCACGTCGGGAGATGATGATGAACGTGCAAAAGGGCGTCCTGCTTTCCGCCGTCTCGCGTCTTGCGGTCATCTTGGTGCTGCCTGCTCACGCCCAGACGAGCGAGCCTGCCACGCCGAGTGCAGGGCAGTCGGACAGCGCGGCAACAGCCCCCGAGCCCTCCGCGGAGGTCGTCGTGACGGGGCTTCGTCGCAGCCTGCAAAGCGCGCAGGCGCTCAAGCGCGACTCCGTCCAGATCGTCGATGCCGTCGTGGCCGAGGACATCGGCAAGCTGCCCGATAACAATGCTTCCGAGGCGCTGGCACGGATCACGGGCGTGCAGGTCAACCGCGGGAGTGACGAGGCGGGCGGCGTTCAGGTCCGTGGTCTTCCGGACCTCACCACCACCTTCAACGGCCGCGAAGTGTTCACCGCGGAAATGCGCAACGTCGCATTGCAGGATTTTCCCGCTGGGGCGCTTGCCGGGCTCGAGGTGTACAAGTCGACCAGTGCCGATCAGATCGAGGGCGGGATCGCGGGCCTCATCAACGTGCGCTCGCGCCGGCCATTCGACTTCGACGGGTTCCAGATCGCAGGTGCAGTGCGGGGCACCTATGGTGATCAGGCCAAGAAATATGACCCGAACTTCAACGTTCTGGTGACCGATCGCTGGGATACCGGGATCGGCGAGATCGGCGCGCTGGTGAACGTTTCCTACACCCAGCTGCATTATCAGACCGCGTCTCGCTACATCAACGGCAACATCGTCTCGCCGGGGGTAAACCAGCTGGTCGACGGCCCGCGCGACTTCGTGCTGCCCGAGTCCGCCGGTGTCTATTACGATCGGGGCAAGCGCTGGCGGCCGTCGGTCAATGGCTCGCTCCAATGGCGGCCCGCGCATAATGTCGAGATCTACCTCGACGGCCTGTTCCAAGGCGCGCGCACCAATGTCGAGAACGACTTCGTTGGCGTGAACCTCGTCAACGACAACCCTGCGCTCACCAACATCGTCCGCAACCCCGACCAGCCGAACACGCTCGACAGCGTGACCGTCACGCCGGACTTCGCCGGCGGGCGCGGCATCGACTTCTCGCGCAGCACGCGTGCCGGCCGGACCAACACCTACCAGGGCGCAATCGGGGGACGCTGGGAGATCGACGAGCGGGCCACTCTCTCAACCGACTTTGCGTATACCGACACGCGCGCGACCTACATCGACCACAACATCGATTACGCACCGGCAACGGCGCAGTCGGCGGACATCATATTCGACGTCGGCGGAAAGGATGGCGGGCCGCAGCTGTCCCTGTCTGGCTTCGATGCGCTCAACCCGGACAACTTCATTATGCGCGGCCTGTGGGACCGGCGTTCACTTGCCAAGGGCAAGGGAATCCAGTGGCGCACCGACCTGAAGCTCAAGACGGAGCTGCCGGTCATCACCCAACTCGACTTCGGCTTCCGCTACACGGACCGGGATGCGCGGCTCCGCAGCGGCGGTCGCTATGCGACGCTTAGGCCGCTAGGCATCCGGCTGTCCGGTATCCCCGGCGCGGAAGACGGGGGCCCGATCAATGCCGGCTTCCGCGGCAGCGACGCGCAGCCTTTCCGCCAATGGTGGGCACCAAGCCGCGGCGCCATCTTTGGTAACATCGACGCGATCCGCGATCTCGCCCGCAACGGCCTGGCGCAGATCGGCACGCCGGACGCGCTCAGGGAACTTGCGGCCTATGGTTCGGACATTCCGGCCTATATCGCTAATGAGAAGTTCGACGCGACGGAGCAGTCCTACGCCGCCTACGGGCAGTTCCACTATGGCTTCGACGTCGGCACGATCCCGATCGATGGCGTGATCGGTGCGCGCATCGTCAACACCACGGTGACAGCCACCGGTGTAGGCTTGATCGACAATGTGCCGACGCCCGCCACCTCCAGCCAGAACTACGTCGACGTGCTGCCCAGCGCGAGCTTGCGCGCCCACCTCACCGACAAGCTGCAGTTGCGCCTGTCGGCGACGGAAACGCGCAGCCGGCCGAACTTCAACCAGCTGAGCCCCGCGCTCACCTTCAACCCGAATGAGACGCCGATCCGCGGCAACAGCGGCAACATCGACCTGCAGCCGATCCAGTCGAAGAACTATGACGCCTCGGTCGAATGGTACTTCTCGACCACCGGCTCGCTGACCGGCGCGATCTTCCGCCGCGACGTGCAGGGGTTCATTACAAACCTCAACGCCACGGTGAATGACCCGACCTATGGCCCGATCATCGTCAATCGGCCGGAGAATGGCGGCAAGGGCCGGTTGCAGGGTGTCGAGGTCGCGTTCCAGACGTTCTTCGACTTCCTGCCCGGCTGGCTGAGCGGCTTCGGCACGCAGCTCAACGCGACCTATATCGACGCGTCGCAGGCGCTTCCGGCGTCGCTGGGTGAGGCAGGGCAGGATACCGCCATCCCGGGCGTGTCCAAGTGGAGCTACAACGCGGTCGGCATCTACGAGAAGGGACCGGTATCGGCGCGGCTGGCGTATAACTGGCGGTCGCGGGTCACCAACTTCTTCGCGACCGATGACCAGGGGCAGTTGATCGGCGGCGAGTTCAACCGCCCGATCGAGCGGCTCGACTTCTCGCTGTCGGTGGAGGCGATGAAGGCACTGACGCTCACCTTTGACGTCAGCAACATCACCCGCAGTCCCTATCGGGCCCTTCGCCAGGCAACCGACCTGCCGGATGTGAGCTATCCCCGCGACGTGCGCTACGAAAGCCGCGTCTTCGCACTCGGCGGCCGGTTCCGCTTCTGATGGGCGGGTCGCCCCTCTCTCGCCGCAAATTCACCGCAAGCGCGGCGGTGGCGACGTTGCTCCCCACAGCCGTGCGGGCGGCGCCAGAGCCGTCGCGAGCTGAGCAATGGCGTGCGGCGATGGAACGCGGCTTTGCGGTCAACGACGGGACCGGCCTCTACCGGGAATATGCACCCGCGGCCGATACCGACGCAAAATATGCAACCGAGTGGCCGTTCTCGCAGGCGCATATCGCCTATCTCGACCTGACGATGGCTGACGCGGCGGCTGCACGCCACTACGGCGCCGCGCTCACCAAGGCGCGGGCGGCCGAGCAGCTATATTGGTCCGATACCAGCACGACCGCACGCGGCGGATATTTGTCGCGGGTCGTGCCGCCCCTGGGGCCGGGCGACGACCTCTACTACGACGACAATGAATGGGTCGGGCTCGCTCTGGTCCAGCACTATCGCTTCCGCCGCGATCCGGCTTCGCTTGCACATGCCAAGGAAGTGTTCGAGCTGATCCGATCGGGCTGGTCGGAGGACCCCAGCCTGCCGTCGCCAGGCGGCGTGCGCTGGACGCAGAAGGCGGACAATGGTGACCGCAATACCGTCTCCAACATGCCGGCTGCCCAACTCGGCCTCAGGCTGCACCAGATCACCGGGGATCGTGCCTATCTCGACGACGCGCTGCGCTACTACAGCTGGACCAACGCGGTGCTGCAGCGGCCGGACGGTCTTTATAACGATCATCTGAAGACCGACGGCACCATCGAAACAACGGTGTGGACCTACAACCAGGGCGTTCCAGTCGCAGTGAACGCGCTCCTCTGGCAGACGACCGGAGACAAACGCTATCTGCAGGAAGCGAAGCGGATCGCCTACGCAAGCCGCGAGCGCTTCACGCTCTCGCAGCTGGATCGCCAGCCGCCGCCGTTCAATGCCATCTATTTCAAGAACCTGCTGCTCCTCGACGGGATCGCGGGGACCCGGGAAAACCGCCCCGCAATGCAGGCCTATGCCGACCATATGTGGCGCAACCGCCGGGACGCGACGACCGGGCTATGCCGCCCGCGCGCAGGCCGGGCCGAGCTGATCGACACCGCGGCGATGGTCCAGATCGAGGCGGTGCTGGGCTGGAAGCCGGAGAAGTGGGACGCCCTATACTGAGGCTGTTCGTGCTCTTCCGAGCCGCATCGGCTCAGCAGCCAAGCGAAGTATTCCCCGAAGCGTGCCCGGTGCCTTTCAAGATTCTGTAGTAAAAAAACGACAGTGGTCGCTATTAATCGTCGCCACAACTTCAGGCTGTCGCAAAACGGCAATAAGTCACTTGTCGGGTTCTATGCTGTGCTGCAGCATCCGGTCGTTCCAAGTGCTTCACGCTCGAACATGTCGGGGGGATGCGATGAGACGATCGGTCACTACGCCGCGCGCCAGTATTCTGGCTCTTGTACTTGCAATATCAGCATTACCGATGACTGCGTACGCGCAGGAAACGCCAGACGCGTTGCCGCAAGAGACGGCGTCGGACCCGGGCGCCGAAGTCGTCGTGACGGGCTCGCGGATCCGGCGCGACCCGCTCGACAATCCGGCGCCGGTTACGGTGATCGACGAAAGCACCATCTTGCGGACGGGGCTTTCCTCAATCGTCGACGTGCTGCAGCGTCTTCCCGCGTCCTCGGGCGGGCTCAACTCCAAGTTCAACAATTCGGGCAACTTCGGCAATCCGCCGGATGGCGGCGGGGTCGGGGCCGGTTCTGCGGCGATCGACCTGCGCTACCTGGGCGCCAAGCGCACGCTCGTGCTGGTGGATGGGCTGCGGTACGTGAATGGCGCGAGCGCCAGCGGCATCCCCGGCACGGTGGACCTCAACTCGATCCCGGACGTGATGATCCAGCGGGTGGAGGTGCTGGAATCGGCGGCATCCGCGCTCTACGGCTCGGATGCGATCGGCGGCGTGGTGAACATCATCACCCGGTCCGACCAGAAGGGCTTTCGCGCGCTTGCGCAATATGGCCAATATCTGGGCGACAATGACGGCGAGACGCAGAACTACCAGTTGAGCTGGGGCGGCGGCAAGGACGGGGTGCACCTGGACGTCGGCGGCTTTTATACCAAGCAGGATCCGGTGCGCGCGCGGGACCGCTCGATCTCGCAGTTCGTCAATCCCGGGCAGACGTCGTGCACAGATCCGATCGGCGGGTGTTCCGGCGCGGCGGTGAACGGCCGCATCCTGTTCAACCCGGGCAATCCCTCGCTGCCGGCGGGCGGGACGATCACGGTGCGCAATCCGCCGCTCACCGGCCGCGGCGTGTACGACCCGACCCTGGTCGGGGGGGACTTCCGCGCCTTTACCGCGGCGGACCGGTTCAACTTCGCGCCCTATAATTATTTCCTGACGCCCAACGAGCGCTACGGCGGCTTCATGAACGCACGGGCCGAGTTCTCCGAGGCGTTCAACGTCCGGTTGAAGGCCAATTGGGCGCACCGCAATTCCGAGAATCAGGCGGCGTTCCTGCCGCTCAACATCGGCCCCGATGCCGGCAACGGAAACCTGCTCGACACGGTCTCCATCGACGTCACCAACCCGTATAATCCGTTCGGCATCACGCTCAATTCGGGCGCAAACGGACAGCCCGCGACCTATTCGCTGATCGGGCGCCGGCTGGTCGAAGCGGGGCAGCGCACCTACAACCAGACCGTTGATACCGTGAGCGTCACCGGCACGATCGACGGCAGGTTTCAGCTGTTCGGCCGCAACTGGTATTATGACGCGAACGCGGTGATCGGCTTCAACGATGCGCACCAGCTGTTCACCGGCAACCTCAACACCGCGAAGCTGGCGCAGGCGCTGGGACCGGTGAGCCAGTGCACGGGCGACTGCGTACCGTTCAACATCTTTGGCGGGCAGGGTTCGATCACGCCGGAGATGCTGGCGTTCGTGGCCTTCGACGAACGCTCCCGCAGCCAGCAGAAGCTGCGGGACTATACGTTGAACGTATCGGGCGAACTGTTCGATCTGCCGGGCGGTCCGGTAGGCGTCGCGCTGGGCTATGAGCATCGCTACCAGCAGGGCAGCTTCACGCCGGATCCGATCATCCAGGCGGGCCTGGGTGCCGATATCCCGGCGCAGGCAGCGAGCGGCGCGTACAACGTCGACGAAGTCTATGGCGAGTTGCGCCTGCCGCTGATCCGCGACGTCTCGTTCCTGCGGCTGGTGGAGCTGAGCGGGGCGGTGCGGCATTCGGATTTCTCGACCGCGGGCGGTAACACGACGCTGTCGGGTGGTGTGTTGTGGAAGCCGGCCGACGACCTGCTGCTGCGCGGCCAATATGCGGAAAGCTATCGGGCCCCCTCGATCGGGGAGTTGTTCGGCGCGGTATCGCGGTTCGACCAGACGCTGGATGATCCGTGCACGAGTGCGCCCGGTGGGCTGTTCCAGGGCAATGCGACGGTGCGGGCGAACTGTATCGCCAATGGCGTTCCCGCAAGCGGCAGCTATGCCGAGCCGCAGGGCGGGCAGATCAGCGTCCAGACCGGCGGCAACCTGGATCTGGAGCCGGAAACCGCGAAGACCTGGGTGTTCGGAGGCGTGTATAGCCCGGCCTGGGCCCGCAACGGGTTCTTCAGCACGCTGAATCTTGAGGTCAATTACTACAACATCAGGGTGAAGGGGGCGATCTCGACCATCCCAGCGGAGGTGCTGCTCGGACGCTGCGCCCAGGATGGCGACCAGTTGTCGTGCGCGGCCGTGCAGCGCACGCCTGCCGGCTTCATCTCGTCGATCAACGGCCTGTTGCTCAACACGGGCGGGATCCGCAGCCGCGGGATCGACGCGACACTGAACCTGCGCACGCGTGAGACCGGCGTCGGCACGTTCGGCCTTTGGGCAAGCGGCAATTACCTGCTGAAGTACGAAGAGACGGTGCCCGCAACCGACGGCTTCACCAGCATCGATTATACCGGCACCGAGCGCGGCAGCCCCGACCAGGCTTATCCCCACTTCAAGGGGCTGGCGACGATCGACTGGGATCTAGGCGTCGTCGCGGCGGCATTCACCGGCCGCTACATCGACAATGTCGTCGAGAACCAGGGTGGCAACCGGCTGGGCAGCCGCTTCTATGGCGACGTGCAGTTCACGTGGCGGCCGCAGTGGCTTGGCGAACGGCTGGGCCTGACGCTGGGGGTGAACAACGTGTTCGACACGGACCCGCCGGCCTGCTTCTCGTGCAGCCTCAACAACTATGATCCGACGACCTACGATATCCCGGGCCGCTTCGGATATGCGCGGCTGACCTACGGTCTCTGACAGCAACGGCCCAGTGTCCTGGCGACCGCCGGGGCACTGGGCCGTCGATTAGCCGGGGCCGGGGCAGACGCGCGTTCGTCGCGATTCGCGAAGTTCTATAGAGTTGTACTCTGACATATGGACAAGGTAGCGGTAACAAGTTAGCCTCCGCCCCAGAGACTGTTCTCGAGCAGAGATACGCTCGGGCAGTGTCCCGTCAAGTGTACGTCCGTCCTGTTTCCGTGCAGGGGCAGGCGAATTGAAATTTTTGTTTGTCGGTTCCCTCCCGGTGCAGTTGCTTCGGGAAACGGAGAGATGTGGCCGGCGTGCGTTGGTGGAGAAACCCTCCCTGACAGCGGGCAAATATTGAGCGCGTAGCGAATGTTGCGGGCTGTGACGCGAAAGAGCCGGGTGAACCCGGCCGCCGATGGTCATGGTTCCGGTGAGGTACATGGGAGGAGAGGATGATGATCGGTTCTGTCGATCGCCGTCGCGCCATGCTGGCGTCGATGATGACGGGCGCGGGCCTGATGCTGCCGTCGGCCGGCAGCGCGCAGGCGGCCGGGCGGGCGTCGGGGGCGGGCACCGCCTCTACGCCAAAGGACGCGATCGTCCCCACCCGCTATGGACCGGTGCGCGGCTATGTCGCCGACGACGTCTATACCTTCAAGGGCATCCCCTATGGGGCCGACACGAGCGGCGAAAACCGCTGGCTCCCGGCCAAGGCGCCGGCGAACTGGACCGAACCCTATCCCGCGATCGCCTATGGCGCGAACAGCCCGCAGACGCTGCACGATTTCCGCGCCGCAGAGCACACCTTCCTCCAGCAATGGACGGACGGTTTCGTCGGCGAGGACATGCTCAAGCTGAACATCTGGACGCCGGCGCTGTCGGGCAACCGGCCGGTGATGGTCTATTTCCACGGCGGCGGCTTCGCCTTCGGCTCCTCCTATGAACTCGCCTCCCACGACGGTGCGCAGATGGCGCGGCATCATGATGTCGTGCAGGTGTCGATCAACCACCGGCTCAACGTCCTCGGCTTCTTCGACCTGACCGAGGTGGGCGGCGCCCCGTATGAGGAATCGGTCAACGTCAGCATGACGGACTGCATCGCGGCCTTGCGCTGGGTGCAGGAGAATATCGCCCGCTTCGGCGGCAACCCCGACCGGATCATGATCTATGGCCAGTCGGGCGGCGCGTCGAAGGTGACGACGATGCTGGGGATGGAGGCCGGCCGGGGCCTGATCAAGCGGGCGGCGATCCAGTCGGGCGGCGGCGGTGCGCTTCCGTCGGCGGAGCAGTCCCGCGAGTTCTCGCGCCGGGTGCTGCGCGAGCTCGGCATCGGGCCGAAGGATCTCGGCGCGCTTCAGCGGATCGAGTGGAAGCCCTTGTTCGAGGCGGGCAACAAGGTTGCCGCGGCGATGAACGGGCCGCGGCCGCCGATGGGCCCGTCGCTCACCCCCCGGGTCGGCTGGAACCCGACGCTCGACGGCAAGGTCATCACCGTCGCATCCTTCTCGGCAGTCGCGCCGGAGGTGTCGCGCGACGTGCCCATCCTGATCGGCAACACCAGCGAGGAAGGAATGCGCTGGGGCTATAATCCGGACGAGGCCAAGTGGCGCGCCGACCTGACGACGCAGATGGGCGCCGACAAGGCGAACCGGCTGATCGCGGCGATGAAAAAGGCCCATCCGGAAAAGGCGACGCGGACGCTGGCCTATGGCGTGCAGGGCCTGATGAACCGCAATCGCGTGCAGAATATGGTGGCGTTGCGGCACGCGCAGGGTGGGGCGCCCGCCTATCAATATCATTTCCAGTGGCAGTCGCCGCAGCTGGGCGGGGTCGCCGGGGCGTGGCACACCGCGGAACTCGCCTTCTGCTTCGACAACACGGCGCTGTGCGCCCAGGGAACCGGCAACACGCCCGGCGCCCAGCGGCTGGCCCGGACGATGGCGACGGCGTGGGCCAATTTCGCCCGCACGGGCAACCCCAGCCAGCCGGGGCTCGCCTGGGCGGCAACCGATCCGCAGCGGTGCCAGACCATGGTCTTCGACGAGACCTGCCGGATGGTCGACGATCCCGAGGGCGAAGCGCGCCGCATCCTGCTGAGCTGATCAAGACACTAGAGGGAACAGGGTACCGATGCACTGGACGATGAGGATCGGCGGCCTGATTGCCGCGGGGGCGCTGGCGGCTGCCGCAGTGCCGGCGGTGGCGCAGGACGGGCGCATGACGCCGATGGCCGCGCCTGCTGAGCCGAACGCCATTGCGCTGGGTACGGGCGGGGTGAAGGACCAGCCGGCTCCGGAGGCGTGGTTCCGCCAATATGGGGTCGCGATGACGCGCAACGTGTCGACGGCCACGCTGACTCCGTTCCTGCCCGATCCGGCCAAGGCGACCGGCGCCGCCGTGATCGTGGCGCCGGGCGGCGGCTTTCTGATGCTGTCGATGGAGAACGAAGGCTGGCGGGTCGCAAAGGCGCTTGCCGACCGCGGCATCGCCGCCTTCGTCCTCAAATACCGGCTGCGTCCGACGCCGGCGGCGATGGGTGATTTCGAGCAGGCGGTTGGGGCGATGTTCGCGAGCGTCGGCAAGCCGCAATCCCGTCTCAGCCCCGACGCCGCGATCGCCGGTCTGTCCGACCAGATCGCCGACGGTCGCGCGGCCGTGGCCCTGGTGCGGGCGCGCGCGAAGGAGTGGCGGGTGGATCCGGCGAGGATCGGCATGATCGGCTTTTCCGCAGGCGCCATGACGACCATGGCGACCGCCCTCGCCGCGCCCGATACGCGCCTCGCCTTTGTGGCGCCGATCTACGGATCGATGGAGGCGGTGAAGGTGCCGGCGAACGCTCCGCCGATGTTCGCGGTGCTCGCCGCCGACGATCCGCTGTTCGCGCGCAAGGGCTTTGGCCTGATCGATGCCTGGCAGCAGGCGAACCGGCCGGTCGAGTTCCATCTCTACCAGGCGGGCGGCCACGGTTTCGGCCTGGGGAAAAAGGGGACGACGAGCCCCGGCTGGTTCGACGCATTCGTGCGCTGGCTCGACACCAACGGGGTGCTCGCGGCCAAGTAACGATCGGCGCCCGCGCAGCCAGACTGCGGCGCCATTCCGACATCGAAGACACAAGAGCGGGGGGCAAGAAGAGAGATGATGATCGGCAAGCCATTGGTCCGATGCCTGGGCATCACAGGCGCATTGCTGCTTGGCGCAGGGGCGATCACGGCGGCGTCCGCGGGCGCCCCGGCCGGGCAGGAAGTGGCGAAGCCCAGTCTTGACGCCTATTTCAAGCCGGCAACCGCGACGCCGCTGGCGCCGGACCAGGACGGCTTCCTGCGCCGGTGGCTGCTGCTGGAGCCGATCAGCAAGCCGAACCCGACCAACACCGTCTTCACGGCCAGCTATGTCCGGCAGGCGCTTACCCAGCAATATTTCCCGGGCCAGTTCACGGCCATGCCGCGCAACGGCCAGGTGGTGAAGGCGGCCGAGCCGCTGCGCTGGCATGCGCTCGATTCCACCCAGTTCGACGTGAAGCTGTTCAACTTTGCCCAGGCACTGGGGAAGCCGACCTATGGCGTGATCTTCTGGGCGGTCACGGTGGTCGACAGCCCGCGCGAAATCCGCAATGCCCGAATGGCCGTGGGCTCCAATTCCGCATCGATGTGGTGGCTGAACGGCCAGGAGGCGGTCGGCCTCTACAATGATCGCCGGATGGTGATGGACGACGTGCTTTCCGACCGGCTGACGTTGCGCAAGGGGCGCAACCTGATCCGCGGTGCCGTCATCAACGGGCCGGGGCTGAGCGACTTCTGTGTCCGCTTCCTCGACGAGGATGGCCGGCCGATCCGCGACCTGAAGACCAGCCTCAAATAAGATCCGGAGCAGATCGCTCCTTCAGCAGATTCACGGAGACCTTATGAAGCGTCTTACCGCGGCCGCGATCGGCCTTTGTCTGTCTCTCGGGTTCCACGCATCTCCCGCCTCCGCGCAGGTGGAAGGAGAGCCGTTCATCCACGACCCGTCGACCATCGTCCTGTCGGACGGCAAATACTACACTTTCGGAACTCGGGGCGGGGGCCTGGTATCCGAAGACGGATGGACGTGGCGCGGCGGGCCGGAGCGGCCGGGCGGTGGCGTGGCGCCGGACGTGATCAAGATCGGCGACCGGTACTACATGTCCTATGCAGTCGGCGGAGGCGGCATGTCGGGCGGGCACGCCAGCCAGGTCAAGATGATGTGGACTCGCTCGCTCGATCCCAAGTCGCCCGATTTCAAATTCCACGATATCGGCGTGGTGGCCTCCAGCGACGGCGTCGAGACGGTCGACGCGATCGACCCGGCATTCCTGTATGCCGAGGGGCGGCTGTGGCTGACCTATGGCACCTATTTCGGGCCGATCCGCATCATCGAACTCGATCCCAGCACCGGCCTGCGGGTCGCGGGCAACCAGCCGGTGGACGTCGCCATCGACATGGAAGCCACCGCGATGATGTACCGCGACGGCTGGTATTACCTGCTCGGCACGCATGGGACGTGCTGCGACGGCCCGAACTCCACCTACCACATCCGCGTGGGCCGCTCGCGCAGCCCGCTTGGCCCCTATGTCGATCACATGGGCGTGCCCCTGCTCCGGGGCGGCGGCAAGATGGTCGTCAACGCGCGCGGCCGCAACATCGGGCCCGGGCACTTCGGCCTGATAGAGCTGCCCGGCGGCGTCGAGAAGTTCTCGATGCACTACGAAGCCGACATGAACCGCAGCGGCCGGAGCGTGCTGGGGATCGAGCCGCTTTTGTGGAAGGATGGCTGGCCGGTCGCGGGCGTGAATGTGCGTCCCGGCACCTATGAGATCCAGTCGGAACGCAGCGGCTATGCGCTGGGATTGGCGACCGACTTCGTGCGCATTCCGTTCAACGCCCGTGCCAGCTTCATGGCCAAGCCGACCGATCCGGTGAGCCCCGTCGCGGACCAGACGCTGGCCGACAATGCAGCGGTCTGGCCCCAGGGCACGACCCGCGTGGACCTGGCCGACTATATGGTCCGGCCGAACCAGTTGTGGACGATCACCCCGGTTCCGGGGGCGGGCGGCTATTTCGGGGCGCCGTTCTACAAGATCACGATCGCGGGCACCGAGCGCGCGCTAGCCGCCACCGCTCGCAACGAAGTGGAGACGGTTCCCCGCTTCACCGGGGCGGCCGAGCAGCTGTGGCAGATCGACCAGCTGACCGACGGCAGCTATCGCATCGCTCCCAAGGCGCAGTCCGGTCCAAAGCCGCTCGCGCTGGTCGCAATCGGTGGGAGCACCCCGACGCTGGCGCCGTTCGACTCGAACAGCGCGGCCGGCCGCTGGACCTTCCGCCTGCCGTAACCGATGGCACGGGGAGGAGAGGGCCAGCTCCTCCCCGTCCGTTAGGGTACGAGCGCCCTGGTGCGGAGGAGGGACTGCTTCAGGGCGGGGACCAGATGGTCAATCAATGCCCGGACGGCGCCGCCCCGCGCGCGATCGGGCGGGAACAGCAGGTTTACCGGGACGGGCGGCGGCTCGAATTCCGCAAGGATGCGGGCAAGCCGGCCGGCCGCAATGTCCTCCGCCACCTGATAGGATCGCGCGCACACGATGCCCTGGCCCCGCCGGGCAGCATCGAGCGCCGCGGCGGCGCTGCTGACGCTCAGGCGCGTCTGGACCCGCACCGAGCGCACATCGCCGCGACGATCGGTGGCGCGAAACGGCCAGAGCTCTGCGTCCCCTTCTGCGTTCAAGCCGATGCACTGGTGGCGATCCAGATCCTGCAACGCGGTCGGAAGGCCGCGGGCGGCGAGATACTCGGGTGATGCGCAGAACAAGGTCCGGATTTCGCCGACCTTGATGGCCGACAGCGTCGAATCCGGCAGCGGAGCCAGACGCACCGCCAGATCCACGCCCTCTCCGATCAGGTTGACCAGCCGGTTCACGAGGAGAAGGCGTGCGGACACCTCCGGATGCGCGTCCAGGAAGGTCTCGACCAGCGGCATCAGCTTCATTCGGCCGAAGAGTTCCGGCGCGGTAACGACGATCGGCCCGCGCAGGATCGCACCCGCTCGACCAGGGTCGACTTCCTCCAGCTTCATGAGGACGTCGCGCCAGATCGCGAGGTGATGCTCCCCTGCGGCGGTGAGGCTGAGCTTTCGGGTCGAGCGCAGCAGGAGCGTCGTGCCGGCATGCTGCTCCAGCAGAGCAACGGCACGCGTCACACTGGCGGGGCTGCGCCCGTGCCGACGTGCGGCGGCCGCAAGGGAGCCTGCCTCCACCGCCGCCACGAACAGCTCCATCGCATCCAACCGATCCATCGTTGCGCAGGGTGCAATCAAGAGAGCGCCGATGCAAGCATTCTGCACGGTCCTGCAATCCCCAGATCATGGCCCGGATAGGGAGTGCTGCAATGGACCGTAAGCTTGAGATGACCCGTCGCGCTACGTTGGGAGCGCTCGTGGCAGCGCCGATGGCCGGGATGGCACCTCCGACAGCAGCGGCGGGACAGGCGATCGCATCGAGGGAGAAGAACATGTCACAGGTTCGGTACCGCACGCAGAAGCTAGGTGATGTGGAAGTGTTCTACCGGGAGGCGGGCCCTGCGGATGCGCCGGTGATCCTGCTGCTCCACGGATTTCCTTCTGCAAGCCACATGTTCCGCGACCTGATCCCCGCACTTGCCGACGGCTATCGCGTGATTGCCCCCGATCTGCCCGGGTTCGGCCAGACCAAGGCGCCGGCGCGGGGCGAATTCAACTACAGCTTCGACGCGCTGGCAGAGGTGGTCGAGGGGTTCGTCGAGGTGATCGGGCTGCAGCGCTACGCGCTCTACATCTTCGACTATGGCGCGCCCGTCGGCCTGCGGCTTGCGATGCGGCATCCCGAGCGGGTCACGGCGATCATCTCGCAGAACGGCAATGCCTATCTGGAGGGGTTCAGCGACCAGTGGGGCGCATGGCAGGCCTATTGGCGAGACCCGAGCGCGGCAAACCGGGAAGCGTGCCGCGCCTCGCTGTCACCAGAAACCATTCGGGACTGGCAATATGGTACGGGGGCGGACCCGAGCCTGTTGTCGCCGGACGGATATGAACTGGACATCGCCTACATGGCGCGGCCGGGAGCGGAGGAGATCCAGCTCGACCTCATTCTCGACTATCGCAGCAACGTGGCGATGTACCCGGACTTTCACGCCTATTTCCGGAAGTACCGCCCGCCGCTCCTGGCGGTATGGGGACGGCATGATCCGGCCTTCATTCCTGCGGGCGCCGAGGCGTACAGGCAGGACCTGCCCGACGCCGAAGTCCATCTGCTCGATGCCGGCCATTTCGCGCTGGAGACGCACCATCGCGAAATCGCCGACCATATCCGGCGCTTCCTGGGCGCTGTGCCGGCCGCCCGGTAAACCGGTGCCCTCCGGCCAACCGGTTCCCCTATCGGAGCCGGGTCGCGCGCCGGACGGCGTCGTCGATGGGCACGTCGTGTAGCTGGCGAAACCGGGCCTCGATGAGGCTGAACAGGCCGAAGCCGAACAGGCCGGCGCCAACGATCCAGTCGAAGGGGCTGGTGAGCCACGAAAGGACCTGCGCCATTCCACCGGCCTCACCCGCCCGTTCGTCGATGCCGGCCTTTGCGAGAAGATAGCCGCTGATAAGGAACACCACGCCGCGGGCGGCATAGCCGATCCGTCCGCTCCACTGCGCCCAGGGCTGCTGCGCAATCTGCGGCTCCAGATAGCGCAGGAAACTGCCCTTGGCGGCCTTCACCAGCTGGACCGCGCCCAGGGCGAGCAGAACGGCCGCTCCCAGCATCACGAGGACCCAGCCCCCGGGCAGTTCCAGCGCCATCTCTGCGCCTTCGCGGGTGCTGTCGCCCGAGGACGAAGCAGCGCCGCGGATCAGCCGGATCGCCTGCCAGGCCAGGAAAAGATGGACGATGCCGCTGAAGCCCGCACCCGCCCGTTCGACCAAGCCTTTGCGGTCCGAACCGTGGCGTTCGATGTCCAGCGCCATGTCTGCCAGGCGCCAGAGGCCGTAGGCGAACAGCCCCGCCGCCGTGACGCCGAGCAACAGCTGCCCCCCGCCTTTGCCGAGAAACTCGAGCGCGCCGCTCGGGTCCTCGGCCCGGCCGGTTCGAACGATCAGAATGGCGATGACGATGTAGAGGAGCCCGCGCGTGGCGAAACCGATGCGCGTCAGGAAGGTCAGGCGCGAGCTGGCAGTCATGCAGGTCCTTTCGTCGATCCGGCACAAACCGCGGTGATGGCGCTCCGTTCCACATCAGCAACGTTTTGCCGTGCCATCACGCCAGCCCGGACGCGTTTGCCCGCTGCAAGCTGCCCTGCGGGCGGGAACAAGAATCTCTTGGGGTCCACCCGGGTTGCCGCCCGGCATCTTCTTCAATACCCATCAGGCCAGTAGGAATATGGAGCCGGCAGCATGGCGACGATGGCAGCCCGTGCGGAGTGGAAACCCGGTATCGCTTTGCGGGCACCGGCATGGTTGGCTTCGTTCGGCGGGCCGGCGCTGCTGCTGCTCGCGTGGCAACTGCTCGCGACGACGGGCGCCCTGCCGGACACGATCCTTCCTGCGCCGTTGGTGGTGCTGCAGGCGCTTGTGGATCTCTGGAATTCAGGCGAGTTGCCGAAGGCGATCGGGATCAGCTTGGCGCGCCTGGTCCAGGGCTATGCCATCGGCGCGGTGCTGGGCCTCGGCCTGGGTGGTCTCGCCGCCGTCTCGCGAACCGCCGAACAGTTGATCATGCCGAGCGTCCGGGCGCTGGCTGCGGTGCCGCTCATGGCCTGGCTGCCCCTGCTGATCCTGCTGGTGGGGATCGGCGAGCCGTTGAAGCTGCTCGCCATCGCCAAGGCGGCGACGCTGCCGATCACGCTTTCGACCTTTTCCGCGGTGCGCGCGATGCCGAGTGCCTGGCGTGAGGTCGGGGCGGTACTGCGCCTGCGGCCGATGACGCGGTTGCGTCGACTGTTCCTGCCCGCGCTCGCGCTGCCGCTGTTCACCGGGATGCGCCAGGGGCTGGGGAACGCCTGGGTCGCGCTGGTCGGCGCGGAGCTGCTCGCCTCCACCGAGGGGCTTGGCTATCTCATGAACTGGGGGCGGGTGATCTTCCAGCTGGACGTCGTGCTGGCGGGCATCCTGTGCGTCGCCGCGATCGGCCTGCTGCTCGACCAGGGACTCCGGGCTACCGAGGCGCGACTTTCCCGGCGCCTGGGCGGCACCCGATGATCGCGCGTCTGCCTGCCGCACTGCGCGGCTGGATCCTGCCGCTGGCGCTGGTCGCGCTCTGGTGGCTGGCCACGGAACGCGCGTGGATCGATGCCGCCTTTCTCGCGTCACCGGCGCGCGTGGCCGAGGTTCCGTTCGATCCGCAGGTCCGCGTCTTGCTGGAACAGGGCCTGGTCGCGAGCGTCCTGCGCTATCTCCAGGGTGCCGTGCTGGGCGTGCTGCTGGGCACCGCCTTTGGCCTGCTCCTCGGCCTGTCGCCGGTCGCGGACCGCCTGTTCGGCCAGAGCTTCCACGGCTTTCGCCAGGTCGCGATGTTCGCCTGGGTGCCGTTGTTTACGGCCTGGTTCGGGGTGGGAGAGACGACCAAGCTCGCCTTCGTCGCGCTGGCCGCGTTCAAGCCGATGGTGGTCGCCACGCAGGACGGGGTGCGTGCGGCACCCGCGGCACTGCGCGAGGTCGGCCGCAGCCTGTGCCTTTCCCGGCGTCGGACGATGCTGTCGATCGTCCTGCCCTCCGCCCTTCCGGCGCTGGTCACCGGCTTGCAACTTGCCTTTACCTTCGCCTGGCTCGCGACCATCGGCGTCGAGGCGCTGGTCGGCTTTGGCAGCGGCCTGGGCGCCGTGCTGATCGACGGCCGCGACAATTTCCGCATGGACGTCGTCCTGTTCGGCATCCTCGTGATCGGCGGGCTCGGCCTGCTGCTCAACCTCGCGCTCGATCGCCTCGCAGCCCGTGTGCTGCGCTGGGCGGGGGTGCGAGCATGATCCTTTCTTCCTTCACGCTGCTGGCACGCATCCGTCGGAAGTTCCTTGCACCCGCGCTCCCCATGGGAAGAGGCGGCGGAGGGCTTCCGGCACCATGCAGGGGTTTCCATGGCCAGCCGCTTGTTATTCAGGTCCTTCCGATTGTCGCTGCTTCTGGCGGCCGCGTCCGCCGTGCCGGCGCATGCAGAGGATCATGCAGAGGGTAAGGCGCCGCCGGCCGTTGATGCGGTAGCGGCCGATCCCGCCGATCCCGCCGATCCGGAAGTCGGCAGCGACATCGTCGTCACCGCTCGCAACCGCGGCGAGCGGGTGCAGGACGTGCCGATCCCGATCACCGTCGTCACGGGCGAGGAGATCGACCGGCTGCGGCTGGACACGATCAAGGACTATGCGCTGAAAGTGCCGAACCTGCTCGTGAACGCGCCCAATGCGCGCCAGAGCAGCATCGCCATCCGGGGCCTGGGCAAGAACACCGCCAACGACGGAATGGAAGCGAGCGTCGGCCTGATCGTAGACAATGTCTTCGCAGGTCATGTCGGCATGTCCTGGGTCAACTATGTCGATGTCGACCGGATCGAGTTGCTGCGCGGGCCGCAGGGTACGCTGTTGGGCAAGAACACGACGCTGGGCGTGCTCAACATCACGACCCGGGGGCCGTACTTCGAGCCCGGCGCTACTGCCGATGTCAGCGTGGGCAGCCGCAACTCCATTCTCGCCAAGGCATCGGTCACGGGACCGGTCAACGACTGGCTCGCCTTCCGCGCCAGCGTCTATTACGACAAGCGCGACGGCTTCCTCGACAACCCGTCGGTGCCGGGCGAGAGCTTCCTGGGGGTGAACCGCGGGGGCGCGCGCCTGCAGCTGCTTGCCAAGCCCGGCGACGGCTTCTCGGCGCGCATCATCGCCGAATATTTCGATGCAAGCGAGCTGATCAACACCCGCCCGCCGCGCGTGGACCCGGCGACGTTCGCGGACGGCAGCCCGCGGTCGCCCACCTATGGCTCCCGCCTGGCGCGGGACTGGTTCGCGGGGTTCCAGCCGATCTACGGCTCGTTCAGCCGGCTGTCGCTCGATAGCCAGCGGCCGCTGAAGACGCGGCAATATGGCCTGTCGGCCGAGCTCAACTGGACGCTGGGCGATTATACGCTGACGTCGATCAGCGCCTATCGCCGGCTGGACTTCGACGCGAAGAACGACACCGATTACACGCCCTTCAACATCGTCGACTATAACGGCACCCTGCTGAAGACGCAGCAGGTGACGCAGGAAATCCGCTTCGCCTCGCCGTCGGGCAGCGACATTCCGATCGACTATCAGGTCGGGTTGTTCTTTCTCCATTCGGACATCGAGACCACGAGCCGACAGCGCTTTGGCGCCGATGCGGGAGCCTTTTACGCCTCGGGCGGACAATATGCGGCGCTGAACGCCACGGCGGAGGGGCGTGCGGCGCTGGCGGATTCGCTGCGGGGTGTGCGGGTGCTGGTCGCCGAACAGCCGCGTGCCACCAGCATTGCGGCCTTCGGGCAGCTCAACTGGCACATCACGCCCCGCGCGACCCTGACGCTGGGCATCCGCGATACGCAGGAGTGGAAGAACAACGACATCGCCAAGACCGCCGAGACGCCGCTGGCGCTGGAGAGCCGCTACGCCGGTGCGATCCTCACCAACGCGCAGGCAGTTCGCGCCGGGCGGATACGCGCCCTGTATGCCACCAATGGCCGCAAGATCTCCGACAACTCGGTCTCGTGGCTGGTCAGCCCAAGCTATCGGCTGTCGGAGGATGTGCTCCTCTATGCCTCGGCCGCGCGGGGGGAGAAATCCGGCGCCGTGCAGTTCAACGAAGACACGGGCGCGCCGCAGAACGTCGCACCGGAACGGGTCCGCGACTATGAACTCGGCATCAAGAGCCAGTGGTTCGACCGGACGCTGACCTTCAACCTCAATCTCTATCGGACCAACGTCAGCGATTATCAGGCGGTGCTGTCGACGATCGGTGCCGACAATTCGGTGATCAGCTATCTCGGCAATGTCGGGCGCGTGCGGATGCAGGGCGTGGAGCTTGAGGGCGCGCTTCGCCTCTCCCCACAGGCGACGATCAGCTTTGCCGGCGCGTACAACGACGCGACCTATCGCTCCTTTCCCAATGCCCCGTGCGCGCTGGAGGTCAGCAACATCCAGGCGATCTGCGACTTGTCCGGTCGGCGGCTGGCCGGTGCATCCAAATGGACGGGCAACATCGGCTTCGACGGCTTCGTACCGGTCGGCAGCGGGGTGGAGCTTTACGCCAACTGGACGACGGGCTTCCGGTCGGATGCGAACCTCAACTCCAGCCTGTCGATCTACGGGATCCAGAAGGGCTATTCGCTGACCAACGGAAGCATCGGCTTCCGGGCCGCGGATGGCCGGTGGGACGTGGGGCTGTGGGCTCGCAACCTGTTCGACGAGAAATACGTGACCGACGTCGGCTCCGCATCCGGGAACGCCGCTTTCAACCAGACCCTGGGCGAGCGCCGACTGATCGGCGTCAGCTTCCGCGGCCGCATCTGAGGAGAAGCAGCATGACCTACGCAGCCGAACAACGGGGCTTTCGCCCAAGGCTGGTGCCTAGCATCGATCCCGATGCCGAGGTGCTGGTGCTCGACGGGGTGGAGAAGGAGTTCACCGTCGACGGTCGGCCGGTGCAGGCGCTCGCGCGGATCGACCTGCAGCTTCGCCGCGGCGAATTCGTGTGCCTTATCGGCGCGTCGGGTTGCGGCAAGTCGACGATCCTGCGGATGATCGCGGGGCTCGACCGGCCGACGGCGGGGGAGGTGCGCGTGGGTGGCAAGGCCGTAAAGGGGCCCGGCCTCGACCGCAGCCTTGTGTTCCAGGAGCATCGGCTGCTGCCCTGGGCCACGGTCGAGCAGAATGTGTTCCTGGCGCTTGATGCGGTGCCGATCGACCGGGCCGAGAAATGGCGGCGGGTGGGGGAGCATCTCGCCCTTGTCGGGCTGGCGGATTTCGCGCGCGCCTATCCCGCCCAGCTTTCGGGCGGCATGGCCCAGCGTGCGGCGATCGCGCGGGGGCTGGTCGCCAACCCGGCCATCCTGCTGCTCGACGAGCCGCTGGGCGCACTGGATTCGCTGACGCGCAGCTATCTCCAGGACGAGCTTCTTCGTATCTGGGAAGCCGAAGGAACGACGACGCTGATGGTGACACACGACGTGGAGGAAGCGCTGCTGCTGGCAGATCGGGTGGTGGTGCTCGATCCGCGGCCGGGACGCGTCCGCCAGATTGTCCGGGTCGACCTCCCGCGGCCGCGCCGCCGCGGGGATGCCGGGCTCGCCGCGCTTAAGGAGCAGGTGCTGGGCGAGTTGCGCCACCTGTGAGCCTTGCCAACCCGAGCCAGGCGCGCAGGGTCGCGCTGATCGTCGCCATCGCCTTTTTCATGCAGAACCTCGACGGGTCGATCATCAACACGTCGTTGCCGCAGATCGCGGCGAGTTTCGGCGTCGCGCCGCTCGACCTGTCGATCGGCGTCACCGCCTATCTGGTGACCGTGGCGGCCGTTCTGCCGGCGAGTGGCTGGGTGGCCGATCGCTATGGCGCCCGCCGGGTGTTTCTGGCGGCGATCCTGCTGTTTACCCTGGCGTCCCTGGGCTGCGGACTGGCGGCCAGTCTTCCCCAGTTCGTGGCGGCGCGGGTGGTGCAGGGCATCGGCGGCGCATTGATGACGCCGGTCGGGCGCATGGTCGTGCTGCGCAACGCCCAGAAGTCAGAGCTTCTGCAGGCGACGGCATTGATCACCTGGCCGGCGCTGCTCGCGCCCGTGATCGGCCCGGTGCTGGGCGGGTTCATCACCACCTATGCGTCCTGGCGCTGGAATTTCCTCCTCAACCTGCCGCTTGGGCTGATCGGGCTTGCCGCCGTAGTTCGCTTCGTACCCGTACTGCCCGCCGAAGTCCGCCGGCCGTTCGACCACCGGGGATTCCTCCTGTCCGCCGGCGCGCTGGTGCTGTTGCTGGTCGGGCTTGAAGGACTGGCCCGGGTACAGGCGCGGCCATTGCTGCCGGTGTCGCTCACCCTCCTCGGCCTGGCGGCCGGGGCACTGGCGGTGTGGCATTTGCGACGCACGCGAGCGCCGTTGGTCGACCTGGCGACGCTTCGCACGCAAACCTTCACCGTCTCGTCCCTGGGCGCGGGTTTTCTCTACCGCATCGCGATCAACGCCACGCCGTTCCTCCTGCCGCTGCTGTTCCAGCTCGGCTTCGGAATGGATGCGGCGGGAGCCGGGCTGCTGGTCCTCGCCTATTTTCTCGGCAACCTCGCCATGAAGCCGCTCACCTCGCCGCTGCTGCGTCGGTTCGGCTTTCGGGGGGTCCTGGTCGTCAACGGGGTGCTCGGCGGCGGCGCGATCCTGGCGTGCGGGTGGCTGGCGCCCGGGACACCGTCCGCCGTGCTGACACCCCTGCTGTTCGCGGCGGGCCTCACCCGCTCGATGCAGCTTACCTGCCTGAACACCCTGGCGTTCGCCGATGTCGAGGCGGCGCAGCGAAGTGCGGCGACGACGCTGTCGGGCGTGAGCCAGCAGGTATCGAGCGTCCTGGGCATCGCGGTTGCGGCCGTGCTGCTCAACCTTGCGAGCCTGTGGCGGGGGGCTGCCGAGCCCGGCTTGCCCGACTTCCTGCCTGCTTTCGTGGCGGTGGGGTTGCTAGCGGTCGGATCGGGGCTCGCGTTCCTGCGCCTGCCCGAAAGCGCCGGGGCGGAGGTGAGCGGGGCCGCAGGAAGTTCGTCTAGGCGGGCGCAAACTTCTTCTAGCCGGCCCCAGGGCAGATAGCCTCTTCTATATTCCCACTGAACAGATATGGATTGGCGGTCGGTCGCGCTTCCACATCTCGTGCCAGCAGTGCGAAAGGGCGACCGGCACCGGCATTCCAGCCAAAGGAGCTTGCCCATGCCTGCCACGCCATCGAACCCGCTCGACCTCGGGGCGCCAGCTCCGGCCTTTGCGCTTCCCGAGCCGTTGACCGGCCAGATCATCGAGCTGGAGGATGTCGCCGCGGGGGCCTCCGCCGTGCTCGTCGCCTTCCTCTCCAACCGCTGCCCCTATGTGCTGCTGATCCAGGACGCGCTGAACACGCTGGCGCGCGAATATGCGGATCGTGGTGTCCGCGTCGTCGGCATCAACAGCAACGCGCAGGAGGTGAAGGCGGAGGAAAGCGCCGAACACGTCGCGCTGCACGCGCGCGAGCATGGCTTCGTCTTTCCGTATCTCCGCGACGAGAGCCAGGATGTGGCGCGCGCCTATGACGCGGCCTGCACGCCCGACCTCTACCTCTACGACGCATCGCTGCGCCTGTATTACCATGGCCAGTTCGACGCCGCGCGGCCGAACGCCAACACGCCGGTAACGGGCGAGGACCTCCGCGCCGCGCTCGATGCGCTGCTGGCCGGCGAGCCAGCGCCTGCACGGCAGATCCCGTCGGTCGGGTGCAATATCAAGTGGCGTGAGGGCGACGCCCACGGCGTCCTCCAGGCTGCCTGATCCGATGCGGCCGCCGCCCGAGCAACATGCGCCCCACCCGGCCGAGCATCGGTTCGATGCCGACGTGCTGGTGCTGGGCGGCGGGCCCGCCGGAACCTGGGCAGCATTGACCGCGGCCGAGGCGGGGGCGCGCGTCGTCCTCGCCGACAAGGGCTATTGCGGTACCTCGGGCGCGACCGCGCCCTCGAACACCGGCGCCTGGTATCTGCCGCCGGGACCTGCGCGGGAGGCTGAGGCCGAACGTCGTCTGGCGCGGGGGCACGGGCTGGCCGATCGCCGCTGGATCCTGCGCGTCATCGACCAGGCGTGGCAGAACCTCGATGTGCTCGCCGAGCGCGGTTATCCGTTCCCCGTGGACGAGGGCGGCCGGCCCTATCGGGCCAACCTGCGCGGGCCCGATTACATGCGCTTCATGCGCCGCCGCGTCGACAAGGCACGCGTGCGCGTGCTCGACCATAGTCCTGCGCTCGAACTGCTCTGGCATGACGGCACCGTTGCGGGCGCGGCAGGGGTTCGCCCGCGCGACGGCAGCCGTTGGGAAGTACGCGCGGGCGCCGTCGTGATGGCGACCGGCGGCTGCACCTTCCTGTCGCGCGCGCTGGGCACGGACGGCAACACCGGCGACGGCTATCTGATGGGCGCGGAGGCGGGCGCGCGCCTGTCGGGCGTCGAATTCTCCAGCCAATATGGCGTCTCGCTAGTCGATGCGTCGATCACCAAGGGCCTGTCCTTCATGTTCGCGAACTTCGCGCTGGAGGACGGATCGCCGCTGCCCGAGGGCGCAGACCGCGCCAGCAGGATCGCACGCGCGCTGATCGAGGGGCGGCGGGTGTTCGGCATCATGGACAAAGGGACGCCGCAGGGTCACGCCTGGCTGCGTCAGGGTCAGCCGAACACCATGCTCCCCTTCGACCGCGCGGGCATCGATCCCTATTCCGAGCGGTTCGAAGTGACCCTGCGATCGGAAGGCCTGGTGCGCGGGGTCGGGGGCCTTGAGCTCGTGTCCGACGACTGCGCGACCGACGTACCGGGCCTCTATGCGGCGGGCGATGCCGCCACGCGCGAGAATCTTGCCGGTGCGGTCACCGGCGGCGGCAGTCCGAACGCATCCTGGGCAATGGCGAGCGGCAGCTGGAGCGGTCGCGCCGCCACCCGCTTCGGCATTGCGCAGCGGAGCGCCGCCCCACGACCCGTCCGCGCGCTGGGCGGTGCCGGCCTTCGCCCGACCGCGCGCCCCTATCTGGACGCAGGCGAGGTGACTCGCTTCGTTCAGGGCGAGACCCTGCCGCTGGACGTCAACTTCTTCCGCAGCGGCGCGCGCATCGCCGAAAGCCGCCAAGCCCTTACCGCCGCCTGGGCGGATATCCGCGCCGGCTTGTCCGGAGAGGGCCGGGGC
This sequence comes from Sphingomonas sp. 3-13AW, assembly GCF_049311085.1. Classification (NCBI taxonomy): domain Bacteria; kingdom Pseudomonadati; phylum Pseudomonadota; class Alphaproteobacteria; order Sphingomonadales; family Sphingomonadaceae; genus Sphingomonas; species Sphingomonas sp. 3-13AW. The sequence goes on along the minus strand of NZ_JASNVZ010000003.1, from coordinate 123,319 downwards.
CTGGTGCGAGCGCGGGAAGCCGCGGCCATGGCGGCGACCGCCCGCTTCATCTGGGAAGCCGCCGCGCTTCGCACCGAGAGCCGCGGCATGCACCGACGCCTCGACCTGCCGGACGAGGACGCGACCTTCGACGACCGCATTCACGTCTCCGGCGTCGACCAGATCGCCGCCGCATTCCGCAACGCATCGCAGGAGGCCGTCGCATCATGATCGAGCTCGTCCACGCCGGCCGCTGCATCGAATGCGATATCTGCGTCCGCATCTGCCCTCGCGATGTCTTCGATGCCGTGCCGGACGGCGCTCCGGTGATCGCGCGCAAGGGCGACTGCCAGACCTGTTTCCTGTGCGAAATCTATTGCCCGGTCGACGCGCTCTACGTGTCGCCCAGGGTCACGCAGGACGAGGCGGTCGACGCCGCCGCGCTGGAAGAGAGCGGGACCCTTGGCAGCTATGCGCGCGCGCTCGGCTGGAAGCGCGGCCGCGCGGCCGGCACCGAACAGGACACCACGCGCCACCTCCGCCTGCTCGGCGGGGTCGGCGGCTGAAGGATAGCATCCCATGATCCGATTGTTGCGCAGCCTGATGCTGCTCCTGGCAGCGGGCCTCGCCTCTCCTGCATGGGCAGAGGCGCCCCCCAAGCTGATCCGCGTGTCGGCGATCGGCGCCCCCGGCCAGCGCACCGCCACCAGCTACATGGGGATTCTCCAGACCCAGCGCTTGCTGGAAAAGGAGTTCGCCCGCGATGGCGTGCGCATCCAGTGGCTGGTGCTGGACGGTGCCGGCCCTGCGCAGAACGAAGCGATCGCCAACGGCCTCACCGACTTTGCCAATTACGGGATCCTGCCGAACATCATCGGCCGCGGGCGGGGGCTGAAGACCCGCATCCTCGCCTCCTACGGCTATTCCAACAGCTATGTGATCGCGCGGCCGGACCTGCCGATCCGCGGCGTGCGGGACCTGAAAGGGCGCACCATCGGCGTCGACGTCGGCCACGTCCCGCACCTCGCGCTGACGCGCCTGCTTGCCGAAAACGGCCTTGCGACGAGTGACGTGCGCATCGTCGCGATGAAGACGCCGGATGCGCTGGCGGCGCTGGCCGCCCGCCGCATCGACGCGACCATCGGCCCGGTGAACCTCCTCAACCTGGTCGAACAGCGCAAGGCCCAGTTGGTCTTCAGCTCAAAGGGACGCAAGACCGAGGCCACCAACATCGGCGCCTTTGTCGTGACCGACGATTTCGCCCGCCGCTATCCCGAGACCACCAAGCGGGTGGTGAAAGCCTATCTGCGCGCCGTCCACTGGGCTGCCGATCCCGGCAATCGCGAACGCTATCTCGCCTTCATCGCGCGCACGTCGAACACGCCGCTGGCGCTGGTGCGGCAGGACAATGCCGGCGAACTGATCCGTGACAAGGCGAACCCGCTTCCGGTGCGCGCCTATCGCGAGCGCGTCGCCTCCGCGGCCGCCTTTTCGCTGGACCAGAAGATGGTGCGCAAGCCGGTCGACACGCGCGGCTGGGTCGATGCCCGCTTCATCCTTTCCGCCGCGCAGGAGCTCGGCCAGCTCCGCTACTGGCCGCGGTGACGCACGGGAAACGCGGTGCGCCGCAGCCTGGCATCGGACCTGGCGGCCGCTCGGCGTTTGCCGCGGGCGCTTCGCCGCTCCTGGCGACCCATGTTGCGGCGGCGTTCATGCGAGGTGCTTACCTAGCCGCCGACGGAGCAGTAGATGCCGGGACAGGCACGCGCCCCAGGCGCGAGTCCCTGACGGCCTGACCGGCACGGAGTTGGATGGCGTGGAGAAGATGGCTGTTTTCAATGGGCTGCGCGAGCAGCGCACGCACGCGCAGACGGCGCAGCGGCCTTCCGGATATCGTGAGTTCACGCTTCAGGAACGGGAATCCGGGCCACCACCCGCGGACACGGCCATCGTGCGCAAGCTTCTGCGGCAGAGCTATCCGCTGCCCAGCGACACCTTCATCACCGAGTCCTTGCCCGAGCTGATCACGCGGCTTTCGCTCTTTCGCTGAGGAAAACGGGGTCAGTAGGTGGCGGGAGGATCGCTCGCCGGGAAGGATTCGTCCGAGGCCTCGTCGACCTTGGTCCAGGGTCGATGCGTGGGGTCTCGCATCGCCTCGGGCCCGGCGGGGCGCACGGCTGGATAGCCCTCGGGGGCAGCATCGACCATCGGACGATCCGCGAACGCGGCGTTTGCAAGCGGGGTGTCGTCCTCCGTATCGCCGCGGCGCAGGCGGCGGCGTCCGACCAGCATTGCGCCGGCGACGACGCTCCCTACCACCAGCGCGCTCGCAAGCGGACGCAGCTCAAGCCAGGTGTAGAGGCTCGGCCGCGCGCGATCGGTGAAATCGCCGCGGGTCCGGTCGTCGCCCTCTGGCTCATAGAGATTGCCGGGCTGGCCGTCCGGCCTCGGCCGATCCGTCTTCGAAGCGGAGATGCCCAGTTTTGCGAGGGTGGCATCCACCACGCCGGGCGTCATCGCCTGGCTCATCGCCATGCTGCGCGCAGCACCGCCGGCAAACAGGTCTCGCACCGGATGTTCGGCGGCATAGAGGACGCAGTCGGCGACCACGGCAGGATCGTAGAACGGCGGCGGACCCTTGGGCGCGACATCGAGCTTGCTGCGCGCGTTGGTGAAGAACGGCGTGTTGATCGTCGCCGGCTTGATGCTCGTCACCGACACGGGCGCACCCTCTGCCATCAGCTCGCGGCGCAGCGCATCGAACGCGCCTTCGACCGCGTGCTTGGACGCCGCATAGGCACTGTGCAGCGGCAGCGAGACGATGCTCTCGACGGACGAGATCACGATCAGCGCGCCGCCGTCCTCACGCAGGTGCGGCAGCGCCGCCTGCGCGCCGTGCACATAGCCCAGGAAGTTCACCTCAAGGATCCGGCGGAACTCCTCGGGCGTGGTATCCTCGAACCCGGCATAGACCGACACGCCGGCCACGTTGACCCAGCTGTCGATCCGGCCGAAGCGCACCAGCGCGTCGCGCGCGACATGGCGCACCTGTTCCTCGTTGGTGACGTCGCAGACGACGGGCACGGCTTTGCCACCGGCGGCGGTAATCTCTTCGACCAGCGACGCGAGGCCGGCCTCGTTCCGTGCCGCCACGACCACGATCGCGCCGCGGGCGGCCGCGCGCCGCGCCGTCTCTCGCCCGATGCCGCTGGACGCGCCGAGGATCACCATGACCTGTTCGGAAAGGGGTTTGAGCTTGATCGCCATGTTCGTACCCAATGCTGCCGAGAGACGCGCAGGTGGCGCGGGTCACTCCCTCGAACGGTAGGGACCGTCGAGGGTTCCGGGTGCGTCGTGAGCCGGCGCCCAGCCTCCTCCGGAATCAGAGTCTGGCTGTTAACCAAGCGCCTTTGCGGCGATCGCGCTTTGCGCTAGAAGCAACAGGCTCGCGTGCAACCCCGGGTTGCGGCGACGAGTTCGATCAGCTTCATCTCGACGAGACCCACGGTTTTGTTGCGCCACGCGTGTTCCTGGAGCCGATCCGGGAGCACCAGCGCATTCGGGGCGCGCATGCGCTGCCGATGCGGGCGCCCCTACGCCAGTCCCGCCGAGAATTTCGGGAATCCAGCATGCGCCTTCAGGTCGAAGCGACCCTTACCTACCGGATCGACGAGGCCGCCGACGTGCTGCTCGCCATCGAAGCCGCCCCCACCGAGGAGCAGCGCCTGATCGAGGATCGGCTGATCGTGAACGGGGGCGGCCCCCTGCAGACCGTAGCCGGCGACGACGGCATCGGCCGGCGGACCTGGGTGCGGGCGCACGGCATGTTCGAGGCCGAATATCGCGGCACCTTCGTGGTGGACCGCACCGAGGAGCCGATCGCCGGCCTCGCGGTGACGCCGCACCGCGATCTTCCGGCCCATGTCATCCCCTATCTCTGGCCGAGCAGGTTCTGCGAGGCGGATCGCTTCATCGCCTTTGTGGTGCGCCAGTTCGGCCATTTGCAGGGCGGGGCGCAGGTGCTGGCGATCGCGGAGTGGATCCGCAACAACATCGACTATCGAATCGGCACGAGCCACGAAACGACCAGCGCGGTCGACACCTTCGTGGCACGCCAGGGCGTGTGCCGGGACTTCGCCCATGTGATGGCCGCGCTGACGCGGGCCGCGGGTATCCCGGCGCGGCTGGTCTCCGCCTATGCCTGGAAGCTCGATCCGCCCGATTTCCACGCGGTGGTGGACGTGTGGCTGGACGGCCGGTGGCGGCTGGTCGACGCGAGCGGACTTGCGCCGACCGAGGGGCTGGTGCGGATCGCCGTGGGACGCGACGCCACCGACATCTCGTTCATGACGATCTTTGGCCATGCGGACTTCGTGAACCAGCAGGTCCGCGTCACGCGACTGGACGACAAGCCGGGTGCCGCCGGGGGGAATGCATGACCACTTCGCCAAAGCTCTGGGACGGGGACATGGTCCGCACCTGGCTGGAGCGTCGGCTCGCCGCCGCGCGACTGGACCAGGCGGCAGCGGACCGGCGCGGCTATGAGGCGCGGGACGACTACGACAAGGCCGCTGCCGAGGAATGGATGTGTCGCGCCCTCAAATCGGCGGAATGCATCCACGATCAGGCCGCGTTCGCCAAGCGCGTGAAGGAGTTGATCGCGCAGGACGACTATGTCGCGACCGGCATCTATGACGATGCGCGGTTCGAACGGCATGTTCGCGGCCATCTGCGCAAGCTCGCCAAGATGACCAAGGCCAACGAGGGGTTCGAGAAGACGCTGCGCTACCAATAGGCTTGGACGACCGGCCCGGACGGGATCAGCGTTCGGGCTGGCGAGGAGCATCCAGATCCTTCTCCATCAACTCCAGCTGAAGCTCGGATCCGCTCGGAAGCGGCAGGTCGAAGCGGCGCACCGGTCGATATCCTGACGCAGCATAGAATGGCACCGCCTGGAGGGTCGAGGTGAGTTCGGCCCTGCCGAACCCTGCTTCCCGTGCGGCATCCTCGCTGAGGCGGAGCAGCAAAGCGCCCACGCCCCGACGCCCGAATTCGGGGTCCACGTAGAACGCACGGATGCGCGCGGGATCGGCGGCGGGGTCGAGCGGATCGGCCTCCGGATCCTCCGGCCCGTGCGCGCCCGCGATGGTCTTGCGATAGCTCCAGCCACCGGCACCCGCGAGCGCGCCGTCGATCTCCGCCACGAAATAGGTGCCGTCGCGGACGAGTTGCCAGTCCACGCCATAGGCATGGAGGACGGCTTCATCGATGATGGCATCGCTGTAGCTGTCGCGATGCAGGGCGCGGATGGAGCGGGCGGTGAGCGCGTTGATCGCGGATACGTCTGCCGGCTCGGCCAGCCTCCAACTGATCTGGGTCATAGTCTCGGCGCTCCCACAAAGAGGGGCGCGAATAGCCGCTGCCGGGCGTGCTATTATTTCAGCCTGAAGGTCACAGCGACGTAGCGTTCCGAAAAGCTGATAGGACGCGCGGACGAGCCGAGGCGAGGGAAAGACATGGCGCCTTGCCCGGCGGGGGGCGGCTGCCTAAACGGGCGCCGCTTATGATCCCCGCTCTCGCCCCGATCCAGACCTGGATCTTTGACCTGGACAACACGCTCTATCCCGCGAGCGTGAGCCTGTTTCCGGCGATCGATGCACGGATGACCGCCTATATCGCCGACCTGCTCGGGATCGATCCCCAGGCGGCGCGCCGGGTACAGAAGGACTATTTCCACGCGCATGGCGCAACCCTCGCCGGGTTGATGGCGAACCACGGCACCGATCCGCACGATTTCCTCGATTATGTCCATGATGTCGAAATGGACATGCTTCAGGACCAGGGGCTGGCCGCGCTGATCGGGGCGCTGCCAGGGCGCAAGCTGGTCTTCACCAACGGCGACGTGAACTACGCGGCGCGGGTGCTCGACCGCATCGGCCTGGCGCACACATTCGAGGCGGTGCACGACGTGCATGCCACTGCCTACCGTCCCAAGCCGGATCCGGCCGCCTATCAGGGGCTCTGCGATGCCTATGCGATCGATCCCACGACGGCGCTGTTCGTCGAGGACATGGCACGCAACCTGAAGCCAGCCAAGGCGATCGGCATGACCACCGTCTGGATCGACAACGGCTCCGAACAAGGGCCGGGTGCCGACCACAGCTATATCGACTATACCGTTGCCGATCTGGGCGATTGGCTTCGTACCATCCTGGAGACACCTGCGTGACCGACCTGCAAACCACCATCGATGCCGCCTGGGAAGATCGCGCGGAACTGGGCCTTTCCACCACCGGGGCGGTGCGCGAGGCCGTGACCGAGGCGCTGGCGCAGCTGGATGCCGGCACCGCGCGCGTCGCGGAGCCGGACGGCGAAGGTGGCTGGCGCGTCAACCAGTGGCTGAAGAAGGCCGTGCTGCTGTCGTTCCGCCTGAACGACAATGCGGTGATGGATGGGCCGGGCGGCGCCAACTGGTTCGACAAGGTGCCGTCGAAGTTCCAGGGCTGGGACGAGGCACGCTTCCGCGAGGCAGGCTTCCGCGCCGTGCCCGGGAGCGTGGTGCGCCAGGGTGCGTACGTCGGCAAGGGCGCGATCCTGATGCCGAGCTTCGTCAACATCGGCGCCTATGTCGGCGAGGGGACGATGGTCGACACCTGGGCCACGGTGGGCAGCTGTGCGCAGATCGGCAAGAACGTGCACCTTTCCGGCGGCGCAGGCATCGGCGGCGTGCTGGAGCCGCTGCAGGCGGACCCGGTGATCATCGGCGACGGCGCGTTCATCGGCGCACGCGCCGAAGTCGCCGAGGGCGTCCGCGTGGGCGAAGGCGCGGTGCTGTCGATGGGTGTCTATCTGGGCAAGTCGACCAAGATCGTCGACCGGACCACCGGCGAAGTGACCATGGGCGAAGTCCCGCCCTATGCGGTGGTCGTGCCGGGTTCGCTGGGCGGTGGCGAGGGCAAGCCGGCGCTCTATTGCGCGGTGATCATCAAGCGGGTGGACGAGAGTACGCGCGCGAAGACCGGCATCAACGAGCTTTTGCGCGACTGATAGGATCGGCGCCCCCGCGCGCCCTGGTTGACCGGGGGGCGGGGCCGCAATGCTCAGGCGACGGGCGGCACCCGCAGCCTGGGGATTTCGATGGCCGGGCAGGCGTCCATCACCACCTGCAGTCCCGCGGCCTCGGCCCGCTCGGCGGCGGCCATGTTGATGACGCCCAGCTGCATCCACACCGCCTTGGCACCGACCGCTATCGCCTGGTCCACCGCTTCGCCGGCGGCGGCGGAATTGCGGAAGATGTCGACGATGTCGATCGGTTCGCCGATCTGGTAGAGGTCCCGGAACACGAACTCGCCGTGGACATGCTCCCCGGTGATCTGCGGGTTGACCGGGATGACGCGATAGCCGCGCCCCTGCAGGAACGCCATGACGCCGTAGGACGGCCGGGTGGGACGATGGGACGCGCCGACCATCGCGATGGTACGGGCATTCTCCAGGAGAGTCCGGATGTCCTCGTCGCGGGTCAGCGGCATGCGGGTTATCCTTGTCTGCGGTCCAGCCAATGGCCGACCTGGGCGGCGATCTCATGGAACGCGGCGGCTTCCGGCCCGTTCCCCGCCGCCGGCGGCGTGCCCGCGTCCGACGCCTGCCGGACTGCCATCGCGAGCGGAATGCGGCCGAGGAAGGGGATGCCGAGCTTGGCCGCGGCCGCCTCTGCGCCGCCCATGCCGAACGGCTCCGACGCCTCGCCGCAATGGGGGCAGACATAGCCGGACATGTTCTCGACCAGGCCGATCACCGGCACATCGGCCTTTGCGAACAGGTCGATCGCACGCGTCGCGTCGATCAACGCCAGGTCCTGCGGGGTCGACACGATCACCGCGCCCGCGGGCTTGTGCTTCTGGATCATGGTGAGCTGCACGTCGCCGGTGCCCGGTGGCAGATCGACTACCAGCGTATCGGAAAGGCCCCAGTCGGCGTCGGCGAGCTGGCTGAGCGCACCCGCCGCCATCGGCCCGCGCCACGCGATCGCCTGGCCCGGCGCCACCAGCTGCCCCATCGACAGCAGCGGCACGCCATAGGGGGTGTCCACGGGGAGCAGCTGCTTGTCGCGCGCCTGGGCGCGGGTGCCCTCGACGCCCATCAGCTTGGGCTGGGAGGGCCCGTAGATGTCGGCGTCGATCAGCCCGACCTGTCGGCCTGACCGAGAGAGCGCGATGGCGAGGTTGGCGGCGACCGTCGATTTGCCCACGCCGCCCTTTCCGCTCGCCACCGCGATTAGGCGGCGGCCAACCCGCTCGCTGGTCTGCGCGACGCGGACTTCCTCGATGCCGGGAAGGGCGAGCGCCGCGGCGCGGACATCGGCCTCAAGGACTTCGCGGACGGCGGGCGGAAGGCCCGTCACGTCGAGGATGATGCTGGCACGGGCGCCTTCGAGGCGCGTGGTGGCGCGGCCGGCGGCGATCGGGGCTAGGGCGGCTTGCAGGGCGGAAAGGTCGGTCATCCGGCCGCAGATAGGCTCCCAGCAATGTCTTGCCACTGTAAATTCCTCGCTGCCTCCTTATAAAGAAGGGATGCGAAGCTTATCCGGCTGGTTCGCACGCGCCGGCGTGCTCAGGAACGACAACACCAAGGGTCCCTGGGGCGGCCGCGGCGGATCCGAAGGCGGTTCCGGCGGCGGCGACGGTCCCAGCGGTCCCCGCAACCCGTGGAACTTGCCACCCGACGGCCGGCGCGCGCGCCCGACGACAGCCTCTTCGCTGGAGGATTTCCTGCGCCGTGCGCGCGGAAACGGCGGCGGTGGCGGCAGCAGCGGTGGCGGATCGGGCCTCCCGACCAGCCCGCGCAACCTGTGGATGATCGGCCTCGGCGTTCTTGTGCTGCTGTGGCTGATTACGTGTTTCCATATCGTCGGCCCACAGGAGCGCGGCGTGGCGACCAGCTTCGGCCGCTACACGGGCACCCTGGATCCCGGCTTCAAGATCACCTTGCCGACGCCGTTCGCGAAGGTGGAAATGGTCGACGTCAAGGAAGTTCGGACGGAGAATTTCCCTTCCGGCAACCAGCCGAACCTGATGCTCACCGGCGACCAGAACATTGTCGACCTCGGCTATTCGGTGCGTTGGGACATCAAGAACCCCGAAGATTATGTGTTCGAGATCGCGCAGCCTACCGAAACGGTGCGTGCGGTCGCAGAAAGCGCGATGCGCGCGGCCATCGCGAACGTCGAACTCGACCAGGCGATCGGCGCGGGCCGTATCGCGATCGAGGCCGATGTGCAGCAGCGCATGCAGGCACTGCTCGATGAATATCAGTCGGGCGTCCGCATCCTGGGCGTGGCGATCAAGCAGGCTGCGGCTCCGGCTGCGGTCGACGACGCGTTCAAAGCCGTGACGGCAGCCCAGCAGCAGGCGCAGTCCAACCTGAACGACGCACGCGCCTATGCGCAGCAGGTGATCGAGCGGGCGCAGGGTGATGCCGCGCAGTTCGACCGCATCTACGAACAGTATCGCATGGCGCCCGAGGTCACGCGCCGCCGGCTCTATTACGAGACCATGGAGCAGGTGCTGCGTGGCGCCGACAAGACGATCGTCGAACCGAGCGTCCAGACCTACCTGCCGCTGTCGGAACTGCGTCGTCGCGCGAAGCCGGCCCCGGCAGAACCCACGACGCCGGCGCCCACGGCGCCCGCGACGGAGACCGCACGATGAGCCGCAGCCTGTTCCGCAATCCCGTGGCGATCGGGATCCTGGTGCTGGTGCTGGCCATCCTCGCGGCCAGCTCCATCGCGATCGTGCCGGAGACCAAGCAGGCCGTGATCCTGCGCCTCCAGCAGCCGGTGGCGATCGTGAACCGGTATGTGCCGGGCCAGCCGTTCGGACGCAGTGGCGCAGGCATTGTGCTGCGCATTCCGTTCCTCGACAGCATCGTGTGGGTGGACAAGCGGGTGCTCGCCGTCGAGCTCGACAACCAGCAGGTGCTGTCGAGCGACCAGCAGCGGCTGGAAGTGGACGCGTTCGCGCGCTTTCGCATCGTCAACCCGGTCCAGATGGTGGTGACCGCGGGTTCGGTCGAGAGCGTCGCCAATCAGCTGCAGCCGATCCTCGGCTCGACGCTTCGCGGTGAACTGGGCAAGCGGCCGTTCGCGGCGCTGCTGAGCCCGGAGCGCACGCAGGTCATGGAGAATATCCAGACCGCGCTCCAGCGTACCGCCGTTCAATATGGCGCCGAGATCGTCGACGTGCGGATCACGCACACCGACCTCCCCGAGGGTAGCCCGCTCAACAGCGCGCTCGATCGGATGCGGTCGGCACGCCAGCAGGAAGCGATCACCATCCAGGCCCGCGGCCAGAAGCAGGCGCAGATCATCCGCGCCGATGCGGAGGCACAGGCGGCGCAGATCTATGCCCAGAGCTTTGGCAAGGACGCCGACTTCTACGCCTTCTGGCGTGCGATGGAATCGTACCGCACCACCTTCGCCAAGGGCGAGGGTAACGGCGACACGTCGGTCGTTCTGTCACCGGACAACGGGTATTTGCGCGAATTTCGGGGGCGTGAGCGCTGAGGCAACCCTTGCCCCGGCGCGCATTTGAACCAAATTCGGGGTTAAACGGGATCAAGCGATCCCTGTCGTTTAGAGAGGACCCATCCTAGTGCGTTACGCTTACGCCCTTACCTCTGCACTGCTGCTCGGCGGCACCGCGGCAGCGTTCAGCTTCCAGCCCCCGGCCGGCGCGCAGACGGCTCAGAACGAGCCGGGGACGATTGCCGTCGCATCGGCTCCGCGGCCCGCCGCCCCGATGAGCTTTGCGGACCTCGTTGCGCGGCTTCAGCCTGCGGTGGTCAACATCTCGACCACCCAGCGCGTAACGGTGCAGCAGAGCAACCCGTTCGCCGGTACCCCTTTTGAACAGTTCTTCGGCGCCCCCCGCGGCGGCGGCCCCCGCACGCAGGAGGCCCAGTCGCTGGGCTCGGGCTTCCTGATCTCGGCGGACGGCTATGTCGTCACCAACAATCACGTCGTGTCGGCCGGTACCTCGGCGGCGGTGGTCGAATCGATCACGGTGACGCTGTCGGACCGCCGCGAGTTCAAGGCCCGCCTGGTCGGCCGTGACGCGGCGTCGGACCTCGCGGTGCTCAAGATCGAAGGCGCGACCTTCCCGTTCGTGCGCTTCGGCGACTCCCGTCAGACGCGCGTCGGCGACTGGGTGCTGGCAATCGGCAACCCCTTCGGCCTGAGCGGCTCTGTGACGGCGGGCATCGTCTCGGCGATCAACCGCGTGACCGGTGGCGGTACCTATGACCGGTTCATCCAGACCGATGCCGCGATCAACCGCGGCAACTCCGGCGGGCCGATGTTCGACCTCAACGGCAATGTGATCGGCATCAACTCGCAGATCCTGTCGCCGACGGGCGGCAACATCGGCATCGGCCTCGCCATCCCGGCCGAGCAGGCCAAGCCGATCGTCGACAAGCTGATGCGCGGCCAGGCGATCGAGCGCGGCTACCTGGGCGTCGGCATCCAGCCGGTGGACGAGAACATCGGCGCGGCGCTGGGCCTGCCCAAAGACCGCGGCGAGCTCATCTCGCGCATCGAACCGGGTGAGCCGGCGGACAAGGCCGGCATCCGCCAGGGCGACGTCGTCGTGTCGGTGAACGGCAAGGAAGTGACGCCGGAGCAGACGCTGAGCTACCTGGTGGCGAACACGCCGCCGGGCACCCGCATCCCGGTCGAACTGCTGCGGGACGGCAAGCGCCAGACCGTGACCGTCACGGTTGGCAAGCGCCCGCCCGAGGAACAGCTGGCGCAGTTCAACCCGGAAGACGACAGCGGCATGCCGCAGGAAGACGCCCCGGCGGCGAACGCCGCGGCCTCGCTGGGGATCGGCGTGACGCCGCTGACCCCGTCGATCGCACGCAGCATCGGTGTCGACCCCTCGATCCGCGGCGTCGTCGTGACGGGCACCGATCCGGCCAGCGACGCGGCGAGCAAGGGCATCCGCCGCGGTGACGTGATCGTCTCGGTCAATCGCGCCCCGGTGGCGACGGCGGCCGAGCTCACCCGTCAGGTCGCGCAGGCGAAGGCGGCAGGTCGTGACCAGGTGCTGCTGTACGTCCAGCGCCGCGGCCAGGGTATCTTCATGCCGGTCCGTATCGGCCGCTGATCCCGCTCTAGGCACCAAGCAATTCGGCCCGCCGCTCTCAGGAGCGGCGGGCCGTTTGCATTTCGGGGCTCAGGCAGACGTTTGGCCAGGCCGAGCGCGGCAAATGCCGCCCCCGGATCACATCACGTCGAGCAGAGACCCGATGTCGACAAAGGCGAAGGCGATCGAACTGTCGGCGACGCCATAGGGGATGAAGATCGTGTCGCCGTGGCGCAGCGCGCCGCAGGAATAGACGACGTTCGGGACATAGCCCTCGCGGTCCTGGTTGGCGGCGGCAAGGATCGGCTCGCGCGTGCGGCCGAGGACCTTCGACGGGTCGTTCTTGTCCAGCAGCACCGCGCCGATGGAATATTTGCGCATCGCGCCGACGCCATGGGTGAGCAGCAGCCAGCCCTCGTCGAGCTCGATGGGCGGCCCGCAATTGCCGATCTGAACCAGCTCCCAGGGGTAGGCGGGCTTCAGCAGCAACTCGCCCCCCTCCCAATTGGTGAGGTTCTCGGACTGGATCAGGAACAGGTTTTCGCCGTCCTGGCGCCCGATCATCATGTACTTGCCGTTCACCTTGCGCGGGAACAGGCCCATGCCCTTGTTGCGGGCGGCGCTGCCGGTCATCGGCACCAGGTCGAACGCGCGGAAGTCGCGCGTGCGCATCAGCTCCGACTGGATATGCGACCCGTTATAGGCGGTGTAGGTGCCCAGCCACTCCTGCTGCCCGTCATCATGGGTGAAGTGGACCAGGCGGAGATCCTCCAGCCCCTTGGACTGTGCGCGCGTGATCGGGAAGATCACGGTGCCCGACAGGGTCGAGTCACGGTGGCGGTACACGGTCACCGGCCCCTCGGGCACCGCCTCCTCGTCGCCGATGGCGTCGGCGGCGGTGGCGAACGGCGGCTCGGGCGCCAGCAGCAGGTCGCTGTCGCGGGTGATGATCCCCTCGCGAAACGCGACCGAGGAGATATGCCCCTCTCCGACCGCACGCATCGACATCAGGATCCGGAGACTCCCGGGCTCGAGACCGGTCTGGTCGAAATGGGGCACGGCGCTGGGGTTCATCAGCGCGGCGGCCGCATAGCTGTATTCGTGGCAGAAATAGGCGCCGATCAACTGGCGCTTTTCATCGTCGATCTGGGTGCCGTCGAGCTGCAGCTGCGCCTCGATCTCGTCATAGCGCGTCATGAACACGCGGCGGGTTTGCCAGTGGCGCGCCTCGAAGTCCTTGAGGACGATGTCCAGCTGCTGCCGGGTCTCAGCCGCCGACATCGCCAGCACCGCATCGACCATGCGATGGCTGCGGCTCGGAGTCGAGCCGTCCGACTGCCAGGCGATATGGAAGGGGCGTACCACCACCCGTGACGGATCCGCGTGCAACCGCAGCGGGTGGTTGATCAGATGCAACATGCAAGATCCCCGGAAAACGCGCTTCTGCCCGCCGCGAGTGTTTAGGCGACGGCGCGGCCCTCTGCCACGAGCCGGGGGCGCTTTGAAAGGGTAGAAATCGCGCAGGAGGCGAGTTGCAGTGCCAGGATCGACTCTGCGCCCTGATTCTGGTTGAGCCCGTGCGGCATCAGCCCGTCGAAGCAGCCGCCGTCCGCACCCGATGCCAGCGGCAGGTCGAGGTCGTTCGCACCAAGGTACCAGCGATAGGCTTTCATCGCCTCGGCCGCCCAGCGCGCGTCGCCGGTGACTTCATGCGCCGCCAGGCACGCGTCGATCGTGGCCTGCGCCTCCAGCGGCTGCTGGTCGAACGGAAGCGGGTCGGCATAAGGGCGCTGGAAGCTCTCGGTTCCGATCGCGCGGAACCGCCCATCCGGTGAGGTCTGGCGCGCCACGATCCAGTCCAGCGTATCGAGGCCTACGCGCAGCAGGTCGGCACGACCCAGCGCCTGGCCGGCGCGGATCATCGCCTCAGGAAGGCGCGCGTTGTCATAGGCGAGCACGATTTCGAACCACTGCCATTCCGGGCGGCGCGCGGTGTCGAGCAGTGCGACGAGTTCCTCGCCGAACCGGGCCAGGATGTCACGGGCGACGGCGTGACCGGGCTCCACATCGAGCATCGCTGCCGCGCCGAGCATTGCGAAGGCGTGGGCGCGCGGGCTGCCCAGTTCGAACGCGATGCCGGCGGTGGCGTTGAACAGCGAGATCGCCCAGTCGCGGTGCTTGCGCGCCCGCGCTTCCCGCGCGGTGACGCCCAGCGCCCACAGCGTCCGGCCGTTCGAATCCTCCGAACCCTCGTCCTCGCACCAGCTGCGGTCGAAGTTCATGAAGTTGCGGAACCGGCGCGTGTCCGGATTCCAGGCATGCTGCAGAAAGGCTGCGTAGATGCTCGTCCACTTGTCCCGCGTGGTCTCGTCCAGCGGGTCCACACGGTGCATCAGGATCAGCGCGCGGGCATTGTCATCGATGCAATAGCCGTGGTGGCGGTTGGGCACCGAGAAGATCGAATGCTGCAGCATCCCGGTCGCGTCGCTCATCCGCTCTACCGCAGCGATCGTGGGCTGGAGCGGGGGCAGTTCAGCCGCGCGCGGGATGCGGTGCGGCAAAGTCGCGACGGCGCTGGCCAACTCCGCCATCGCGCGCTCCGCCAGCCGCGCCCACAGCATGGTGCGGCCATGGGCATAGGCGCGTTCCGCCAGTGCGTGTCGCGCCGCGGCATCGCCGAGCAGGCGCGTGATCTCGCGGGCAAAGGCGGCGGCGTCGCCGAACGGCACGAGCACGCCATGATCGTCGGCCAGGATCTCGCTGGCGTGCACATACGGCGTCGAGATGACGACCTTGCCCATTCCCACTGCGTAGGAGAGCGTGCCGGAAGTGATCTGGGCGGGGTTGTTATAAGGCGTGACGTAAAGGTCGGCCGCCTGAAGATAGTCGAGCAGCTCGTCATGCTCGACGAACGCGTCCACAAAGCGGACGTTGTCGGCCACGTCGCGGTCGGCGGCGAGCGCCTTCAGGCGATCGCGATAGGCCTCGCCCTCATGTTCGACGAGGTGCGGATGGGTCGCCCCGAGCACGACGTACAGGGCCTGCGGATGCGCCGCGACGATCGCGGGCATCGCCTCGATCATCGTCTCTATACCCTTGTTGGGTGCGAGCAGGCCGAAGGTCAGGATCACGTCGTGGTCGGCCCAGCCGAAGCTGTCCTTCATCGTCGCAGGTTCGACATAGGCGCGGTCCGGAACGCCGTGCGGGACCATGACGAGCTTGCGGGGGTCGACGTCATGGACCCGGGTCAGGATCTCACAGCCCTTCTTCGCCATCACGATCACCCGTGCCGCGCGACGCAGCAGGCCGTCCATCACCCGCCGCTCATCGGCGCTTGGCTGGTCGAGGATGGTGTGGAGCGTGACGATGACCGGAATGCCGACGCGGTCGAGCAGCGCCAGCAGATACTCGCCGGCGGGACCGCCATAGATGCCATATTCATGCTGCACCCACAGCGCCTTCGCACCGCTCTCGGCGATGCGCTGCGCGGCCTCGCTGTACGCGGCGCGCTCGTTTTGGGGGATGCGGTGGGTGACTTCGGGCGGATAGTCGTGGAGGCCCGGACGGTCGTCCATCGCGTAGACGTCGACAGCAAGAACCGGGTAGCGCTGTGTCAGCGCGTGGTAGGTGTCGGTGGTGAAGGTCGCCAACCCGCACTTGCGCGGCAGGAAATTGCCCAGCAACGCAATGTGATCCATGCCACCCGGTGCGGCCATGTTCGGCGCCATTCGCGTCCCTCAAGCTTTGAGCAGCCGGCGAAAAACTCGCCGGCTAACCCAGATAAATGCCCGAGGTCGAAGTTAGTTTCCGCGATGCTGCAGTGCAAACCCAGAAAAAAGGCGCCGTGACCGCTTCTTTGGTCAAACTCCGCTGCACCGCGTCATTCACCCTCAGCCGCGGCCGCGATATCCGGGTACGTCTTGCGCCGGAACCCACACGCCTGCGGGCGCCTCGCCCGACTGCCAGAAGACGTCGATCGGGATGCCGCCGCGGGGATACCAATAGCCGCCGATGCGCAGCCACAACGGCTGCATCTCGGCAAACAGGCGCTCGCCGATGCCCACCGTGCAATCTTCATGGAAGGCGCCGTGGTTGCGGAAGCTGCCGAGGAACAGCTTGAGCGATTTCGACTCGACGATGGTCTCGCCGGGGACATAGTCGATCACCAGGTGCGCGAAGTCGGGCTGGCCGGTGATCGGGCACAGCGACGTGAACTCGGGCGCGGCAAAGCGCACGCAGTAGCGCGAGCCTGGACGGGGGTTGGGGACATAGTCGAGCTCGGCCTGTTCCGGCGACGCCGGCAGGCCGCTGCTCTGGCCCAGATGCTTTGGAGTCATGGGCGCGCATTTAGGGCGCGTGCTGCCGAAAGGGAACGGGCGATCTCTCGACGGCGCCGATGGGGATGCGTAGAGCACAGGGGCAGGCTCGCGAAGGAGATGGCATGGACACGCTGGTGACGACCCACGAACTCGCAGAGCAGCTGGGGACCCCTGGCCTGCACGTGCTGGATGCGACCTGGTTCGGAACCTTGCCGGGCGCCGACGCGCGCGACGCGGCGGCGGAGTTCGCGGCCGGTCATATTCCGGGCGCCGCCTATCTGGATCTCGGCCGCCTGGGCCAGACGGCTGCGGAAGGCGAAATCCCGGGCATCGCCCGCCATCTCGGCGCCTTGGGCATCGACGATGCAGCGACGATCGTCCTCTATGACGACTCACCCTTTCACACAGCGGCCCGCGCCTGGTGGCTGCTCCGGCGCTTTGGGGTAACGGCGAGCCTCCTGGACGGCGGCATCGCCAAATGGCGGGCGGAGGGGCGGCCGCTCCAGGCCGGTGAGGGAGCTCAGCACAATGAGATCCGCCACGTCACCTTCGACGGCAGCCGTATGAGGACCAAGGCGGACATGCTGGAGAACATCGACAGCGCTGCCGAGCAGGTGCTCGACGCACGGTCCGCACCGCGCTTCGACGGAACCGAGCAGGACCCCCGCGGACTGCCGACCGGGCACATCCCCGGCTCCTTCAACCTGCCGTACAACAAGCTGTTCACTGCGGACGGGACGTGGAAGCGCGGCGACGCGCTGCGGGCGGCGTTCGAGGAGTCGGGCATCGACCTCGATCGGCCGATCGTCACCACCTGCGGATCGGGCGTGACGGCGGCGGTGCTGGCGTTCGGGCTCCACCTGCTCGGCCGTGATTCAGCCTTGTATGACGGAAGCTGGACGGAATGGGCATCGGACCCCCGCACGCCAAAGGCCACGGTGACCTTGTGAGCATTGCGGACGATACCAGGACACGGGGGCCCGGCACGCGGGTCGTCGGCGCGGGGCGGCGCTCGGAATGGACGCAGGGAATCGTCAACCCGCCGCTGTGGCGCGCGTCGACCATCCTTTATGACTCTGTCGGGGAACTGCGCCAGCGCGGCGCCGCGGACACCCATCATAAGCTGTTCTACGGCAGGCGCGGCACGCCCACGCAATGGTCGCTGGCCGACGCGCTGACGGAACTGGAGCCGGGGGCCGAGGCGACTCTGCTCTATCCATCGGGTGTGGCTGCGATCTCGACCGCGCTGCTCGCGGTGCTGTCGCCGGGCGACGAACTCCTCATGGTCGACAGTGCCTATGACCCCACGCGCCAGCTCTCCGAGGGGCTTCTCAAGCGCTTCGGCATCACGACGCGCTATTATGATCCGTTGATCGGCGCCGGCATTGCCGAGCTGATCGGGCCGAACACGCGCGCGATCTTCATGGAGAGCCCGGGCAGTCTCACCTTCGAGGTGCAGGACGTGCCCGCGATCGTCGCCGCGGCAAAGGCGCGGGGCGTCACGACCCTGCTGGACAACACCTGGGCAACGCCGCTGTTGTTCCCCGCGATCGGGCACGGCGTCGACTATACCATCATGGCCTGCACCAAATATGTGGTCGGCCATTCCGACGCGATGCTCGGCTCGGTTACGGCCGCAGCCGGCAAGTACGCGGCGCTGCGCGACACCAGCTACCAGCTGGGCCAGCATGTCGCGCCCGACGATGCGTTCCTGGGGTCGCGCGGGTTGCGCACGATGGCGGTGCGGCTCGACCGGCACGGCCAAAGCGCACTGGCGATTGCCCAGTGGCTAGCGGAGCAGCCCGGCGTCGCCAAGGTGCTGCATCCGGCGATGCCGGGAACGCCGGGCCATGAGATCTTCATGCGGGACTTCCGGGGACCCTCGGGCCTGTTCTCCTTCGTTTTCGACGGCGGCAGCGACACGGCGCGGACCGCCTTCATCGATGGCCTCGAGCTGTTCGGGATCGGCTATAGCTGGGGCGGGTTCGAGAGCCTGGCGGTGCCGATCGACCCACAGCGTTTCCGCAGCGCCACGCGCTGGGAGGCGCAGGGGCCGGCCGTGCGGCTGCAGATCGGGCTGGAGGATGCCGAGGACCTGATCGCCGATCTCGACGCCGGCCTCGCCCGATTCCGCGCGGCGCGGGGGTGATAGAGCGGTGAACCGGCTCGCGGGGTATGGCATCGCGGTGCCGGATACGCCTCTCCTGATCGAGGCGGGAATCGCCTTGGCGCTCGTGCTTGTCGCGCTTGCGCTGGGGTGGCTCGCGGGACGCAGGCTTGGCCCGCCGCTGGCGGACGCCTGGCGTACGCATCTTGAGGGGTCGATCGAGGGACTTGCCCCGCGTATCTGCCAGATCGTGCGCCATGGCGTCGCCGCGGCGCTGCTGTCGATCGTGGCCGCCTCCTATGGTTGGCACCCGCTTTCGGCGTTCGGCATCGGCCTGGCCCTTGGCCTCGCAACCGCGCGGCTCGCCATCGACGTGTTGCGGGGCCTGCATCTGCCGCGCTGGGCGGCATGGTCGATCGGCGCCGCGATCCTGGTGGCAATCCTCAGCAACGCGTTCGGCGGGTTCGACAATGTGACGAGCACGTTGGAGGGGATCGGCTTCAACGTCGGCCGCCGGCGCCTGTCGTTGCTGTCGCTCGTATCGGTCGCGGCGGTCGGGGTCAGTCTCTACGCGCTCGTCCGCCTGGCGAACCGGGTGGTCAACCACTCGATCGACCGGGCCAAGAGCCTGGACCCGACCCAGAAGGTGCTGGCCCAGAAGCTGGGCGCGATCGGGGCAGTGGCCGTCGCCTTCTTCTTCGGCGTCGACCTTCTGGGCATCGACCTCACCACCTTTGCCGTCTTTTCCGGCGGGCTGGGCCTCGCGGTCGGCTTTGGCCTGCAAAAGACGGTGGGCAACCTGATTGCGGGCATCATCCTGCTGATGGACCGGTCCATCAAGCCCGGGGACATCATCGTGGTCGGCCAGAGCTTTGGCTGGGTGAACAAGATCGGCGTGCGCGCGGTCTCCGTGATCACGCGGGACGGCAAGGAGCACCTGATCCCGAACGAGAACCTGATGACGCAGGAGGTGGAGAACTGGTCCTTCACCGACCGCAACGTGCGAGTGCGCATCCCGGTCAAGGTTGGCTATGAGAGCGACCTGAAGCACGCTCAGGCGCTGATGCTACGCGCGGCGACGGAGAGCCCGCGGGTGCTCAAGAGCCCGAAGCCCAACGTCTGGCTGACCAGCTATGGCGACTATGCTGCCGAACACGAGATCCTGGTCTGGATCAGCGATCCCGAAAGCGGCGTCGGCAATGTCCGGTCCGACGTGCTGAACCGGCTGTGGGTGCTGTTCAAGGAAGAGGGCATCGTCATTCCGGTGCCCCGGCGCGAGATGATCCTGCGCGATCCCGGAAGCGGCCTGGCGGGGATCGCGGGCGTCGCCCCGACCGCCCCGCCCAAGGAACCCACACCCGACGCCTGAGCGTGGCCAAAACGGCGCGGGCGGTGCTTGTCGCGCGCCCCGAAGCGCCTAGATTGCCGGGGTGAGCACCGCCATCACTGCGCGCATCGCCGAGGGGGTGCTGTCGATCCCCGCCGCGGATTGGGACGCCTGCGCGGGCACCGACAATCCATTTCTCAGCCACGCCTTCCTGGCGGCACTGGAACGATCCGGATCGGTCGGCGGCCGATCGGGATGGCAGCCGCTGCCGGTGGTAGTGGACGGGAACGACGGGAAGCCCGCGGCGATCGCCCCGGCTTATGCCAAGGCGCACAGCCAGGGCGAATATGTCTTCGATCACGCCTGGGCCGATGCCTGGCAGCAGGCGGGCGGCGAATATTATCCCAAGCTGCAGGTGGCCGTGCCCTTCACACCGGTGCCCGGCCCCAGGCTGCTGCTGCGCGACGCGGCTTATGGCCCGGCGCTGATCGCGGCGCTCGAGTCGGTGACGCGGGGCAGCCAGCTGTCCTCGGCCCATGCCACCTTTATCGCCCCTGACGAAGTGTCCGCCTGGGAGGCAGCGGGCTGGCTGATGCGCGCGGGCACCCAGTTCCACTGGCACAACCATGGCTATGCCGACTTCGACGCGTTCCTGGGTGCCCTTGCCAGCCGCAAGCGCAAGGCGATCCGCAAGGAACGCGCCGCGGCGGTGGAAGGGCTGACGATCCGGCACCTTGCCGGTGCCGAGATCACCGAGGCGCATTGGGACGCGTTCTGGGCCTTTTACCAGGACACCGGCAGCAGGAAGTGGGGACGCCCCTATCTGACCCGCTCCTTCTTTCCATTGCTGACAGAGGGGCTGGGGGATCGGGTGCTGCTGATCCTGGCCTATCGGGGCGACCGACCAATCGCGGGGGCGCTCAACCTGGTGGGGGCGGATGCCCTGTACGGCCGCTATTGGGGCGCGACCGAGGACGTGCCGTTCCTCCATTTCGAACTCTGCTATTATCAGGCGATCGAGGCTGCGATCGCGCGCGGGCTTCAGCGGGTGGAGGCGGGCGCGCAGGGAGAACACAAGCTGGCGCGCGGCTATGCGCCGGTCACGACTTGGTCGGCCCATTATCTGCCGAACCGGAACTTCCGCAGTGCTGTTGCCGAATTCCTGGAGCGGGAACGGGAAGCGGTCGCGCACGAGCAGGAATATCTGGGCGAACTCACCCCGTTCCGGCGCGGATAAGGCGGGCGCTTCGTCCGCCCCTGCCCCCGCCGGGGGCCAGCATCAGGAGTCGCGGGCGGGCCGCTTGATGCGCTTGCCGGCGGGGCCGTAGAGGTCAGTCGGCAGCAGCGCGGCAGCACGGCGGCTGTGATCGATGCGGAAGACCGCGCTCGTACCATTGCGCCACACCGGGATCAGCCCCTGCTCCAGACGCCGGTCATAGTGGGGCGGCCGGATCATCCAGACATAGTCGAACTTGTCGCGCGGAAAGCGGCTGAGGGCGCCGGCGATCGGCCGCCACCATTCGCGCGGGCACTGGACGTCGGTGACGATCTGCGACGGATCATGCGAGAAACCGCGCGCGGGATAGCGGGTGGTGAGCAGCTGCGCGCCGACCATCGACCATTGGTCATTGGCATAGGCGAGCCGCCGTTCGAGCGCGATGCCGGGCAGGTGCTGCAGCCGGGTCATCGTCCACTCGTTGTGGCAGGTCTCGCCGATAAAGGTGATGAGGCGCGCGCCGACCGGCACGTGCGGAAGGGCCGCGAGCTCCCGGTCATAGTCGCGGTCGTAGAGCGCGAAGCTGGCGGTGGTCGCACCGATCCGTACCACGAAAATGGCTAGGCCCAGGGCAGCAACGGTCGATGCGTGGCGCATCGACATGCCGGGCTTTGGCCTTAGCGCGATCAGCGCGATCGCGAACAGATAAGGCACCAGTCGCATGTCGGCATAGGCGGAGCCGAACACGATGCGCGGCAGCAGCAGGTAGACGGCGAGCAGGAACAGCGCCGACAGGCCCAGGTTGCGCGAATACTGGATGTTGGGGTCGCGGATGCCCTTGAACAGCACCACGTACAGCACCGCCAGAGACGCAAGGTCGTAGAGCTGCCAGCGGTCCCGCAGCACCATCGTGACCCACTGCATCTTCAGCCGCCAGTTGAACCAGTCGCCGGTCTGGCCGCTGACATGGCCTGAACGCCACAACAGCATCAGCAGCGCTGGCGGGGCCAGCACCAGGCAGTGGAGGCCGGCGTGGAAGATCGCCGCGAACCAGTTGCGGCGGCGGTCATGCTCCCGGATCAGCTCTGCCGAGGCAGCCAGGACGCCCAGCGTTCCCCAGCCATAGGTATGGGTGAGCCATATCAGCCCCCCCAGCGGCACGAAAATGATGCCGCGCAGCCGCAGCTTGCCCAACCTCCCGAGCCGCAGCCACAGCGCGAACGCGTTGAGCGCGAACGCCATCGACAGTGCGAAGTTCACAAAGCCGAAGTGGAGGGGATAGTTGTAGATCAGCGGCAAGGCGAAGAGCGCGGTGGCCGGGATGCGGCCGTGCACTTCGCGTGCGATCCACAACAGGCCGACCGCGGTCATCACCGGGATCGCCATCACGATCAGCTTGACCGAAAGCTCCAGGCCCAGGATCGGCTGGAGGGGCACGATCAGCAGATCGACCCCCAGATTGCCCATCAGGCTCCAGTGGAAGTTATACCAGTCGGCCAGCCAGGGCGCCGCGCCGGTGCCGATGGTCTGCTGGACGCGGTAACGGCCCATATGGCCGGGCAGGTCGACGAGCGGTGGGATCTGGGGCCAGATCAGCGGTACTGCGGCCAGGATCGCCACCGCGAACACGAACCACCGCGTCTGCCACCAATGTAGCGTTGCGCTATCCCCCTGCATGGCCCTGCTTTTAGCTGGCATCTGCCGGTCGGCAAGCGAATGCGCATCGACGCGCGGCTCGGCTCGTCGCGAAGCGGGGGGCAGAAGCTGCGACATCTGTAATGTGAGGGGCGGGGCCGGCGCGGATGCACCGGCCCCGCAGTGCCTTAACGGTCGCGGCGGCCGAGCAGACGCAGGCGCAGGGCATTCAGCTTGATGAAGCCGGCAGCGTCGCGCTGATCGTACGCGCCCTGGTCGTCCTCGAAGGTCACGACCTTCTCTGAGTAGAGCGAGTAGGGCGACTTGCGGCCGATGACATGGACGCCGCCCTTGTAGAGCTTCAGCCGGACGGTGCCGGTGACCTTGGTCTGGCTGTGGTCGATCGCGGCCTGCAGCATCTCGCGCTCGGGCGAGAACCAGAAGCCGTTGTAGACCAGCTCCGCATAGCGGGGCATCAGCTCGTCCTTCAGGTGCGCGGCGCCACGGTCGAGGGTGACCTGTTCGATCGCGCGGTGCGCGGCGTGCAGGATCGTGCCGCCCGGGGTTTCGTACATGCCGCGGCTCTTCATGCCGACGAAGCGGTTCTCGACCAGGTCGAGGCGGCCGATGCCATGGGTGCGGCCGAGGTCGTTGAGCTTGGCGAGCAGGGTCGCGGGCGACATGCCCTCGCCGTTGACCGCAACCGCGTCACCACCCTCGAAATCCACCGTGATGATCTCGGGCGTGTTGGGCGCGTCCTCGGGCGAGACGGTGCGCGAGAACACGTAGTCGGGCACTTCCTCCCACGGATCCTCGAGCACCTTGCCCTCGGAGGAGGTGTGGAGGAGGTTCGCGTCGGTGGAGAAGGGGCTCTCGCCGCGCTTGTCCTTGGGAACCGGGATCTGGTTCTTTTCGGCAAAGTCGATCAGCGCGGTGCGGCTGGTCAGGTCCCACTCGCGCCACGGTGCGATCACCTTGATGTCGGGCTGCAGCGCATAATAGCCGAGCTCGAAGCGGACCTGGTCGTTGCCCTTGCCGGTCGCGCCGTGGCTGACGGCGTCGGCGCCGACCTGCTTGGCGATCTCGATCTGGCGCTTGGCGATCAGCGGGCGCGCGATCGAGGTGCCGAGCAGATAGAGTCCCTCGTAGAGCGCGTTTGCGCGCATCATCGGGAACACATAATCCTTCACGAATTCTTCGCGCAGATCGTCGATGAAAATGTGCTCGGGCTTCACGCCCATCAGCTCGGCCTTCTTGCGGGCGGGCTCGAGCTCCTCACCCTGGCCGAGATCGGCGGTAAACGTCACCACCTCGCACTGGTACTCGGTCTGCAGCCATTTCAGGATCACGCTCGTGTCGAGGCCGCCCGAATAGGCGAGCACCACGCGATTGATCTTGTCGGCCATCAGCTCATTCTCCGAAACGCCCTCGCCGGCGGCCTGCGTGCTGGGGCAGGCCAAACCGGCGCTTGTCAAAAACGGGCAGGTTGCGCGCGCGCTCTATGCCTCGCGCGACCCTTCCGCAAGCGGCACGCGGAGGTCAGGCGGTCGCCGTCTCGTGCAGGCGACGTTCCTTGGTCAGCATATAGTCGCGGGTCAGCGGCAGCGCGTCGCGCGAACGGGCGAACTGGACCTGGTAATTGACCATGCCGCCATAGTCGAAGCTGACCTGGGAGCCGGCGAGATAGAAGGTCCACATTCGGAAGAAGCGCTCGTCGTACAGGTCCACGATCGCGTCCTTTGCGGCGACTGCGCGATCGTACCAATGGGCGAGCGTAAAGCCATAATGGCGGCGCAGCACTTCGACGTCGGTGAGGAACATCTTGTTCCCCTCGTTTGCGCGGACGATCTCCGACAGCGCCGGGATATAGCCGCCGGGAAAGATGTACTTGGCGGTGAAATGGTCGGTGACGCCAGGGCCGCCCAGGCGGCCGATGGTGTGGAGCAGCATCACGCCGTCCGGCTTCAGCAGTTGGCGGCACTTGGCAAAAAAGGTGCGATACTGCGGCGGGCCGACATGCTCGAACATGCCGACCGAAACGATGCGGTCGAACTGGCCCTCGACGGCGCGATAGTCGATCAGTTCGAACTGTACCTTGTCGGCGACGCCGGCTTCCTCCGCACGGCGGCGGGCGACCTTGAGCTGTTCCTCGGACAGGGTGACACCCAGCACCTCGGCGCCGGTCTTGCGATGGAGGTAGAGGGCCATGCCGCCCCAGCCGCAGCCGATGTCGAGCACGCGCATGCCGGGCTGCAGCGCGAGCTTGGCGGCGATGTGCGCCTTCTTGTCGACCTGCGCCTGTTCAAGGCTGTTTTCCGGGTCCGTGAAATAGGCGCAGCTGTACTGGCGGTCGGCATCCAGGAAGAGGTCATAGAGCCGATCGGACAGGTCGTAGTGATGGGCGACGTTACGCTTGGACTGGCGGGCCTGGTTGTAGCGGTCGAGCCGGTGGAACACGGCGTTCGCGACTCTGCGCATGCCGCGCGCCTTCAGCTTGCTCTCGCCCGCTTCCCAGAGGTTGTTCTTCTTGAACAGCACCAGGAGGTCGCGGATGTCGCCCTCCTCGATCACCAGCCGTCCGTCCATGAACGCCTCGGCCGCACCCAGGCTCGGATCACGGATGATCGAGGCCAGCACGCGACGATCCGTGAAGCGGATCGTCACGTTGGGGAAGTCCGGGTCCGGCGTACCGAAGCGGCCGGTGCCCCCGTTGGCATGGTGGACGGTCAGCTGGCCCTTTCGAACGGCCCGCGCGAAAAACATGTCGATCAGCGCCATGAGCGGAAGGCTAATCGTTCCGCCCTCCGAAAGCTACCGTCCGGTTCGTTTTTAGTCCGCGAACAGGAGCACAGGCGTTTCCAGAAGGCGTTTCAGCGCCTGGACGAAGCTTGCGGCATCCCAGCCATCCACCACGCGATGATCGCACGAGATCGACACGTTCATGAGCTTCGCGCGCCGGATCGCATCCCCGCCGCGGCCGTCGTCCACGAACACCGGGCGCTCGACGATGCGGTTGGGACCGATGATCGCCACTTCCGGGCGGTTGATCACCGGGGTCGTCGCGACGCCCCCGAGAGGCCCCAGGGAGGTGACGGTGATCGTGCCGCCAGACAGCTCTTCCGAGCGTGCCTTGCCCGTACGGGCCGCTTCGGCGAGGCGCGTGATCTCGGCCGCGAGCTGCCAGACGTTCTTGTCCTGGGCGTCGCGGATCACCGGCACCATCAGCCCCGCATCGGTCTGCGTCGCCATGCCCAGATGAACGCTGCCGTGACGCGTGACCACGCCCGCCTCGTCGTCATAGCGGGCGTTGAGCATCGGGAAATCGGGCAGGGTGCGGCAGAGCGCTGCGATGAACAGCGGAAGCAGCGTCAGCTTGGGCCGGTCGCCGCGGTTGGCGTTGAGGTCGGCGCGCATCGCCTCCAGCGCCGTCACCTCGACCTCCTCGACATAGGTGAAGTGCGGGATGTGGCGCTTGGACGCGGCCATATTGTCGGCGATGCGGCGACGCATGCCGATTACCTTCACCGGTTCGTCGGCACGGGCGCGGCTCGCGTGGGGCGCGTGATAGCCTTGGGACTGGCCGTAGCGCAGGTGCGCGTCGAGGTCGGAGTGCCGGACGCGATCCGTCTCCGTGCGTACCTGCGACAGGTCGATGCCGAGGTCGGCCGCGCGCGCGCGCACCGCGGGGGAGGCGAGGACGTGCTTGGGCGCTGCTGCCGTGCCGCTCGTCGCTGCTTGCGGGCTCCGGGTTTCGGTCGCGTCCGTTACCGGCGCCTCTGTCGCCGCCGGGGCGGGGGCGGTCGTCGGCTCGGCCGTGGGTTCGGGAGCATCGGCCCCTGCATCGGAGACGATCTCGACGCCGGGGTTCTCGGCGACCACGGTTTCGCTCTCGGTCTCCTCCTCGGTCTCGATCACCACCAGGGTGGAGCCGATCGGGATGTTGTCGCCGGGCTCGCCCGCGAGTTCGATCACGATGCCGGCGACCGGGCTTTCCATCTCGACCGTCGCCTTGTCGGTCATCATGTCCGCGATGCGGCCGTCTTCCTCGATGCGGTCACCGATGGCGACGTGCCAGGCGACGATCTCGGCCTCGGAAATGCCTTCGCCGATGTCGGGCAGGCGGAAGCTGAAGCGTGCCATCAGGTCCTCATCACTTTCTTGAGCGCTTCGCCGATGCGGACGGGGCCGGGGAAATAGGCCCATTCCAGGCTGTGCGGATAGGGCGTGTCGAAGCCGGTAACGCGTTCGATCGGCGCCTCGAGATGGTAGAAACAGCGTTCCTGGACGAGCGCCGACAATTCGGCGCCGAAGCCGGACGTGCGCGTCGCCTCGTGCACGATCATGCAGCGGCCGGTCTTCTTCACCGACGCCTCGATCGCCTCGATGTCGAGGGGCACGAGCGTGCGCAGGTCGAGGATCTCGGCATCAATGCCGGCTTCCTCGACCACCGCCTGGCAGACATGGACCATGGTGCCATAGGCGAGGATGGTGAGCGCCTCGCCCGGACGGACCACGGCCGCCTTGCCCAACGGAATGCGATAATAGCCGGTCGGAACCACGGCGGCCGGGTGCTGCGCCCAGCTTTTCGCCGGACGGTCCCAATGTCCGTCGAACGGGCCGTTGTAGATGCGCTTGGGCTCGAAGAAGAGGACGGGATCATTGTCTTCGATCGCGGCGATCAGCAGCCCCTTGGCATCATAGGGCGTCGACGGGATCACCGTCTTGATGCCGGAAACGTGCGTAAAGATGCCTTCCGGGCTCTGGCTGTGCGTCTGGCCGCCGAAGATGCCGCCACCGAACGGCGACCGCACCGTCATCGGCGCGATGAACTCACCGGCCGAACGGTAGCGCAGCCGTGCCGCTTCGGAGACGAGCTGGTCGAGCGCGGGGTAGATATAGTCGGCGAACTGGATCTCGGGCACCGGGCGCAAGCCATAGGCACCCATGCCGATTGCGACGCCGACGATCCCGGTCTCGGTGATCGGCGTGTCGAAGACGCGGGTCTTGCCGTATTTCTTTTGCAGGCCCGCGGTCGCGCGGAACACGCCGCCGAAATAGCCGACGTCCTCCCCCATCACGATCACGTCGGGATCGCGGCCCATCATCACGTCGAGCGCGGAGTTGATCGCCTGGATCATGTTCATGGGCGCGGTTTCGCCCGGAGCGCCGCTGTCCGTCATCGCCAGTTCCTCGCTCATTTGCGCGCCCACGGCCGGCCAGAGGCCGTTTCCTCGGCAAGCATCTGCGCCTGCTGCTCGCGCAGGTGCCAGGGCATCTCTTCGAACACGCCGTCGAACAGGCTGTCGAGCGGCTGGTGCAGGCCGTGGCCGAGCACGCCGTTCTTCTCCGCCTCCTTCTGGGCGGCGCGGACCTGCTCGGCGACCTCGCGATCCATCGCAGCATGGCGTTCGTCGTCCCACTCGCCGATCGCGACGAGATGCGCCTTCAGCCGGGCGATGGGATCGCCGAGCGGCCAGGCGGTGGCCTCGTCGGCGGAGCGATATTGCGAAGGGTCGTCCGAGGTGGAGTGCCCCTCGGCCCGATAGGTGAAGTGCTCGATCAGCGTCGGCCCCTGATTGGTGCGGGCGCGTTCCGCGGCCCAGCGGGTGGCGGCATAGACGGCGAGGGCGTCATTGCCGTCGACGCGCAGCCCGGCAATGCCATAGCCGATTGCGCGGGCGGCAAAGGTCGTGGCTTCCGCGCCGGCGAAGCCCGAGAAGCTGGAAATCGCCCACTGGTTGTTGACGACGTTCAGGATGACGGGGGCACGATAGACGGCGGCAAAGGTGCAGGCGGAGTGGAAGTCGCCCTCCGCGGTCGACCCCTCGCCGCACCAGGCGGCGGCGATGCGGGTGTCGCCCTTGGCCGCGGATGCCATCGCCCAGCCCACCGCCTGGGGATATTGGGTGGTGAGATTGCCCGAGATCGAGAAGAAGCCGGTGTCGCGCGCCGAATACATGATCGGCAACTGCTTGCCGTGCAGCTTGTCGCCGCGGTTCGAGTAGATCTGGTTCATCATCTCGACCAGCGGATAGTCGCGGGTGATGAGGATCCCCTGCTGGCGATAGCTGGGGAAGCACATGTCTTCATAGTCGAGCGCGATCGTCGCGGCGACCGCAACGGCCTCTTCGCCCGTGCACTTCATGTAGAAGCTGGTCTTGCCCTGCCGCTGTGCGCGGAACATGCGCTCGTCGAAGGCACGGGTGAGGGCCATCGCGCGCAGCATCCGGCGCAGCGCTTCGGGCGCTAGCCGCGGGTTCCAGGCGCCGACCGCCTGGTTGTCCTCGTCCAGCACGCGCACCAGCGTATAGGCGAGCTCGTGGAACTCGGCCGCAGGGGCACTGGTATCGGGGCGCCGCGCGGCGTCGGCGGGGGGGATGGCGACCTCGGCAAAGTCCACGGCATCGCCGGGTCGGAAGCGGGGTTCCGGCACGTGCAGCGCCAGCGGCGGCAGATTGGGTCGCAGCGATTCTTCGCTCACTCGTCTCTCCTAGGCCTGCCGTCCGGGACCGAAATCCCGCGCAGACTCGTTTCAAGCGCGTGTTATAAAATTTCAACGGCCCGCGAAAGCCACGATCGTCGCTGCACTGCAACGTAGCGGCGGATGGGTGGTTTCATGAGACAATTGCAGCCGCTCTCAGCGTTCTGGGCTCAGGAGCCTGCTACGGAGATCCTATGGTCAGAGTTTCGAACCACCTCGCGATGCGCGGCTGCGGCCTGGCGCTGATCCTGCTCGTCACCGCCTGCGGCGGCGGCAGTCCGGCTCCTGCCGATGATGGCATCGTCGACAATGGCATTGTCCAGCCGGAGGCGGAGGCGATTGCAACACCGGGCCCGGTCGCGACAGCGGCAGTAGAGCCCGAACTGCCGGCGGCAGCTCCATCGGCAGCGGCATCCCCGCAGACGCCAGCGCTTCAGATCTCCGACGCCGACATCGAGGCGCAGTATTCGCCCGAGCTCGACACATGCCTCAACAGCGGCGATGCGGCCAAGGGCGTGACGCCGGCGATGGCGGCCTGCATCCAGGCCGAGCTGGCGCGGCAGGACGACCGGCTGAACGGCGCCTATCAATCCGCCATGGACAAGCGCGGCCCGGCCGAACAGGCCCAGCTGCGGGTCGAGGAGCGCGCCTGGATCAAGCGCCGGGGTGCGAATTGTGAGGCGCGTGCCACCGGCGGGACGATCGATCGGATCGAAATCCCCGCCTGCCTGCTGAAAGAGACGGTGCGCCGGCGAATCGTCCTTCAGCCGATGGCGGGCTGACCGGGTCAGTCGCCAGCGGGGAAGGCAGCACGCAGAACGTCATATTGCGCGCGGCTGATCGGCAGCATCGCACCGTGACGCGTCCCTGCCGGCAATTCGTAGCGGTTCCATTCCGGCACGCCGGTGTTGCCGGACAGCTGAAACCAGGGGCCCTGCAGTGTCGGGGCGACCGACAGGCCATAGCTCGTGCCGGCATATTGCTCGTAGAAGAGCAGCCAGTCCTTGTCGTCGGGCGACCGGATCAGCGTCGGCGCCTCCCGGAAATTCGGGCTGAGGGGTGCGCCGGGCAGCGGATAGGGGCCTAGCAGGCTGGCGGCGCAGCTGATGCGGATCGTCTTGCCCGTGGTCCATTCGTAGGACGGATAGCGCTCGTCCTTGATGACCGCGCAATAGCCGCCCCGGGGGTCGGGCTGAACGATCGTGTCGATGGTGGCCATGTCCCAGCTGAACAGGCGCCGGGGCTTGGCGGCGAAGGTCCTGAGATCCGGCGACTGCACGTACAGCGTGCGCTGGCTCGCCCAATAGCGTTCCGGATCGTCGCGGTTGCCGTCCTCGTTCGGCGTGTGCCAGGTCAGCAGGAACTGGCCGGTCCGCTTGTCGAACAGCAGCTTGGGCGCCCCGATCCGCTGCATCGCATGGGGGTGGCCGGGAATGTCGCTGAGGTCCGGCCGATAGCTGCCGAACGGTGTCCAGCGCACCAGATCGTCCGACACCCAGAAGCGGATGAATGGGTCTTCGTCGCTGTTGTTGCCGACCAGATAATAACGGTTGTCGGGGCCCTGCGCGATCGAGGCGTGGCCGCGATAGTCGCTCGAGACGGGCTTGCCGCGGTTGAGACGGGTCCAGTGGAAACCATCGAGGCTCACCGAATAGTGGAGGACGCCGTAGCGTTCCTTGGTCATGTGGGCGAACAGATAGGCCCGGGCCGGGTCCACATGCGGCGTGACGGGCCCGCCGGGGGCGACCTGAGCGGCCGCGGGAAGCAGGGCGGAAAGGGCGGCGATCCCGGCCGCGAGGCGGCCCACCCACTGGCTTCGCATGCTGCTCTCCCGATGACGTTCGTCATACAAATGGGAGAGGGCGGCCTTGTCCAGCCCGTCAGGGCAGCAGCGTCACCGACATGACCGCGCTGCGGCTCGCGCCGGGGGCGACCCGCATCATCCCGGGCTTGTCCCAGATCTCTCCGTCAAAGCCGACCGGGTCGGCGATGCCGTGCCAGGGCTCAACGCAGATGAAGGCGGCGCCGGGCTTGGTCCAGATGCCGAGCATCGGCGTGTCGGGGAAGCCGATCTGCAGTGCCGGGCCCTCGCCTGCGTCGTAGCGCAGTGACTGGCTCTTAAGCTGCCGCCAGACCAGCGCATCCTCGGTGAAGAGATCGTCCGAAAGCGGGAGCACACACCCTTGGAGCGGGCTCGGGCGCGGGGCAGGGGCGATCAGCCCGTCCTCGATCGAGGCGAGGGTCGCAGGCTCCGGTGTCTCAAAGGTGATGCGGTGGGCGTCGCGCGGCCGGCCATAAGGGAGCGGCCAGGCAAAGGCGTGGTGGAAGCCGATGCTGGCCGGCAGATCGCAGGTATCGCGATTGGTGACCGTCACCGTCGTCGTCAGCGTCGCGCCTTCGAGCGCATGGGTGACGTCGAGCGCGAACGCCCGCGGGTAGACGGCGCGGCTCTCGGCATCGTCTTCCAGCCGGAAGCGCACGCGCTCGGCCGACTGCTCGGCAAGCGTGAAGGTCCGCCGGCGCGCGAAGCCGTGCTGGGGAAGCGCATAGTCCCGGCCGTCGAGCCGGTAGCGGTCGCCCGCCAGCCGGCCGACGATCGGAAAAAGGATCGGCGCGTGGCCGGTCCAATAGGCGGGATCGGCGTTGGTCATCAGCTCGCGTCCCTGCGCATCGCGCAGCGACACGAGCTCGGCGCCCAGCGGATCGATCGCCGCCGTGAGGATGCCGTTGCCGATCTCCACCCGATCAGCCACGCAAGCTGGCCCCCAGCTTGGCCGCGGCAGCGACGACCTTGTCGGCCACGCCCTTGATCTCCGCGTCGGTGAAGCTCTTTTCGCCCGGCTGCAGCGTCACTTCCACGGCGAGCGACTTCATACCTTCCTCGACGCCCGCGCCGGTGAAGACGTCGAACAGCCGCGCGTCGACGATTGCCGCCTTGTCCGCGCCGCGCACCGCGCGCACCAGCGCGTCGGCGCTGACGGCCGTCGGCACCAGGAAAGCGAAGTCGCGCGTCACCGCCTGCAACGCGGGCGGCGCATAGGCCGGTCGCATGAAGCCGCTGCCGCGCTTGCCCGGCAGTGCATCCAGGAACAGCTCGACCGCAACCACGGAACCGGGCAGGTCGAACGCCTTGGCGATGCGCGGATGGAGCGTGCCGAAGGCGGCGAGCACCGTCTTGGGCCCGAGGCGCAGCGTCGCGGACTGGCCGGGGTGATAGGCATCGCCCGCGCCGTCCATCACCTGGAGGTTGGCGACCGGAGCGCCGGCCGCTTCGAGGAGTGCGAGCGCCTCTGCCTTCGCATCGAACGCGTCGAAGGCTGCGGCCTTGCCGGCCTGCCAGCCGCGGGCGCGCTGCTCGCCGGCGAGGACGACGCCGAGCGTCAGGCGCTCGGCATCCGCGAGATAGCGGCGGCCGATCTCGAACAGCCGCACGCCGGTGGCGCCACGCTTGAGGTTGCGGTTCGCAGCCGACAGCAGCCCCGGCAGCAGCGAGGGGCGCATGACCTTCATGTCCTCGCTGATCGGGTTGGCGAGAGTCCAGGCACCACCGCCGAACGACGCGGCCGCGTCCTCGCCGATGAAGCTCCAGGTGATCGCCTCATGCAGGCCCCGGGCCGCGGCCGAGCGGCGGAGCCGGCGCTCCAGCTTCTGCTCGGGCGTGGCGGTGGGCCGGGCGACGCCGGCAGGACGGGGCAGCGGCGTCGAGGGCACCTTGTCGATGCCTTCGATGCGGATGACTTCCTCGACCAGATCGGCCGGGCCGTCGATGTCGCGGCGCCAGCTCGGCACCACGACCTGCCATTCCAGGTCGACGACGAAGCCGAGGCTCTCGAGGATCTGCTGCTGGCGCTCGGGCGCAACCGCCAGCCCGCCCAGCGTCTCGGCAAGGCCCGGGTTGTAGGCGATGACGCGCGGCGCCACCGGCGGCTCACCCGCGCGGGTGACCTCGCTGGGGGTGCCACCGCACAATGCGAGCACCAGGCGGGTCGCGATCTCCAGCCCCTCGTCAAGGAAGGCCGGATCGACGCCGCGCTCGAAACGCTGGCGTGCGTCCGACGTGAGCGCCAGCTTCTGGCCGGTGCGGGCGATCGCCTCGGGCGTGAAATAGGCGCACTCGATCAGCACGTCGGTGGTCGTCTCCGACACGCCGGAATGCTCGCCGCCCATGATGCCGCCGATGTCGTGCACCGCGGCCGCGTCGGCGATCACCGTCTCGCCGCCGTCGAGGGTGTAGGTCTTGCCGTTGAGTGCGAGCACCTGCTCGCCGGCGACAGCCTTGCGCGCCACAAGCCCGCCCTGGAGCTTGGCACGGTCATAGACGTGGAGCGGACGGCCGAGGCCGAGCATCACGAAGTTGGTGATGTCGACGAGTGCCGAGATCGGCTTCTGGCCGACCGCGGTCAGCCGGCGCTGGAGCCAGTCGGGGGAGGGGCCGTTGGCCACGCCCGATACCGTCTGTGCGTAGAAGGCGGGGCAGCCCTCCGGGTCCTGGGTGGACACGTCGGGACCGGTGCCCTGCGGGGAGATCTGCGGCAGGCCGCCGATTACCGCGTCGAGCGGGCGCAGCGTTCCCAGGCCAGCGGCAGCAAGGTCGCGGGCGATGCCGCGCACGCCCATGCAATCCTGGCGGTTGGGGGTGATCGAGATGTCGATGACGGGATCGTCGAGGCCGGCATAATCGGCGAAGTCCGTGCCGACCGGCGCATCGGCCGGAAGCTCGATGATGCCGTCGTGATCCTCGCCGAGTTCCAGCTCGCGGGTCGAGCACATCATGCCGTTGGATTCGACGCCGCGGATCGCCGCCACGCGCAGTTCCATGCCGTTGGCGGGGACGACCGCGCCGGGCATGCCGAACACGCCGACCAGGCCGGCGCGCGCGTTGGGGGCACCGCAAACGACCTGCAGCGGGCCATCGCCGGCATCGACCGAAAGGACCTGGAGCTTGTCGGCCTGGGGATGGCGCTCGGCGGTCAGGACCCGGGCGACGCGAAAGCCGGTGAGGCGCGCGGCCGGGTTTTCGACGCCCTCGACTTCCAGCCCGATGCGGGTGAGGCCGTCGAGGATCGCGTCGAGCGAGGCGTCGGTGTCGAGGTGCTCGCGCAGCCAGGAAAGGGTGAACTTCATGCGCCCACTCCCCCCGACAGCGTGGGCACGTCAAGCGCCGAGAAGCCATAGTGCTTGAGCCAGCGCAGGTCGCCGTCGAAGAACGGGCGCAGGTCGTCCATGCCGTATTTCAGCATCGCGAGCCGGTCGACGCCGGTGCCAAAGGCAAAGCCCTGATACTCGTCCGGATCCAGGCCGCAGGCGGCGATCACCTTTGGATGGACCATGCCGGAACCCAGCACCTCCATCCATCCTTCCGAACCGCCGACCACGCGCTTGCCCTTTTGCATCGTGTAGCCGATGTCGACCTCCGCCGAAGGCTCGGTGAAGGGGAAGTAGCTGGGGCGCAGGCGCAGCACGATGTCCTCGCGCTCGAAGAACGCCTTGAGGAAGGTCTCCAGCGTCCATTTGAGGTGCGCGAGCGTGATGCCCCTGTCGATCACCAGCCCTTCGATCTGGTGGAACATCGGCGTGTGGGTGGCGTCGCTGTCCGAACGATAGACGCGGCCGGGTGCGATGATGCGGATCGGCGGCTTCTGCGACACCATCGTGCGGATCTGCACGGGCGAGGTATGCGTGCGCAGCACCATCGGCCGCTCGTGCTCGCCGGCCAGATAGAAGGTGTCGTGCATCGCGCGCGCCGGATGCGTCTCCGGAATGTTGAGCGCGGTGAAATTATGCCAGTCG
Source organism: Sphingomonas sp. 3-13AW (assembly GCF_049311085.1). Lineage (NCBI taxonomy): Bacteria > Pseudomonadati > Pseudomonadota > Alphaproteobacteria > Sphingomonadales > Sphingomonadaceae > Sphingomonas > Sphingomonas sp. 3-13AW. The sequence continues at coordinate 88,325 of NZ_JASNVZ010000003.1, read as the reverse complement.
TCCTCGATCTCGGGACCGGTCGCGACCGCGAAGCCCAGGTCGGCGAAGATCTCGGCGAGTTCGTCCATCACCTGGCTGACGGGGTGGACGCTGCCCGGGGCGACGCGGTCGACCGGAAGCGTCATGTCGAGCGTTTCGGAGGCGAGGCGGGCATCCAGTGCCGCCTGCTCGAGCGCGGCCTTGCGCGCGGCGATCGCCGACGTGACCGATTCGCGCAGGGCGTGGATGCGCGGTCCCTCGCTCTGGCGCTGCTCGGGCGTCATGCCGCCGAGCGTCTTCAGGAGGCCGGTGACAGCGCCCTGCTTGCCCAGCGCATGGACGCGCACCGCCTCCAGCGCATCGAGCCCGGCGGCCGCGTCGATCGCCGCCAGCAGGTCGGCGCCCAGTTGTTCGAGATCGGTGGTCATTGGAATTCCGTTCGCAAGATTGGGAGGTCCGAACCCCAGTCGGCGCGCAAGGTCAAGCCGTTCCGCAACCGGCGTCAGGCACGGGCGGCGAGCAGAAGCCCGCCGAACCCCAGAAACAAGGTGCCGGTCGCACGGTTGAAGCGGCGCTGGCGGTGCTCCGGGGCCAGCCAGCGAGCCAGCGTGCGGCCGCCGAGCGCATAGGCCGTGTACCAGCCGCCCTCGATGACGACAAAGGTCGCCACCAGGATCCCCAGCTGCAGCCAGAATGGACGGCTGGGATCGAGGAACTGGGGGAAGAAGGCGGCGGCAAAGACCATCAGCTTCGGGTTGGACAGGCCGGTGCCGAGACCGGCGGCATAGAGCGCACCCGGCCGGCTGCGGGTGACGCCGTCGACCCGGGGTCCGGCCGTGACGGGCGCCCGCCACGCCTTGATCCCCAGCCAGATCAGATAGGCCGCGCCTATGATCCGCAGCGCGCCATAAAGCCGCGGCGACGCCTGGAGCATCGCGCCGAGCCCCAGTGCGGAGGCGAGGATGCACAGCAGCACCGCGCTCATCAGTCCCGCCATCGAGAAGACCGCGCGACGCGGGCCGTGGTGGATGCTCTGCACCATCACGTGGAGCATGTTGGGTCCGGGCGTGCCGGCGATCAGGAACACGGCGGTGACGTAGAGCCACCAGAGATGCATGGCCATTTCATGCCTTTCCGCCATTCCCTTGCGCCCCCGGGCACAAGGCGGAAACGAAAAGGGCGCCGGTGTTGCCACCGACGCCCCGATTCTCGCGTACGCTACAGGTCGCTTAGGCGGCCTGGGGCAGCGCCGCCTTCGCCTGAGCGACGATGGCGCTAAATGCCGCACCTTCGTGCATCGCGATATCGGCCAGGACCTTCCGGTCCAGGGTGATGCCTGCGAGCTTGAGGCCGTGCATGAACTGCGAATAGGTCAGACCCTCAGCCCGGACGCCGGCGTTGATGCGCTGGATCCAGAGGCCGCGGAAGGTCCGCTTCTTAACCTTGCGGTCGCGATAGGCGTACTGGCCGGCCTTTTCGACGGCCTGACGCGCAATGCGGATCGTGTTCTTGCGACGGCCATAATAGCCCTTCGCCTGATCCAAAATACGCTTGTGCTTCGTCCGGGTCGTCGTGCCGCGCTTGATGCGTGCCATGTATCAGTACTCCTTAACGCAGGCCGTAGGGTGCCCACGCCTTGACGTGTGCAACGTCGGCGTCGGCGAGCACCGAGGTGCCCCGGTTCTGGCGGATGTACTTGGCATTGTGGCTGATCAGGCGGTGGCGCTTGCCGGCAACACCGTGCTTCACCTTACCGGTGGCGGTGAACTTAAACCGCTTCTTGACGCCGCTCTTGGTCTTGAGCTTGGGCATTTTGGTCTCCTTGTGTGACACAACCCAGAAGATCGCCGCGGCAGCCCTTTTGGCCGGGCGATCCCTCGAGACAGGCTCGAAGAGTCGTGGAAAGACGGCGCGCTTAACCCAAAGCCGCGCCGTGCGCAACCGCAGGGGCCCCTGCGGGAACTCGTTACACCGGTAACGGGTTTGGTCCCCATGGCTGATCGCGAACTGCCCCCTGTCGCGGATCATTCGCCGCCTCCTTCGACCGAAGCGGCGGCGGCGTCGCAGCGACCGGATCGGCCGCGCTGGCTCACCATCCTGCTGCGGGTGCTGCTCGGGATCGTGATCGCGCTGTTCCTGGTGTGGGCGATCCTGTTCATCACCAAGGGCCGCTTCCTCAAGGGCACGTTCGAGAAGATCGCCTCCAACTCCACCGAACGGCAGGTGCGGGTCGGGGGCGATTTCCAGTTCTACTTCAATCCGATCAACGTAAAGTTCCTGGCAGAGGGGCTGACGGTATCGAACCCGGCCTGGGCCGGCGGCGGCAATTTCCTGGAAGCCAGGAAGTTCGACAGCCAGATCGCGACCCTGACCTTCCTGTTCGGCAAGCGGCGGATGAATTGGCTGGGGCTCGACGGGGCGAAGGTCGACCTTGCGTGGGATGCCGATCACCGGCGCAACACCTGGACCTTCGGCGACCCGAACGCGAAGGGCGAGCCGTTCGACATGCCCGTGATTCGCCAGGCGGCCGTCAGCAACTCCGGTCTTCGCTACACCGATCCGTCGATGCGGGTGCTCGCGAACGTGCGCTTCCACACGGTGGAGGCGCGCGACAGCAAGGTTGCCAGCGCCGTGCGCTTCGAAGGCGACGGGCGCGCACGCGGTACGCCGTTTACGCTCACCGGTGCGCTGCTCTCGCCCAACGCGGTGCTGGCGGGCGGACGCAACCAGCTTGCCGTGACGATCCGGGCTGTCGACGCGGTCGGCACGATCACCGGCACGCTGCGGGAGCCGACCGAGCTTGAGGGTTCCGACCTGAAGGTCGACCTGCGTGGTCGCAACCTTGCGCATTTGTTCGAGGTGTTCGGCCTCACCGTGCCCGACACCAGGCGCTATCACCTAGCCTCGGCCTTTACCAAGCGCGGAGAGGAATGGCGTTTCACCGGGTTGCGCGGCACGTTCGGCGACAGCGACCTCAGTGGCGGCTTCAGCGTGTTCCAGCGCGAGCCGCGCGTGTTCCTGACCGCCGACCTCGCCACCCGCACGCTCGACATGCTCGATGTGGCGCCCTTCATCGGCTATAATCCGGACCGGCTGAATGCCGAAGGCAAGTCCGGTACGATCACCCAGGTCGGCGGCACCCCCCGGCTGCTGCCGGACACGCCACTCAACATCGCTGCGCTCAAGAACTTCGACGCGAAGGTCGACTGGAAGGTTCGGCAGGTCCGTTCGAAGAACGTGCCGATCTCCAACATCAAGCTCGGCCTGACGCTCGACAACCGGCTGCTCACGCTTTCCCCGCTCAACTTCACGATGGCGCGCGGCACCGTGCTGTCGGACATCCGCATCAATGCGCGGCGCACGCCGGTCTTCACCAACTATGATATCCGCCTGACGCCGACGCCGATGGGCAAGCTGCTCGCCGGCTTCGGCGTGGCAGAGGCCGGCACCAGCGGCACCGTTTCCGCCCGTGTGAAGATGACGGGCAGCGGCGACAGCGTGCGGACTTCGCTGGCCAATTCCAACGGACGCATCGCCTTCATCCTGCCCAAGGGCACCTTCTGGACCCGCAACATCCAGCTCTCTGAGCTCGACGTCGGAACGTTCGTGCAGAAGATGTTCGAGGACAAGCTGAAGAAGCCGGTAGAGATCAACTGTGGGCTGATCGGCTTCACCGTGCGCAACGGCGTCGCGGCGGCCGATCCCATCCTGATCGACACCAGCAAGAACGTGATGCTCGGCCGCGGCGGGTTCAGCTTCAAGACCGAGGCGATCGACCTCGCCTTCCGCGCCGATTCCAAGAAGTTCTCGCTGTTCGCGGGCCAGTCCCCGGTGGGCATCAACGGCTATTTCGCAAAGCCGGGCATCAGCGTCCTCAGCCCGGAACTGCTCGGGCGCGCGGGTGCCGGGCTGGGCCTGGCGGTCGTAGCGACTCCGGTGGCGGGCCTGCTCGCCTTCGTCGACGTGGGCGACGCGAAATCGGCCGCGTGCGGGCCGGTGCTCGCGGGTGCCACTGCCCAGGCGCAGCGCACGACCAAGGGCAAGCCGCGCGACGACGTGGGGCAGGGCACCACCGCCAAGGACGAGGATGGCAAGGGCTCGGGCGAGGAGAAGAAGAAGCAGCGCAAGAAGTTCCTGGGGATCTTCTGAGGCCGGCAGGCCGGTCCCCTCGACTTCGCGCGCATCCCGTCCCACATGAGCATCATGAACCATGTGCCCCCGATCGCAGAGCAACGTCCCCATCAGTTCGAACGTCACGGCATCACCGTAGAAGACCCCTGGGCCTGGCTACGCGATGCCGGATATCCCGAGGTCACGGACCCCGACGTGCTCGGCTATCTCGAGGCGGAGAACGCCTATTTCGACGCGGTGATGGCGCCGCACCGGCCGCTCGTCGACCGGCTGTTCGAGGAGATGCGCGGGCGCATCAAGGAAGATGATGCCACCGTTCCGCAGAAGGACGGCGACTGGCTCTACTGGACCGATTACGAGACCGGCGGCGAATATCGCCGTTGGTGGCGCAAGCCCGTGGCCGGCGGCCCGGACGAACTGATCCTGGACGAACCCGCCCTTGCCGCGGGCAAGGAATATTTCCGGCTCGGCGCGCTGTCGGTCAGCCCCGACGGTCGGTACCTCGCCTACGCGATCGACGACAATGGTTCGGAGCGGTTCGAGGCGCGGGTCAAGGATCTCACCACCGGCGCGCTGCTGGATGATGTGATCCCCGGTACCCTTTCCGAACTGGTGTGGGTCGCGGACTCCTCCGCGTTTCTCTACGGCCTCGCCAACGACCAGTGGCGGACCGACAATGCCCGCCTGCACCGCATCGGCACGCCGATCGAGCAGGATGTCGAGCTGTATCACGAGGCCGATGAGGGCTGGCGCGTGTCGGTTGCCGAGACGCAATCCCGCCGCTTCCTGGTGATCGCCGCCGGCGACCACGTCACCAGCGAAGTACGGCTGATTCCGGCCGACGATCCACTCGCCGAGCCCATCCTGGTGCGTGAGCGTAAGCCCCATGTCGAGTATGACGTGGAGGAGCATGACGGCACGCTCTTCATCCACACCAACGACACGCATCCCAATTTCCGGCTGGTAACCGCGCCGCTGGAGCGGCCGTCCGAATGGACCGAGCGGCTGGCGCCGAGCGACCATTTCTACATGACCGGGGTCACCACCTTCGCCGACTTCTTCGTCGTGGAGGGACGCGAAGACGGGCTCGATCAGATCTTCCTGCATGGCTACCAAGGCGGCGAGCCCAAGCCGATCGCCTTTCCGGAGGCGAGCTATGTCGTCGGCCTGGGCGACAACCCCGAATATGCGGTCGACAGGCTGCGCCTCGGCTATGAATCGATGGTCACGCCCGGCACCGTGATTGAATATGACGTGGCCACCGCGGAGCAGCGCGTCCTCAAGGTGCAGGCGATCCCCAGCGGCTATGATCCGTCAAAATACGCCACGGAGCGGCTGAAGATCGTCGCGCGCGACGGGACGGAAGTGCCGGTGTCGGTGGTCTACCCCAACGGCTTCCCGCGCGACGGCACCGGCAAGCTCTATCTCTACGCCTATGGCGCCTATGGCTATGCGGTGCCGCCGGGCTTCTCGACTAGCCGCATGTCGTTCCTCGATCGCGGCGTTGCGTTCGCGATCGCGCACATTCGCGGCGGCGATGACCTGGGCCAGCAATGGTATCTGGACGGCAAGCTCGACAAGCGCCTGAACACGTTCAACGACTTCGTCGACGTGGCGCGCGGGCTGATCGACCACGGCTTCACGCACGAGGGCGGCATCGCGATCGCCGGCGGATCGGCCGGCGGCGAGCTGATGGGCGCGGTGGTGAACTCCGATCCGGAACTATGGGGCGCGGTGGTCGCGAGCGTGCCGTTCGTCGACGTGCTCAACACGATGCTCGACGAGACCCTGCCGCTGACGCCGGGCGAATGGCCGGAGTGGGGCAATCCGATCGAGGACAAGGCGGCGTTCGAGCTGATCCGCTCGTACAGCCCCTATGACAATGTCACGCCCCAGGCTTATCCGCCGATCTTCATCTCGGGCGGGCTCAACGACCCGCGGGTGACCTATTGGGAGCCGGCGAAGTGGGCGGCCAAGCTGCGCTTCACCAAGACCGACGACAATGTGCTCCTGCTCAAGACCAACATGGGCGCAGGGCACGGCGGCAAGTCGGGTCGGTGGGAGAGCCTGAAGGAAGCTGCCGAAGAGATGGCGTTCGTGCTGTGGCAGCTGGGGGTGGAGGGCTAAGCCTCCACGAGGGCGGAGCCTCGGCTCCGCCGCTCGGGTGCGCTGCCGGGGCAGCGCGTCGGGCGATCAGGCAGCCTTTGCCAGTTCGACCGTGCGGGTGCCGTCGTTGGCGGCAGAAACCTTCGCGATCGGGGCGATGTGCGCGCCGACGGTCTGGTTGCGGTAGGAGAAATACAGCGCGATCAGGCTGAACATGGAAGCCTCCTTCGGGTTGTGCTGCGATGCAGCATGCCCCTTCCATGTGCCCCGCCTTCGCACTTGCAGCAAATGCAATGAACTTGCCCGCAGTTGCGCGCGGCGCATCTGCGACCGTCCATCTGTTACTGGAAAGTTGGAGAGCCCTGACGTCGTCAGGCTGCAGTTCAGTCGCGGACGACCCGCGTGACATGACCCATCTTGCGGCCGGCCCTGACTTCCCGCTTGCCATACAGGTGCAGGTGCGCGCCCGGCTCCGCCATCAGCGCCGGCCACGCGTCGACGTCGTCGCCGATCAGGTTGGTCATGACCGCCTCGCGCCCGGTCACGCGCACCGGCCCGAGCGGCAGACCGCAGATCGCCCGGACGTGATTCTCGAACTGGGAGGTTTCCGCCCCCTCGATCGTCCAGTGGCCCGAGTTATGGACGCGCGGCGCCATCTCGTTGAACACCGGGCCTTCGGGGCCGCAGAAGAACTCAAGCGTCAGCACGCCGACATGGCCGAGCGCCTCGGCAACGCGGCCGGCCAGCGCGGCGGCCTCCGTCCACTGGGCCGCGACCTCGGCGGGGGCGGGCACCGTCGAGGTGTCGAGAATCCCGTCCTTGTGGACGTTGCACGCTGGCGGATAGCTCAGGATGCTGCCGTCCGGTCCGCGTGCCAGGATGATCGAGAATTCGTGCGTGAAGGGGACGAATGCCTCCAGGATCGCAGGACCGCTGCCGATCGCATCCCAGGCCGCATCGGCATCCGCGGGGGAAGCGAGCCGGGCCTGGCCCTTGCCGTCATAGCCGAAGCGCGTCGTCTTGAGCACCGCGGGACAGCCGATGGTCGCGATCGCAGCGTCCAGCTCGGCGCGGGTGTCGACCGGCACCCAACGCGCGGGGCGCCCGCCGAGCGATTCCACGAACCGCTTTTCCGCCACCCGGTCCTGGGCGACGCGCAGTGACTGCGAAGAGGGATGCACCGGCACCTGGGTTTCGAGCACCGCGATCGGCTCTGCCGCGATATTCTCGAACTCGTAGGTGACGACATCCACTTGTGCCGCGAACCGCGCCAGCGCGGCGGCGTCGTCATAGGCGCCGCGGCTATGGGTTGCCGCCACGTCGTTGGCCGGGCCGCTGTCGGGCGCATAGACATGGATGCGATAGCCCAGCTGGGCCGCGGCCATGCCGATCATCCGGCCAAGCTGGCCCGAACCGATGATGCCGATGGTGGCGCCGGGCGCGAGCGTCATTGCGGGTCGATCGCCACGCTGTCGGTCTGGGCCGCGCGCCAGGTGTCCAGGCGGGCGGCAAGCGCCTCGTCCGAGATCGCCAGGATCGCCGCTGCCATCAGGCCGGCATTGACGGCGCCCGCGCGGCCGATCGCCAGCGTGCCGACCGGGATGCCGGCCGGCATCTGGACGATCGACAACAGGCTATCCATGCCACTCAGCGCCTTGGACTCAACCGGCACGCCAAGCACCGGCAGGCGCGTCATCGATGCGGCCATGCCGGGCAGGTGGGCGGCGCCGCCGGCGCCTGCGATCACGACCTTCAATCCGCGCGCCGCGGCGCTCTCGGCATAGTCGACCAGCCGCCGGGGCGTGCGGTGTGCCGACACGACCTTGGTCTCGTGCGGGACGCCCAGGGCGTCGAGCACATCTGCTGCGTGGCGCATCGTCTCCCAGTCGGAGGTGCTGCCCATGATGATGCCGACGAGAGGTTGGTCTGCCATCGCTGTCCCGATTGCGTGGAAGCGGGTTTCCTAGAGAGCGCCACGGCGCCGGGCAAGGGCGGAAGCCCTGCCCGACGCGTGACGGTGGAAAACGCCGTTACCGGTCGCGCAGGTAATAGCGGTCGGTGGCGTTGAGCGCGTCGTCGAGTTCGTAGACGAGCGGCTGGCCGGTCGGGATCTCCAGGCTGGCGATATCCTGGTCGGAGATGCCCGACAGGTGCTTCACCAGCGCGCGCAGCGAGTTGCCGTGCGCGGAGATCAGCACGCGCTTTCCTGCCTTCAGCTCGGGCACGATCCGCGCCTCCCAATAGGGCAGCACGCGCGCGATCGTGTCCTTCAGGCTCTCGGTCGCGGGAACCGGGATGCCGGCGTAGCGACGATCGTTGCTGAGGTCGTAGGGGCCGCCGGCTTCGGCCACGGGGGGCGGGATGTCGAAGCTGCGGCGCCAGATCTTCACCTGCTCCTCGCCATGCTTGGCTGCCGTCTCTGCCTTGTCGAGGCCGGTGAGCCCGCCATAGTGGCGCTCGTTCAGGCGCCAGTCCTTCTCCACCGGCAGCCACAGCCGACCCATGGATTCCAGCGCCAGATTGAGCGTCTTGATGGCGCGGGTCTGGAGGCTGGTGAAGCACTGGTCGAAATCCAGGCCCTTCGCCGCCATCAGCTCGCCGGCCGCAATCGCCTCCGCGATGCCCTGCTCGGTCAGGTTTACGTCCCACCAGCCGGTGAAGCGGTTCTCCAGGTTCCATGCGGACTGGCCGTGACGAATGAGGACGAGGCTGGGCATCTGGGCTCCTTGAATGATGAAACGGGCAGGAAGGACGGATCAGAGCGCGTCGATCATCCCGGCAAGCGTGTCGAGGCAGGAATGCGCGAGCTTCTTCGAGCGCTCTGGCGACCAGCCGAATTCCGGATCGGGATTGGCGTCATGGTCCTTGAACGGCATTTCGAGCGTCATCGAAACCGCGCCGTATCGCTGGGCGAGCTGGTTGGTCGACATCGACAGGTTTGCTTGGCCGGGCGCCGACTTCACATAGCCGAGCTTGAGCTGGAAGTCGGGCGTCGCTGCTGCCAGCCGCCGGCTGTATTCATAGAATTTCTCGCCGTGGGCGTCGGTCCACGCCGGGATGCCCTCGAAACCGGCGAGGAAATTGGCCGGGATCGCCTCGTCGCCGTGGACGTCCATCGCGAACACCACGCCGGTCGCGTCCATCGCATTGCGCACGCACAGCACTTCGGGGCTGCGCTCGGGCGTCGGCGTGTCCCATTCGCGGTTGAGGTTCACCCCCGCGGCGTTGGTGCGCAGGTGCCCCCGGAACGAGCCGTCCGGGTTCATGTTGGGCACCAGGTGCAGCGTCGCCTTTTCACGAAGTGCGCGCGCGGTCGCGTCATCGGGATCGACCAGCTTTTCCAGCGCGCCTTCCATGAACCATTCGGTCATCGATTCGCCGGGATGCTGGCGCGCATAGAACCACAGCTGCTTGGGGCCGGTGCCGATCGTCAGGCAATCGATCGCGCGGCCGTCGAGCGACTGGCCCAGTTCGCGCACGGAAACGCCTGGCTTCGCCGCAATCCGCGCCACCAGCGCGTCATGCTGCTCCAGCGTGTAGGGCGCGAAATAGGCGATCCAGACGAGGTCGCTGTCGATCTCGACCGTCCACTGCAGCACGTTGTCCGCATAGCGGGTATCGGCAACCTGCCGCCACGCCTGGCGATCGGTGCTCATCCGGGTCCGATAGCCCGGCCACCCGAATGCATAGGCGGAACCGCCCGCATTGGTGATTCGGAAAGTCAGCCGGCGGCCCTTGGCGCCGGCCACCCGGAAGTGGAACCACTGGTAGAAGTCCGACTGGTGATCGCGCACGATCTCCAGGTTCAGCGTGTCGCCTTCTACCCCGGCGAGGCGGATGTTGCCGCTGTCGAAGGCGGCGTTGACGGTGATGCTCATCGGACCGTGGTAGTGATCCCGGACTCTCCGGGGAAGTCCCGGAACAGCGCGGTGGCCAGCTTGTCGGCTACGGAAATCGGCTGGCTCGAGGATTGGCCGGAGAGCGATTCGGTAACCGCGCGCCCTTCCCAAACCACCGTGCTGTCGGAACGGCGGCGAATCTGTGCGGAAAGTTCGGATCCGATCACCGCCTCCCGTCGGCCGCCGCCGACCGGCAACTGGACACCGCCGCCCAGGCCGACGCCGGAGCGACGGCCAAAGCTGCCGCCGCCCGCGCCCAGGCCCACGGAAAAGGGTGCCGGCTTGTTTACATAGCCGCGCGCGGCACGCTGGAAGGCGACCGAGACGATATAGCGGGAAGCGCCATCGACCGTGGTGCGGGTCGGCGTGAAGCCCAGCCGGGTCAGCTCGCGCGAAACGGCGTCGGCATAGGTCTGATACTCGGGGCTGATCGTGGCGTTCGTGCGGAGCGGTTCGATGGTGAAGCTACCCGGCTCGACCGCCGAGCCGAGGTGGAATCGGGTAACATCCACTGGCGCCCCGCGCTGAGTCGTCGCGCAACCGGCTGTCAGGCTTGCCAATCCTGCGGTAAGCGCCAGTACAAGTTTGTTCATGCTGCCTTGCCTCCTGTGCGGCTTCTAAGCCGTCGTGCCGTGTTCAACGCGCGGCTTGCCGCATCCGCTCCACTGCCGCCATCCTTGACTTGGGAGCCGCCAGCTTCTAGGCGGGCGCCTCTTTTTGTCAGCCCAAATTTCGAGAAGCGAACCCGGTCATGAAGATCGTCAACTCCCTGAAGTCGCTCAAGGATCGCCACCGGGACAACCGCGTGATCCGCCGTCGCGGCCGTATCTACGTCATCAACAAGACGAATCGCCGTTTCAAGGCACGCCAGGGCTGATCTTGTCGGTTCGGAACGGCGCCGCTGTGCCGAGCCCGATCAAGGCCGTCGTCTTTGACGTCGGCAACGTCCTCTACCACTGGGACCCACGGTTCCTCTACGAGCGCCTGATCGACGACGATCAGGCGCTCGCGGCGTTTCTGCGCGATGTCGTGACGCAGGAATGGCATTTCCAGCACGATGCCGGGCGCCCCTTTGCGGAGACTTCGGCCGAGCTGATCGCGCGCTATCCCGAGCATGAATCGCTGATTGCCGCCTGGGGACCGCGGTTCAACGAGAGCATCGGCGGCCCCGTGCCGGGGATGGCCGAGATCGTGCGTGCGCTCGATTCGGCGGGCGTTCCGCTCTACGCGATCACCAACTTCTCTGGTGAGTTCTGGCCGCCGTTCCGCGCGACGGCGCCGGAACTGTTCGACCGATTCCGGGATGTGGTCGTCTCCGGCGACGAGAAGCTGGTGAAGCCGGATCCGGCGATCTACGCGCTGGCGCTGCGCCGATTCGGGCTGGGCGAGGGCGAAGCCGTGTTCGTCGACGATAACGCCGCCAATGTCGCGGCGGCGGAGGCGGCTGGCTTCCACGCCGTGCTCTTCACGGACGCTGACGCATTTCGCGCCGAACTGACACGGCTGGGCCTGCTGGAAAGCGCCTGAAGCGCGAGCGGTCCCGGTGCTCTCCGCGTCGGGGAGCACCGGTCCAGACTCAGTTCTTGTTCTTCTCGTAGTTCTTGAGCTCGTCGCCCAGGATTCGCACCACGTGCAGCACGTTGGTGGAGCCCGGCGTCCCGAACGGCACGCCGGCGCACACCACTACCCGGTCGGACGGGCCGGCCATCTCGTGGCGCAGCATCATGCGCTTGGCCTTGGCGACCATTTCCTCGAACGAGCCGATGTCGCGCGTGTGGATCGCGTGGACACCCCACAACAGGCCCAGCCGCCGTGCCGTTTCCAGCTTCGGCGTCAGCACCATGATCGGCACGCCCGGGCGTTCGCGCGCGATGCGGCGGGCCGTCGAGCCCGACGCGGTGAAGCACAGGATCGCCTTCGCATCGACCGTGCGGGCGATGTTCTTGGCAGCCTCGGCAAGCGCGTCGGCGGTCGTCGGGTCCGGATGGGTGATCGTGAAATGGACGCGGTCGCCATGGCCGGGATCGCGCTCCACCGAATTGGCGATCGCATCCATCATCGCGACCGATTCGACCGGCCACTTGCCGGCGGCACTTTCCGCCGAGAGCATGATGGCGTCGGCGCCGTCATACACCGCAGTCGCGACGTCCGAGACCTCGGCGCGGGTCGGCGACGGTGAATCGATCATCGATTCGAGCATCTGGGTCGCGACCACCACCGGGCGGCCAAGGCGACGGGCGGTCTCGACGATCCGCTTCTGGAGCGGCGGCACGCTCTGCGGCGGCAGTTCGACGCCCAGGTCGCCGCGCGCCACCATGACGCCGTCGCATTGCTCCACGATCTCTTCGAGCCGCACCACTGCCGAAGGTTTCTCGATCTTTGCGAGCAGCGCCGCGCGGCCCTGGATAAGCCGGCGCGCGTCCGCGAGATCCTCGGGCCGCTGCACGAAGGACAGCGCGATCCAGTCGACGCCGGCGTCTACCGCGAAGTGGAGGTCGCTGATGTCCTTTGGCGTGAGCGCCGCCATCGGCAGCACCACGTCCGGAACGTTCAGCCCCTTGTTGTTGGACAGCATGCCGCCGACTTCGACACGGGTGACGATGCGCGTCTCGTCATGCTCCACCACCCGCAGCACCAGCTTGCCGTCATCGAGCAGCAGCCGGGCTTCCGGGGTGATCGCGGCAAAAATCTCGCGGTGCGGGAGCTCTACCCGAGTCGCGTCCCCGGGGTCATTGGAGCGGTCGAGGATGAACTGGCTGCCGGTTTCCAGCATGACCCGGCCTTCGGCGAAGCGGCCGACTCGCAGCTTGGGCCCCTGAAGATCGGCGAGGATCGTGGTCGGCCGATTATATTCCTTTTCCATCGCGCGGATGGCCGCGATCACCGGAAGCTTCGATTCCTGATCGCCATGGCTCATGTTGATCCGGAACGCGTCCGCGCCCGCTTCGAACAGCTTGGCAATCATTTCCGGCGAGTTGCTGGCCGGGCCCAACGTAGCGAGCACCCGGACCTTGCGCGAGCGGGGCGTAAAAGCCTTTGTCATCCTCGATCCTTGGTTCTTAAGCGTCCGGCTCTACCTGTTCTTCGATTCGGATCAACCTTGGAGCATGGTTATGAGCGACATTAATCAGATCGATGACAAGGTCGCAGCAGCCGCGTTCCGCCGGCTTGTGCGACATCTTCGCCACCGCTCCGACGCACAGAACATCGACCTGATGGGCCTTGCGGGCTTCTGCCGCAATTGCCTGTCCGAGTGGGTGGAGGAAGCGAGCGAAGAACTCGGTGCGCCGATCTCGAGGGAGGAGGCGCGCGAGGCGATCTACGGCATGCCTTATGCCGAGTGGAAAGCGAAGCACCAGCCGCCTGCCACCGAGGCACAGCTCGCGCGGATGCAGGAGAGCCTGGCCCGCAACCCGACCGCCGAGCAGATCGAGGCGCAATAGCGGTCCGGCCGCGGTCGCCGCTCTCTGCCGCACCGGCCCCAAGCACCGGTTGAGCGGCGGCGGGGGATCGCCTAGACGCGCGCCTTCACAACACGTCCAATCACGGGAACATCATGAGCGACAATATCTCGGCCGAGCAGCTGCGCCTTCTGATCGAGCGCATCGAGCGGCTCGAAGAGGAGAAGAAGGGCATCTCCGACGATATCAAGGACGTCTATGCCGAGGCGAAGTCGACCGGCTTCGACATCAAGACCATGCGCACCATCATCCGCCTGCGCCGGATGGAGAAGCATCACCGCGACGAGGCGGACATGCTGCTCGAGACGTACAAGCAGGCGCTGGGCATCTGACGGACGGCGCCTTCGGGCGCCGTTTCCCGCCCCCGCGCGGCGGACAGGCACTGCTTGTCTAGGGGCAGGTGTTTCTTCTACCCGTGCATGCATTGATGGCCCGCTTCCCTGGAAGCCGGGCTGCCCCTGGTTTCGAGAGAGCACATGGCAGGCCATTCCAAGTTCAAGAACATCATGCACCGCAAGGGCGCGCAGGATAAGAAGCGCTCGGGCATGTTCTCCAAGCTCAGCCGTGAAATCACGGTCGCGGCCAAGATGGGTCTGCCCGACCCGGACATGAACCCGCGCCTGCGCGCGGCGGTGAACGCCGCCAAGGCGCAGTCGATGCCCAAGGACAATATCCAGCGCGCGATCGACAAGGCGTCCAAGGGCGACATGGAGAATTACGAGGAGATCCGCTACGAGGGCTTTGGCCCCGGCGGCGTATCCCTCATCATCGAAACGCTGACCGACAACCGCAACCGCACCGTCACCAACGTGCGCACCGCAGTGTCGAAGAACGGCGGCAACCTGGGTGCGAGCGGATCGGTCAGCCACGGCTTCGACCGGGTCGGCCTGATCACCTATCCCGCCAGCGTCGGCGATGCCGAAAAGGTGTTCGAAGCCGCGCTGGAAGCGGGCGCCGAGGACGTCACCTCGTCCGAGGAAGGCCACGAGATCTGGACGGCACAGGCCGACCTGCACGAAGTCGCCAAGGCGCTGGAGCCGGTGCTCGGCGAGGCCGAGGGCGCGAAGCTCGCGTGGAAGCCGCAGACCATGGTCGAGGTGAGCGAGGACGACGCCGCGACGCTGTTCAAGCTGATCGACGCGCTCGACGACGACGACGACGTGCAGACCGTGTGGGGCAATTACGAAGTCTCGGACGCGGTGATGGAGAAGCTCGGCTGATCATCCTCGGTCTCGACCCCGGCCTTGGCACGACCGGCTGGGGCCTGATCCGGGCGGACGGTAACCGGCTGAGTCACGTCGCCAACGGGCAGATCCGCACCGATCCATCAATGCAGCTGCCCCGCCGCCTCTCGCACCTGTTCGGCGCGCTGGGCGAGGTGATCCGCACCGAGCGTCCGGAAAGCGCGGCGGCGGAAGAGGTGCTGGGCAACAGCAACGCGCAATCGACCCTCAAGCTCGGGCAGGCACGCGGCGTCGTGCTGCTGGCGGCGGCGACCGCGGGGCTGGCGATCGGGGAATATCACCCGAGCGTCGTGAAAAAGGCGGTGGTCGGCACCGGCGGCGCCGACAAGCGGCAGATCCAGGCGATGGTCGGGCATCTGCTGCCCGGCGTGAAGCTCTCCGGACCCGATGCGGCCGATGCGCTGGCGGTGGCGATCACCCATGCGCATCATCTCGCCAGCGCGCATGCGCGGGCACGACGGACGGGAGTTGGGGCATGATCGCACATCTGAAGGGCCGGCTCGAATCGACCGGCGTCGACCATGCGGTCATCGACGTCGGCGGGGTCGGCTATCTCGTCGGCGCTTCGTCGCGCACGCTCCAGGCGCTGGGCGCAACCGGCGAGCACGTCACCATCCACACCGAGATGCTGGTGGCCGAGGATTTCATCCGCCTGGTCGGCTTTGCGACGGCGGATGAGCGCGACTGGTTCCGGCTGCTGACCGGCGTCCAGGGAGTCGGCGCGCGGGTCGCGCTGGCGATCCTGTCGGTGCTGGCGCCGGAGGAATTGCGCACCGCCATCGCCAAGGGCGACAAGGCGAGCATCGGCCGGGCCAATGGCGTCGGGCCCAAGCTTGCCCAACGCATCGCCATGGAACTGAAGGACAAGGTCGGCGGCATCGCACCGGGCATCGCCGGCGTCGCGGGTGCCACGATCCCGGCCGGTGGCGCGAGCGCGGACGCCGTCTCCGCATTGCTGAACCTGGGGTTCAAGCCCGCCGAGGCGTCCCGCGCGGTCGAGGCCGCGGCGGAGGAGGTCGGCGAAGCGGCCAGCCTCGACGCGCTCGTCCGGCTCGCCCTGCGCAAGGCCGCACGCTAGCGGCGGCTAGACCAGCGGCGTCGGCAGCGGCTTTCCGGCGAAATGCGCGTCGAGGTTGGCGAGCACCAGCGCGGCCATCGCTGCGCGTCCTGCCTCGGTCGCGCTGCCCTGGTGGGGGGAGAGCACGACATGGTCCATGTGGCGAAGCGCCCGGGGGACATCGGGCTCGTTCTCGAACACGTCGAGCCCGGCCCCGGCGATGGTTCCTGTGGCCAGGGCCTCGATCAGCGCGGCCTCATCGACCAGGCCGCCGCGCGCGACGTTGATCAGCACGCCATCCGGCCCCAGCGCCGCGAGCACGTCGGCATCGACGATGTGGTGCGTTTCCTCACCGCCCGGGGCCGACAGGATCAGCACGTCGCTGGCCGCTGCCAGTTCGCCGATCTTGGGCACGAAACGCCACGGTAGATCGGGCTTGGAATGGCGCGCGGTGTAGAGCAGCTCCTTCGCGAAAGGCTCGGCACGACGCGCGATCGCCTGGCCGATGCGACCGAGGCCGAAAATGCCGATGCGGCGGCCGCTGGCCTGCCGTCCGGCGGGCACCATCCAGTCGCCGTCGCGCACGCGGCGGTCGTTGAAGGCGACCCGCCGCTGCACCGCCAGCATCAGCGCAATCGCGAGGTCGGCGACATCCTCCGTCAGCACATCGGGCGTCGTGGTGACACGGATCCCGCGCGCGCGCGCCGCATCCAGGTCGATGCCGTCGAACCCGACGCCGTTCACCGCGATGATCTCAAGCCGCGGCAGCGCCGCCATCATCGCCGCGTCGATCACGCTCGCACCGCCGGCGACGATGGCGCGCGTGTCCTCCGGGCCATCGCCGCGATAGACGGTGAAGCGCTGCTCAAGCTGCTCGATCGTCGCGGGCGACAAGGCGGTCATAACGAACAGGGGCGGGCGATCGGTCATCGCTCTGCCCTAGCGTTGCGCGATGGTCCTCGACAGGGGGCGGGGTGCATCGGTACGGAACGAACCATGGACATCTTCGATCCGACGGCCGCTTTCCCGCGCTCGACCGCAGGGGCAGGACAATGAGCGACGCCGACCGCATCCTGACGCCGGCGCGGCGTGGCGAGGACGTCGATGCGGCGCTGCGCCCGCGCTCGCTTGACGAGTTCGTCGGCCAGAAAGCGGCACGCGAGAACCTGCGCGTGTTCATCGATGCAGCGCGCTCGCGCGGCGACGCGCTCGATCATGTGTTGTTCTTCGGACCGCCGGGCCTCGGCAAGACCACGCTCGCCCAGATCGTGGCGCGCGAGATGGGCGTGGGCTTCCGCGCCACGTCCGGGCCGGTGATCGCCAAGTCCGGCGACCTCGCGGCGCTGCTCACCAATCTCGAGGACGGCGACGTGCTGTTCATCGACGAGATTCACCGGCTCAATCCGGCGGTGGAGGAGGTGCTCTATCCCGCGATGGAGGACCGTGCGCTCGACCTGATGATCGGCGAAGGCCCGTCGGCGCGTTCCGTCCGGATCGACCTGCCCCGCTTTACGCTGGTCGGCGCGACTACCCGGCAGGGCCTGCTCACGACGCCGCTGCGGGATCGCTTCGGCATTCCCGTGCGGTTGCAATTCTACACCGTCGAAGAGCTTCAGCGGGTGGTGACGCGCGCGGCCGGGTTGCTCGACCTGCATGTCGCGCCCGACGGCGCACGCGAAATCGCGCGGCGCGCGCGTGGCACACCGCGCATCGCCGGGCGGCTGCTGCGGCGGGTGCGCGACTTCGCCAATGTCGCTGGTGCAGAGACCGTGGATGCGCGCACCGCCGATGCCGCGCTCAACCGGCTGGAGGTCGACAGCCAGGGCCTGGATGCCATGGACCGGCGCTACCTGACCATGATCGCCGACGTCTATCGCGGGGGTCCCGTGGGCGTGGAAACGCTTGCGGCCGGCCTGTCGGAGCCGCGCGACACCATCGAGGAAGTGATCGAACCCTATCTGATCCAGGTCGGGATGGTCGCGCGCACCGCGCGCGGGCGGTGCCTGAACTCGGCGGGGTGGAAGCACCTTGGGGTGGAGCCGCCTGCCAATAGCCAGGACGGCCTGTTCGACTGAGCGGCGCGGAACCGCCGCCGGCTTCACGCGCTGAACCCACCCGGCCCGCGAGCCGGGGATGGGGAGAGAGGCATGGCAGAGGCGGTGGAGGCACCCGGGCGCACGGCATTGTTGATCATCGACATGATCAACGCGCTCGATTTCGAGGATGCAGCGCCCCTGCTAAAGGCCGCGGAGGCGGCGGTCGGCCCGATCCTGAAACTGCGCGATGCGGCGGATGCCGCCGGCGTGCCGGTCATCTACATCAACGACAATGACGACGAGTGGCATTCGGAACGCTCGCGCCTGATCGAGAAGGTCACCGAAAGCGACGCACCGGGCCGCGAGATCACCCGCCGGATCAAGCCGCGCGACAACGATTATTTCATCATCAAGCCGCAATTCTCGGGCTTCTACTCGACCAACTTGCCGGTGCTGCTGCCCCGGCTGGGGGTGAGCCGGCTCGTGCTGACCGGGGTCGCGGCCGATATCTGCGTGCTGTTCACCGCCGCGGATGCCCATATGCGCGAATATGATCTCTGGGTGCCGGAAGATTCGGTCGCCAGCAGCGATCGGCAGCGCACGCAATGGGCGCTGGAGATCATGCGCAACAGCATGGATGCGGACACGGATCCGGCCGGCGAACGCTCGCTCGAGGAATGGATCGCGAAGGGCGGCTAGGGCGCGACGGAACGCGGCCGCGCCATCCTCGTTTTCACCGGCACGCGCCGTCCGGCGCGCTGGAGTTCCCCGATGCAGCTTTTCCAGTCCGCGTGCCACGGGCGCGTGGCGTCATGACGACCCCAATGCCGCTCCCCTATGGCGCCCTCGCCGCTGTCCTGGCGGAAGCGCTTGCAACCCAGGATCTGCTGTTCATCGCAGCGGATGAGCAGCGTGCCGAGCGGATCGCCGCGGCGCTTGCCGCATTCGCGCCCGATCAAGCCGTCGTACATCTGCCTTCCAGCGATGCGATTCCCGGGGACGACGCCCCGCCGTCCGCCGCCAATGTCGGTCGGCGCGTTGCGGCGCTGCGCCGCCTTCGGCTGTTGAAGAATGACGCAGATCGTCCGCGGCTCGCCTGTGTCACCACGGCGGAAGCGACGGTGCCGCTGCTTCCGCCTCCGGACAGCTTCGATCCCGCACCCCCGGGTCTCGCCGTCGGCGACGCGCTCGATCCCGACGCCTTCCGGGCCGAGGCGGAGTCGATCGGCTATCTCGTCGACGACCGTGTCGACGAGCCCGGAGAGGTCGCGGTGCGCGGCGGCGTCATCGACATTTTTCCCGCCGATGCACCGCGACCGGTACGAATCGAAGTCGTCGAGGGGCAGATCGCCGCGATCCGCGATTATGATCCCGCGACCCAGCGTTCGGAAGATGCACTTGAACGGATCGAGATCGGCCGCGCGATGGAGCCTGGCATCGGCGAGGGCGTGATCGGCGTATCGCTCTTCGCCCATCTTCCCGACGTTGCGCTGGCGATGGATCCCGGCGCCGACAAGCGCCGTGCGCGCTTTCTCGCTCTGGCCGAGGATGGCGCCAAGCGTCGCCGCACGAACGCGGGTACGCTGTCCGCTGACGAGTGGAAGAAGGACGCCGACAGCGCCACCGCCCTTTCCCTGCCGGACGCTGCGGAGGCTCCGCCCCGCTTTGTCGAACTGCGCCAGCCCTCGCGCGGCTTTGCCCGCTTCGGACGTTCGGCGCTGGAAGAAGGAGCGCTGCTGCTTGCGGGCTCCCGCCGAGACCTTCGCTTCCTGGGTTCGCGCGTGCGCAAGCTGTTGAAGACGGAGCCGCAAGAGGTGGCCAGCTGGGCGGCCGCGCGCGCGCTTTCGCCGGGGTCGGTCGGGATGCTGGTGGCGGCTATCGAACGCGGGTTCAGCGTCGACGGGCTGGCGGTGGTTGCCGCTTCCGACCTGCTCGGCGGTCGTGCGCTGGCAGAGGATAGTGCCGTCGCCGCGATCGATCCGCTGTTCGCGGGCGCGGGCGAGCTGCGCATCGGCGACGTCGTGGTGCACGAGGATTTCGGCATCGGCGAAGTCCTGGGGCTTGAGACGCTGCCGGGCGACGAGGGCGATGCGATCATGCTCGGCTATGCGCGCGATGGCCGGCGTCTTGTGCCCGTCGCCGAGTCCGACCGCATCTGGCGCTATGGCGCCGACGCCGATTCGGTGACGCTTGATTCCCTGGACGGCTCGAGCTGGGAAAAGCGGCGCGGGGCGATCGACGCTGCGGTTGCGGAGAGCGCGAAAGGGCTGGCTGCACTTGCCGCGGAGCGTGATGCGCGCTCCACCGATCCGATCGAACCCGATGCTGGCGCCTATGAGCGCTTCGCCGCGGGCTTCCCCTTCACCGAGACCCCGGATCAGGCCCGTGCGATCGCCGCGGTCCGGGACGACCTCGCCTCGGGGAAGCCGATGGACCGGCTCGTGATCGGCGATGTCGGCTATGGCAAGACGGAGGTCGCGCTGCGGGCCGCGGCAATGGTCGCGCTCGCCGGACGCCAGGTGGCCATCGCTGCGCCGACCACGGTGCTCGTGCGCCAGCATCTGGAGACGTTCTCACGCCGCTTCGACGGCACCGGCGTCGTGGTTGCCGGCCTCTCGCGCCTGTCGACCGAGGCGGAGAAGAAGCAAGTCAGGGCGGGCCTTGCCGACGGATCGATCCAGGTGGTGATCGGCACCGGCGCAGTTGCGGGCGCGGGAGTTGCGTACCACGACCTTGCGCTGGTGGTCATCGACGAGGAACAGCGGTTCGGCGCGGCGGACAAGGGCAAGCTCCGCGATCTGGGTGCGGGCCATGTCATGGCGCTTTCGGCGACGCCGATCCCGCGCACGCTTCAGACCGCGCTGGTCGGATTGCAGCAGCTGTCGATCCTCGCCACGCCGCCGGCACGCCGCCAGCCGATCCGCACTGCGATCGGCAGCTTCGACCCGGTCACGGTCCGCACGGCGTTGCTGCGCGAGAAGGGGCGCGGCGGGCAGAGCTTCGTGGTCGTCCCGCGGATCGAGGACATGGCGCCGCTTGAGGCGCAATTGGCGAAACTGGTGCCGGAGCTGCGGCTCGTGACCGCGCATGGCAAGATGCCGGCCGCCGATATCGACGAGGCCATGGTCGCCTTCGCCAATGGTTCGGGCGACGTGCTGCTGGCCACCAACATCATCGAGGCGGGGCTCGACGTGCCGCGCGCCAACACGATGATCGTCCACCATGCCGACCGCTTTGGCCTCAGCCAGCTGCACCAGTTGCGCGGGCGGGTCGGGCGCGGCGGCCGGCGCGGCCAGGTGCTGCTGCTGACCAAGCCGGAGGCGGAGATCGCCGAGTCGACCTTGAAGCGGCTGCGGACGCTGCAGGCATTCGACCGACTGGGGGCTGGCTTTGCCATCTCGGCGCGCGATCTCGACATGCGCGGCGCCGGGGACCTGATGGGCGAAGCCCAGGCCGGGCACATGAAGCTGATCGGCGTCGACCTGTATCAGAACCTGCTGGGGCTCGCCCTGCGCGCGGCGCGTGGAGAGGCGGTTGACGTGTGGACGCCGGAACTCAACCTCGGCATCGAAGGGCGGCTGCCGGAAACCTGGATTCCCGAGGCGGAGGTACGGTTGACGCTCTATGCGCGGCTGGCACGGCTCGGCGATGAGGCGGCGCTCGACGCGTTCGAGGAGGAGCTGGAGGACCGATTCGGGGAGCTGCCCGAAGCGGCGCAGCGGTTGGTGACGGTGGCGCGGATCCGCCAATTGGCGCGCAGCGCCAGGGTCGCGCGGGTCGATGCCGGGCCCGGAGGGATCGCGCTCACCCCCCATGGCAAGGCGAAGCTGAAGGCCAAAGGACTGGAAGCCAAGAACGAGCGCTTCGTCCTCGCCGAGCGCATCGAGGACCCCGCCGAGCGCGCCGCACGGGTGCAAGCGCTGCTGGCCGAGGTGGGGGACGGCTGAGGAGCGGTCCCCGCGCCCGGCTTTAATCCCGAGCGCGGGGGTGCGGAGAGCTTAGCGGGTGATGACGAGGCCGCTGCCGAGCACGATGGCATCCTCGACAACGCCGCTCTTGGTCTGGCCGTACCGCCGGAGCGCCCGCATCCGCAGCGAGAAGCCCACATAGGAAGCGGCAATTGCGGTAGCGGCGGCCAGAACGGCTGCGGCCTTGCGCTGGCTGGCCGGCGCAAGGGCCGCGCCAGCAAAGGCCGCGGTCGTGGTGCGGGCGATCAGGCCCGGCAGGACGATGCGATCGGGGGCGGTCTTCATCTTGTCGCCCGCCATCTCGGCGGCGGCCAGCGCGACCGCGCCTGAGGCGACGAGCGGGTTGGCAAACAGTGCGCGCGCCGGCGCATCCTCGGGCAGTCGGCCGCGTCGCGCAGCACCCGCGATCAGCGCGAGCGGCGTCATCGCGCGCTGTCCGGCCACGAGGCCGATCAGAATGGAACGAAGCATGGGTTCTCCTGAAAACAAGGTCGGTGGCTGAACGGCTGAGGCAGGCGGGGTATCCGCCACCTCAGACCGCGCCTCAGCCGATGTCGCAGGTTTTCTCCGCCATCGCTCCCGTCTTCCAGGGTCGGTTCGTCGGCCGCGCCGACGCCCGAGGCTCCGTTACTCGACCAGCGCGTCGATCGCCTGGGCCATGTCGATGTCGCGCTCGGAGAGTCCGCCGACATCGTGGGTGGTCAAAAGGATGTCGACGCGGTTCCAGACGTTCGACCATTCGGGATGGTGGTCCGCCTTTTCCGCGAGCAGCGCCACCTGCGTCATGAACGCGAACGCCTGGCTGAAATTGTCAAACGTGAAGCTGCGGCTGATCGCGTCGCGCGCGTCGTCATGGTCCCAGTCGGGCAGTCCGTCGAGCGCATCGGCGCGCTCCGCCTCGTTCAACAGCTCCATCGCACCCTCCTTGTGCCGCCTTGTCGCCCCGGCCTATGGACGAAGCCATGTCCGAGCAAGCGCCTTTGCAGTTCGCCCCCGACGCCGCCCGCATCGAGGTGCTGGCCCGCGCCGCGCTCGCCCGCATTCCCGAACCCTTTGCTGAGCACCTGAGCGATGTTGTGCTTCTGGTGGAAGAGTTCGCGGACGACGAGACGCTCGACGCGATGGGGATCGAGGATCCGTTCGCCCTTACCGGATTGTACCACGGCCTCCCGATCGGCGAGAAATCCGCCTGGACCGGCGTCAGCATGCCCGATCGCATCCATCTCTACCGGCGCCCGCTGCTGGACGAATGGATCGAGACCGGGGTCGCGCTCGAGGCGCTGGTGACGCATGTCGTCGTGCACGAGGTCGGCCATCATTTCGGCCTGAGCGACGAGGACATGCACGCGCTGGAGGAAGCCGCGGGCGCGTGAGCACGCCCCGGCTCATGCTCGATCGCATCGCCTGCGTGCGCGGCGGACGGCTGTTGTTCGAGGGGTTCAGCCTGACGCTGAAACCAGGCGAAGCCGCGCTGGTGACGGGCCCCAATGGCGTGGGCAAGTCCAGCCTGATCCGTATTGCCGCCGGCCTGCTCGCCCCTGCTGCGGGAACGCTGGAGGTGGAGGGCACACGAGCGCTGCTCGCCGAGGCGGCCGCGCTCGACACGGAGCAACCGCTGGCGTCTGCGGTCGGATTCTGGGCGGGCCTGGACGGCGGGCGGGCGCGGGTTCCGGAGGCGCTCGATGCCGTCGGGCTCGGTACGCTTGCCGAAGTCCCGGTGCGAATGCTGTCGACCGGCCAGCGTCGGCGCGCGGCCCTGGCGCGCGTGGTCGCGGGAGGGGCCGACATCTGGCTGCTCGACGAGCCCGTCAACGGTCTCGACGCCGCATCGACCGCGCTGCTGGAGGCCCTGGTCGCGCGCCATCGCGCCGCCGGCGGTATCGTCCTCGTGGCAAGCCATGTCCCGGTGGCACTGCCGGGCGCGCGCGTCCTGCCGCTGGAGCCGGCCGCATGATCGCGATCGTGTTTCGCGAGCTGCGCCGTGCCTGGAGCGGCGGCGGGCTGATGCTGACCTTGGCCTTCTTCCTGCTGGTCGCGACGCTGTTCCCCTTCGCGATCGGGCCGGACGCCAGGCTGCTTGCCCGAATCGGCGGGGGCGTCGTGTGGGCGACCGCATTGCTGGCGGCGTTGCTGCCGGTCGAGCGGCTGGTGCTGCCGGATCTCGAGTCCGGCGTGCTGGACCAGTTCGCAGTGCGCGGACTGTCCGGTTCGGGGGTCGCGCTGGCGAAGATCCTGGGCCATTGGATCGGCTTTGGTCCGGCCGTGATGCTCGCGGCGGCGCTGAGTGCCGCATTGCTCGAGATGCCGGCCGACGTGCTGCTGCGGCTGGAGCTCGGACTGCTGCTCGGCACGCCGGGTCTCGCCGCCCTGGCGGTTGCGACCGCCGCGCTCGTCGCCGGCCTGCGCGGCGCGGGTGCGGTAGCGGGCATGGTGATGCTCCCGTTCGCGCTGCCGCTGCTGGTCTTTGGCGCGGGCGCGCTGGAGGGGGGTACCTCCGGCCTGAAGCTTGTCGCAGCCACCAGCCTGTTGCTGCTGGCCGGCGCGCCGTTCGTGGCCGGCGCAGCGCTGCGCTTCGCTAGAGAATAAGCGCTAGCGGCTCCACCGGGCGAAGATCGCGGTCGGGAGGGTGAGACCGCGGGCTTCCTCCCGCACGCCGAGTTCGCCGCATTCCACGGTGCCGCCCAGGTCAGCCATGGTCTGGCGCAGCAGTTCCCCGATCGCGAGGGCCGACATGCGGACGGCGTAGACGGTCAGGAACAGGAAGCGGGAGTTCTCGTCGAGCAGCTGGCGGCAGTCCGCGACCAGGCCCGGGAGGTGGTCCTCCAGCTTCCACACCTCGCCATTGGGGCCGCGGCCCCATTTCGGCGGATCGAGCAGGATGCCGTCATAGCGGCGTCCACGACGCACCTCGCGCGACACGAACTTGCTGGCATCCTCGACCAGCCAGCGCACCGGCAGGTCGGTCATGTCCGAGAGCGCGGCATTGCCGCGTGCGGCCTCGACCGATTTCTTGGAGGCGTCGACATGCACCATGCGGGCGCCGGCCGACGCCAGCGCCAGCGTACCGACGCCGGTGTAGCCGAACAGGTTGAGGCACTCGGGCGCGTCGGCGTCGCCGAGCTGCCCGCGCATCCAGCTCCACACCGGCGCCATGTCCGGGAAGAAGCCGAGGTGGCGGAACGGCGTGTTCTGCGCGGTGAAGCGGACCTGTTCCCAGGCGAGCGGCCAGCCTTCGCGCGGCACGGGCTTGTCGAAATGCCAGCGGCCGCCGCCCTCCTCGTCCGAGCCCGGGATGAACTCGCCATGCGCGTCCCAGTCGGGCGACGCTGGCGCCCACAGGGCCTGCGGCTCCGGGCGAATGAAGCGATAGGGGCCGTAGCGCTCCAGCTTGCGGCCATGCCCCGAATCGACCAGGCCATAGTCGGCCCAGGGTTCGCCGATCAGGCTGATCAGCTTCATGCCCGCGGCACCGCGCGCTCGGCGATATAGCTGGTCACCGCCTCGAACGTCGCCGGCAGCCGGTCGCAGCGTTCCTCCCGCTCGAACAGGTCGCCAACGCGCGCCGGCAGGGCCGGACGCTGGCCGGTCGCCCTCTCGACGGCGTCGGGGAATTTCGCCGGATGCGCGGTGGCGAGGGTGACGACGGGGATGTCGGCCGCGATTTCCAGCTCGCGGGCCGCGGCCAAGCCGATCGCGGTGTGCGGGTCGATCAGTTCGCCAGCGCGGTCGCACGCCCAGCGCATGGCGTGCATCATCCCGTCGGCGTCGATGCGGGCGCTGGTGAAGAGTGCGGCCGCGCCGTCGCGGTGCGCATTGCTCAGCTGCATCGCGCGGCTGCTCTCGAAGCCTTGCATCTGCAGCGCCAGCGCGGCGCCGTCGCGGCCGCCGAGATCGTGCAGGAGGCGTTCGAAGTTGGAGCTGACCTGAATGTCCATCGACGGCGTGTCGGTCGCCGTGACGGTTCCGGTCGAATAGTCGCCCGAGGAAAGTGCGCGGTGGAGGATGTCGTTGACGTTGGTGGCCACCACCAGCTTCGCCACCGGCAGGCCCATGCGCTGCGCGACATAGCCGGCGAACACGTCCCCGAAGTTCCCGGTGGGGACGGAGAAGGCGACGGAGCGATCGGGGGCGCCCAGGCGAACGGCGGTGTAGAAATAATAGACCACCTGCGCCATCAGCCGGGCCCAGTTGATCGAGTTCACGGCCGAGAGATGGAAGCGACCGGCGAAGTCGGGGGCGTTGAACATCGCCTTCACCAATGCCTGCGCATCGTCGAAGCTGCCGTCGATGGCGATGTTGTGGACGTTGGGGGCCAGCACCGTCGTCATCTGCCGCCGCTGCACGTCGGAGACGCGGCCGTGCGGGTGGAGCATGAAGATATCCACGCCGGTCCGGCCCGCGAGCGCGTCGATCGCGGCCGAACCCGTGTCGCCGGAGGTGGCACCCACAACCGTCACATGCTCCGAGCGACCGGTCAGGAACCGCTCGAACAACAGGCCCAGCAGCTGGAGGGCCACATCCTTGAACGCCAGCGTCGGCCCGTGGAACAGCTCCAGCAGCCACTGGCGGTGGTCGAGCTGGACGAGCGGCGTCACCGCGGCATGGGCGAAGCGGGTGCCATAGGCACGCTCGCAAAGCTCTCGCAGTTCGTCCTCGCTGAGGCTGTCGCCGATGAAGGGGAGCATCACGCGCACCGCCGTCTCGGCATAGGAAAGGCCGGCGAGGCCCGCGATCTGATCGCGCGACAGCGTCGGCCACGCCTCGGGGACGTAGAGGCCGCCGTCGGGGGCCAGCCCTGCCAGTGTCGCGCCCTCGAAATCGAGGGCGGGCGAATTCCCACGGGTGCTCACATAGCGCATGGGCACGCGTTAGCTTCCCGGTCGGGGGGGCACAAGCAGACTGCGGCTTTGCGCGGGAGTAGCTTTTCCTGCCTCGCGACGCCGCGGGAAGGCGGCAGCCTCAGCCCCGCGCGCGGCGGCGCAGCGCGAGCGCGTAGATGACGAGGGCGATCGCGGCGAAGGCGAACCATTGCACCGCATACGCCAGGTGATTGTTGGGAACGTCGGCCGGATCGGGCTGGCGGCTGGGGGCGAGGCCGGGTGCCGGCGTCTCTGCCACGATCATGCGCTCGGGTACCGTTTTCTCGCCAAAGGCCGCGACGATCGCGGGGCGGCCGCTGGGCGCTTCAGTCAGCAGGCCGGTGACGGTGCCGCCGCGCCAGCCAGGGCGGGCGGCGGGATCGCTGCCGACGCCCATGTCGGCTCGAAAGACGCCGTCGGCCGCGCGGCATCGGGCGACATGGCGCCAACCGGTCTTGCCGTCGGGGCTGCGGCCGGCGGTGGTCGTCCAGTCGATGACTGCGGGACATTCTGCAGACACGCGCCGGAACATCATTCCGGCATCCGGCGGCCTGGAAAGGGGCGCCAGGGGCTTGCCGGCATTGGCGGTGAAGCGGGCGATCATCGCCTCCTTCTCGCCCTTTCGCTGGAGCTGCCAGACGCCGAGCGCGATCATGATGGCGACTGCGAGCAGGACTGCCGCGGTCGCGACAACGGGCACGCGCCTCATGGCTCGTCGCGCGTCAGGCGCGCCTCTCGCGCCGAGTTGCGGAACTCCAGCGCCAGCAACAGCCCCTTGGTAAAGCGTAAGGAGACGGCAACCCCGCCAAGGGTGAGGGGCAGCCACAGCAGCACGTGCAGCCAGGTCGGTGGGGAGAACAGCAGTTCCACCACCACCGCCAGCACGGTTACCAGCGTGCCGATGCCCATCGTCAGGAACACCGTCGGGCCGTCGCCGACGTTGAACTGGAGGAAGTCGAGCCCGCAGTTGGTACAGCGGGGGGCAAAGGCGATGAAGCCGTCGAACAGCGTCTTCGCCCCGCAGCGCGGGCAGAGCCCGCCGATCGCGGCCGCCAGGGATTCCGGCGGCGCGCCGGCGGGCTCATTCACGTCAGCCGGCGTGGACCGGCGCGCCCCAGCCGCCCCAGACATAGATGGTCACGAACAGGAACAGCCACACCACGTCGACGAAGTGCCAGTACCAGGCAGCCGCCTCGAAGCCGAAATGCTGCCGCGGGGTGAAGTCACCCTGGTACACGCGGATCAGGTTCACGATCAGGAAGATCGTGCCGACGATGACGTGGAAGCCGTGGAAGCCGGTCGCCATGTAGAAGGCGGAGCTGTAGTTGATCTGCCCGAACGGAAACGGTGCATGGGCGTATTCATACGCCTGAACGCACGAGAACAGCACGCCCAGGATGATCGTCAGCCACAGGCCCTTCTTCACGCCGTCGTTCTCGCCGACGCCCAGCATGCCCCACAGGCCCACCAGCCGCCCGCCACGCTGGCCATAGATCAGCGCATGGTGTGCCCAGGTGATGGTGGTGCCCGAAAGCAGCAGCAGGAAGGTGTTGAGCAGCGGCAGCTTGAACGCGTCCAGCACCTCGATGCCGGCGGGCGGCCACTGCGCCGCCTGCTGCGTGGCAGCGTCGATCAGCGAGACGCCATCCTCGTGGCTGAACTGCACGGCCGCCGGGAAGAGCGAGAAGTCGAACCATGCCCAGAACCAGCCAAGGAAGAACATCACCTCGGAGGCGATGAACAGCACCATGCCATAGCGCAGGTGCAGCTGAACGACGGGCGTGTGGTCGCCCGCCCGTGCCTCGCGGATAACGTCAGTCCACCACAGGCCCATGCAAGCAAGCACCGCAATCAGTCCGGCGCCGAACACCAGTCCGCCGAATGCTGCCTCACGCATATACATGAGGCCACCCACCGCGAGCACGAGCGAGGCAAACGCGCTCAGCAACGGCCAGGGGCTCGGCGGCAGGATATGGTAATCGTGGTTCTTGGTTCCGGCCATCGTCGTCCCCATCCTCTCTTGTCGGCGAAGGTCTAGCTCGGCGTTCGAGCGGAATCCACCGGGTAAAATGTATAGGACAGGGTGATTGCGCGTACGTCGCTCGTATCCGGGTCGCTCGCGAGCTCGGGATCGACGTAGAAGATCACGGGCATCCGCACTTCCTCGCCCGGCTGGAGCGTCTGCTCTGTGAAGCAGAAGCATTGAATCTTGGTGAAATACTTGCCGGCCTGCGTCGGCGTCACGTTGAACGTGGCGGTGCCGGTGATCGGCCGATTGGACATGTTCTTGGCGGTGAAGAAAGCCATGTCCCGCGCGCCGATATCGATCGTTTCCGAGGCGCGTTCGGGGCGGAAACGCCATTGCAGGTCGGGCGCGACGTTGCTGTCGAAGCGGACCGTAACCTTGTCACCGATGCCGCCCGGAGCGAGATCGCCACGCTGGGTGGTGCCGTTCAGCCCGGTTACCTGGCAGAACATGCGGTAGAGCGGCACGCTTGCCCAGCCGAGGCCGGTCATGCTCACGGCCGCAATGCTGGCGAGCAGCGCGGTGCGCGCGTTGCGGGTCATCCCATCCCCTGTTGTATCTTGACGATGCTGATCGCGAACACGAGGAGCACGAGCGCCCCGAGCAGCCATGCCATCACCTTGGCACGCGCCAGTTGGCGGGTGCGGACCAAGTTTTCTTCTTCTTCAGGCGTCATGGCAGCAGCATCCGATCGGCCGCGATCGCGCCGAAGATCACGAAGAGGTAAAGCACGGAATAGCCGAACAGGCGCTTTTCCGGCTGCATCGTGTCGCCTTCCGGCGCGGAGGTGCGGGTCGCCACGCGGAACGCGAACCAGCAGAACACCGCCGTCGTTGCGATCGACACGACGCCATAGAGGATGTTCGCCATGCCAAGCGGCCAGGGCGCGATCGCGACCAGCGCCATCGGGATGGTATAGAGCCCGATCTGCGCCCGGGTCGACCGCTCCCCCGCGACGACCGGCATCATCGGCACGCCGGCGGCGGCATAATCCATGCGCACGAACAGCGCGAGCGCCCAGAAGTGCGGCGGGGTCCACAGGAACACCAGCACGAACAGCAGGAACGGCAGCATCGCGACGTCCCCGGTAGCCGCGGCCCAGCCGATCAGCGGCGGGAAGGCGCCGGCGGCACCCCCGATCACGATGTTCTGCGGGGTGCGACGCTTC
This sequence comes from Sphingomonas sp. 3-13AW, assembly GCF_049311085.1. Classification (NCBI taxonomy): domain Bacteria; kingdom Pseudomonadati; phylum Pseudomonadota; class Alphaproteobacteria; order Sphingomonadales; family Sphingomonadaceae; genus Sphingomonas; species Sphingomonas sp. 3-13AW. Next base: position 58,391 of record NZ_JASNVZ010000003.1, on the reverse strand, counting down.
AGCCAGACCGTGTAGATCAACACGTAGAACAGGATCGACACGGTCAGGATCGCGGCTGCGACGACGTTGATGGCGAGGCCCATCAGCGCGACCGAGAACACCGCCAGACCGACGCCGAAATGCAGCGCGGACTGCCGATCCATGCGTCCGGCTGGCAGCGGGCGGCCGCGCGTGCGCTTCATGTGCGCATCCAGGTCCGCCTCATACCATTGGTTGAGCGCGCCTGCGGCACCGGCGCCCAGCGCGATGCACAGGATCGCCGTGAAGCCGAGTACCGGGTGAACGGCGGTGGGTGCGGCGAGCATGCCGCAAAGGCCGGTGAAGACCACCAGGGTCATCACACGCGGCTTGGTGAGAGCGAGGAAGTCCCGCCACTCGGCGGGCATCGTCAGGGTCATTGCGGTCGACATGGCTTGTCCCCGCGTATACCCGCCCGGACGCCCCGGCGAAAGGGTTGCGGCGAGATGCTCCTCCGATAGAGGGAGCGGATGCGAAACCTCATAGCCTTCGCGGCCCTCGCTGCCGCCGCGCCCGCCGCCCCGGCGCTCGCCCAGACGAGCCAGGACGAACAGGTCTGGGTCAATGTCACCCTGATGGGATCCGCCAAGGACGACCTTCTCTACTTTGTCGAGGCGCAGCCCCGGCTGATGGAAGGGCTGTCCGAAATGCGCCAGGCGCTCTTGCGCGGGGCCATCGGCTGGAAGCTTAACGACCGCCTGAGCATCTACCAGGGCTATGCCTATGTCGCGCAGCCGGTGGAGGGGGCCGCCCCGGATCGTGACGAGCACCGCAGCTTCCAGCAGGTCTCGTGGACGCTGCTGCCGGGTGCGACCGAGCTATCCTCGCGCACGCGCTTCGAACAGCGCTGGATCACCGGTTTCGACGATACCGGCTGGCGCCTGCGCCAGATGGTCCGGCTCGAGACTCCGCTCGCCGCGGGCGCCAAGCCGCTCAAGGCCTTGTTCTCGGTCGAGGGGATGGTCGCGTTCAATGATACCGACTGGGGTGCCCGCAGCGGCTTTGACCAGGTGCGCAGCTTCGCCGGGTTCGAAGTGCCGCTGAAGGGCAAGACGACGGTCGAGGCCGGATATCTCAACCAGTTCGTCAACCGGCCCGGCAACGCGAATGCCGTCAATCACGTCGCGTCGGTGAGCTTGTTCATCCGCCCCTGACGCTGGTCAGGCCACCGCAAACAAAAACGCCCCGGGGAGGATGCTCCCCGGGGCGTTTATTCTTTGTGGCTGCTGCGGTCAGTCGACCTTGGGCAGCGTTTCGAACTGGTGGTACGGCGGCGGCGACGACAGCGTCCACTCGAGGGTGGTTGCCCCTTCGCCCCAGGGATTGTCGCCCGCCGGGCGGCCCTTCGCCAGCGAAAGGAACAGGTTCACGAAGAAGAAGCCCATGCCGATCGCCATGATCACATAGCCCGCCGTCGCCATGTGGTTCCAGTAGGTATAGGCGTCGGGATAGTCCGGAATACGGCGCGGCATGCCGTTGGCACCCAGGAAGTGCATCGGGAAGAACAACAGGTTCACGCCGACGAAGAACACCCAGAAGTGCAGCTTGCCGAGCAGCTCGTTGTACATCTTCCCGGACATCTTCGGGAACCAGTAATAGAAGCCCGCGAACAGCGCGAACACGGCGCCGAGCGACAGCACATAGTGGAAGTGCGCGACCACATAATAGGTGTCGTGCATATAGTCGTCGACACCGCCGTTCGCGAGGATGACGCCGGTGACGCCCCCGACCGTGAACATGAAGATGAACCCGAGCGCCCACAGCATCGGCGTGGGGAAGCGCAGCGAGCCGCCCCACATCGTCGCGATCCACGAGAAGATCTTGATGCCGGTCGGGACCGCGATGATCATCGTGGCGGCGGTGAAGTACATCTTGGTGTTCACGCTGAGGCCGGTCGCAAACATGTGGTGGGCCCACACGATGAAGCCGACCGCGCCGATCGCGACCATGGCATAGGCCATGCCGAGGTAGCCGAACACCGGCTTGCGGCTGAAGGTCGCGACCACATGGCTGATCATGCCGAAGCCCGGCAGGATCATGATGTACACCTCGGGATGGCCGAAGAACCAGAACAGGTGCTGGAACAGCACCGGATCGCCACCGCCGGCCGGATCGAAGAAGGTCGTGCCGAAGTTACGATCGGTCAGCAGCATGGTGATCGCGGCCGCGAGCACCGGCAGCGACAGCAGCAGCAGGAATGCCGTGACCAGCACCGACCAGGCGAACAGCGGCATCTTGTGCAGCGTCATGCCCGGTGCGCGCATGTTGAAGATGGTGGTGATGAAGTTGATCGCACCCAGGATCGAGGCGGCGCCCGAAAGGTGGAGCGACAGGATCGCCATGTCGACGGACGGCGAGGGTTCGCCATAGGTCGAGAGCGGCGCATAGATCGTCCAGCCGGTGCCAGCGCCCCCGAAGAAGGGCGAGGCCAGCAGCAGGATGCCCGACGGCACCAGCAGCCAGAAGGACACGTTGTTCATGCGCGGGAACGCCATGTCCGGCGCGCCGATCATGAGCGGCACGAACCAGTTGCCAAAGCCGCCGATCATCGCCGGCATCACCATGAAGAACACCATGATCAGGCCGTGGGCGGTGATCATCACGTTCCAGAGGTGCAGCGATTCGTCGAGGCTCTGCTCGGACCCGGCGAGCCAGGTCGCCCAGCTGCCCAGGTGCTGGATGCCGGGCTCTGCCAGCTCCCAGCGCATCAGGCCGGAAATCGCGCCGCCGATCACGCCCATGAAGATGGCGAAGATCAGGTAGAGGGTGCCGATGTCCTTGTGGTTGGTCGACAGGAACCAGCGCGCGAAAAAGCTCGGGCGGTGGTCCTCATGATGGTCGTGCGCGTCGTGGCGCGGCGCTTCGAACGCCGAGGGCTGCAGGGCGGTGTCGGTCATGGCTTACTGATCCGCGTTGCCGGCGCCGGCCGGATTGCCCGTGGCGCCCTGAGTGATCGGGGTCGCGGCCGCAGTGGCGTTGACCGTGGGGCCGTCTCCACCCGCTGCCGGGGTCGACGTGTCGTCGGCCGCGTCGGACGACGGCTGCGCCGGCGCTGCGGCCGAGGGCTGGGCCTCGCCCGGCATCGTGCCGCCCTTGGCGCGGATCCATGCGGCGAATTCCGCCGGCGGCACCGCGTCGATCGCGATCGGCATATAGGCGTGGCGCGCGCCACACAGTTCCGAACACTGGCCGAAATAGACGCCCGGCTTCTCGATGGTGAAGCTGGTTTCGTTGAGGCGGCCGGGGATCGCATCGAGCTTGATCCAGAAGCTCGGGATCGCCCAGCTGTGGATCACGTCGTTGGCGGTGGTGATCAGGCGGATCGGCACGCCCACCGGCAGGACGATGCGGTTGTCGGTCGCGAGCAGGCGCGGGCCGTCGGCATCGGTGCGATACCGCTGGCCGGGGGCGACCTGGTCACGCTCCTTGAGCATGTTGGCCGTCACCGACACACCGCCGTTGTCCGGATATTCGTAGGTCCAGAACCACTGGTTGCCGATCGCCTTGAGCGTCACCGCATTCTCGGGTGCCGGCTTGTACTGATGGGCGAGCAGCCGGATCGACGGCACCGCGAACACCGCCAGGATCAGCACCGGGACCGCGGTCCACAGGATCTCGATCATGGTGTTGTGCGAGGTGCGCGAAGGGTTGGGGTGCGCAGCCGCCCGATAGCGGATCACGACCCAGATCAGCAGTGCAAGCACCAGCAGGACGATCGCGGTGAGGACCGGCATCAGCAGGTGGTTGTGGAAGCGCGCCGCTTCCTGCCCATTGGGGGTCACCTGCTCCTGAAGTCCGATCACGCGCGGGCTCGGCTGGCCCTGGTTCTCGGCAGGGAGGAGCCGGGGCGTACCGTCCGCGTTGAGGGTCGGGTCGGCGGCGGCAGCGTCAGGCTGGGCTGCGCCGGCGGTGGCGGGCGGTGTCACGGTGCCGTCAGGCTTGGCTTCCGCAGAGCCCGGGGGCGGTGCCCCCACCTGCGGTGCCGCGGCCTGCGTGCCGACATTCGGCGGTGTAGCAGGCGCGGCCGCGTGGCCCACCCCCGCAATCGCTAATCCTGCCCCCAGTAACGCCAGCTTCAGTCCGGACAGCCCCATTCCAGCCATTCGCATCCCCATCCACCCGTTTTCTTCGCGCGGGCTTGCGCATCCGGAACCCCGGAATAGGCCCAGTTCAGGGCTATAGGCGGCGTTTCGCTGTGCCTCAAGCGCAAGGCCGCTCTTTTTACCCGAGCGATTGCCGCGCCGCCCGGCTGCGCCTAGAGAGAGCCTCGACCATGACCGACGACGATATCCTGGCGGAATTCCGCGCAGCAGAGGCCCTTTTGGAGGGCCATTTCATCCTTTCTTCGGGACGCCACAGCGCGCGCTACCTGCAGTGCGCGCGGGTGTTGATGGACCCGCGCCGTGGCGCGCGGCTGGCGGATGAACTGGCCTCTCGTTTGCCCAGCGACGTGCGCGGAGCGATCGACGCGGTGGTTTCGCCCGCGATGGGCGGCGTGATTGCAGGGCACGAAATGGGCCGCGCGCTGGGACGCCCGGCGATGTTCCTGGAGCGGCCGACCGGCACCTTCGAACTGCGTCGCGGCTTTCGCCTCGATCCCGGCACCCGCGTCCTGATGATGGAGGACGTGGTCACCACGGGCCTTTCGTCGCGTGAGGCGATCGCGGCGATTCGCGCTGCAGGCGGCCAGGTGGTTGCCGCCGCGGCGCTGGTCGATCGCTCGAACGGCACGGCCGACCTGGGCGTGCCCTTCTATCCGCTGATCCGCCTGGAAGTGCCGAGCTACGCGCCCGATGAACTGCCGCCCGAACTGGCGGCGATTCCGGCTGCCAAGCCCGGGAGCCGCGCTGCGGCGTGACCGAGCCCCTCCGCCTCGGCGTCAACATCGACCATGTCGCGACCGTCCGCAACGCGCGCGGCAGCGGCTATCCCGATCCCGTGCGGGCGGCGCTGCTCGCGGCCGAGGCCGGAGCGCAGGGCATCACCGCGCACCTGCGCGAAGACCGGCGCCACATCACCGACGACGACATTGCGCGCCTTTCGGCCGAACTGCCGGTGCCCCTTAACCTTGAGATGGCAGCGACCGAGGAGATGCTGGGCATCGCGCTCCGCCACCGGCCGCACGCCGCCTGCATCGTCCCCGAGAAGCGCGAGGAGCGCACGACCGAGGGCGGGCTGGACGCGGCCGGGCAGTTCGACCTGCTCGCACCGATGGTCGCGGCACTCGGCGATGCCGGGATCCGCGTGTCGCTGTTCATCGAGGCCGACGCGGCGCAGATCGATGCCGCCGTGCGCCTCCGCGCCCCGGTGGTCGAGCTTCACACCGGACATTATGCAGAGCTTGGCGAGGACGCGCGCGAGGTAGAGCTCAAGCGGCTTTCGGACGCGGCGGCGCTGGCGGCCAAGAATGGGATCGAGGTGCATGCCGGTCACGGCCTGACGTTCGACAACGTCGTCCCGATCGCCGCAATCCCGCAGCTGCGCGAGCTCAACATCGGGCATTTCCTGATCGGAGAGGCGATCTTCGACGGGCTTGCCCCGGTCGTGCGGCGGATGCGCGCGCTGATGGATGCGGCGCGGTGATCGTCGGGCTCGGCTCGGACCTCTGCAACATCGAGCGCATCCAGAACTCGCTCGACCGGTTCGGCGAGCGTTTCATCCACCGCGTCTTTACCGAGGTGGAGCAGGCCAAGGCCGCGCGCCGGCCTTTCACCCGCGCCGGCACCTTTGCCAAGCGGTTCGCCGCCAAGGAGGCGTTCTCCAAGGCGGTCGGCACCGGTTTCAACCGCGGCGTCTTCATGCGCGACATCGGCGTCGTCAACGCCCCTTCCGGCGCGCCGACACTGGCGCTTTCCGGCGGAGCCAAGACTGCGCTTGAGGCGTTGATACCGCCGGGGCACATTCCCAGAATACACCTGACGCTCACCGACGACCATCCATGGGCCCAGGCGTTCGTTATCATAGAGGCGCGTCCCGGCGCCCAACAGGAAGTTCGATGACCGGAGAGGACCTGGCCCTGCCGTCCCAAAACCCCGAGCCGTCCACCACCAAGCGCCGGTCCACGGACTGGGGAGCGGAAATCCGCAACCTGGTGGTGCTCGTCCTGGCGGTTCTCGGCTTCCACAGCCTGATCGCCAAGCCGTTCTACATTCCATCGGAATCGATGATGCCGGGGCTTCTGGTCGGCGACCGGCTGGTGGTGACGAAGTTCCCGTACGGCTATTCCTACGTGACGCCGGCCTTCCACCTGTTGCCTCCCTTCGAGGGCCGGTTGTTCGGAAGCCTGCCGGAGCGCGGCGACGTGGTGATCGTGACGCCGCCCGGCACCAAGACCGACTATATCAAGCGCGTCGTCGGCCTGCCTGGCGATCGGGTGCAGGTATCGCGGGGCATGCTCTATCTGAATGGCACGCCGGTCGAGCGGCGTGACATGGGGGAGCGGATGATCCCGGTTGACGCCAATACCGTCTGCCCGGCCTGGCAATATCCGGACGCGCAGGTCCGCGACGCGGCGGGGCAGCAGTTCTGCCGCTTGCCGATCTATCGCGAGACGCTGCCCAACGGCCGCTCCTATGACACGATCGATGCCGTGCAGGGCTCGATCGGCGACAATTTCGGACCGATCACGGTGCCGGCCAACCACGTCTTCCTGATGGGCGACAATCGCGACAATAGCGCCGACAGCCGCTTCCCGCTTTCCGAGCAGGGTCTGGGCGGGCCGGTGCCCTGGGAGAATATCGGCGGCCGGGCCGAGTTCATCACCTTCTCGCTCGACGGGACGACCAGCCTCAATCCGCTGAGCTGGTGGTCGTCGCTGCGGGGCGACCGGGCGGGCACCTCCCTCCATCCGGAAAAGAGCAAGTGAGCAAGGGCGGGCGGGTAGAGCTCGAACACGCACCAGGTCCCAACGAGATGCGCGATCCGCTCGTCCGGGCGGAACTGCGCCGGGCGTCCGTGTGGTTCGGCCTCGCCATTGCCGCCGGGCTGATCGTGCTGCTGGTGCAGCCGCTGCTGATCATCTTTGGCGGGCTGGTGTTCGCAGCCATGCTCGACGGGGGCGTGCGGTTGCTGGGCCGGGTGCTTCCGATCGGCCGCGGGCTCCGGCTCATCATCGTGGTCGTGCTGGCGCTCGCCTTCATCCTCGGCACCTTCTACCTGACCGGCGTCCAGATCGCGGCGCAGGCGGAGCAACTGCGTGCCACGCTTGAGGTGCAGGGCAACCGCCTGATCGCCTGGGCGAACGCCATGGGCCTGATGCCGGGCCGCTCCGACATGAGCGAGATCGTGCGCCAGGCGATGGGCTCCGTCGGACGCCTGACCTCCGCCGTGGGCAGCGTGTTCGGGGCCTTCACCAGCCTGTTCATGATCATGGTCATCGGCCTGTTCGTGGCGATGGAGCCCCGGATCTACGATCGCGGACTGCAGTGGATGGTGCCGGTCGGCAACCGCGCCGAGTTCGCGGTCACCATCAACCGCATGGCGACGACGCTCCGCCGGCTTCTGGCCGGGCGCCTGGCCGGGATGTTGTTCGAGGGCCTCCTGACCTGGCTGCTCCTGTGGGTCGCCGGGGTGCCGATGGCGCTGCTGCTCGGCATCATCACCGGCCTGCTCGCGTTCATCCCGAACATCGGCGCGTTCATCAGCGGCGTGCTGATGGTCGCGGTGGGGTTCAGCGCCGGTGTCGACACCGGGATCTGGGCGATCGTCATCTATTTCGTGGTGCAGACGTTCGACGGCTATGTGCTGCTGCCGATCGTCGCGCGGCGGACCGTCGACCTTCCGCCGGCGCTTACCCTGTCGTCGCAGATCCTGGCTTCCACCCTGTTCGGCATCCTGGGCCTGGCACTAGCCGACCCGATGGTGGCGATGATCAAGGTCGCGCTGGAACGCGAATCCGAACGCGCGGCCAAGGCCGGCGTCCGGATGACCGAGGAAGACGAGGAAGCCGCCTAGGCGGTACCATCGGGAGGGAGGCGCAGGCGCTTCCCTCCCGGACGGGTTCAGATCTTTGCCGGGTAGATCGGCTGGATGTCGACCGGGATTCCCACCATTGAGTCCACGAGCGTCTGTGCGTTGCCGTCAAGCTTCTGCCAGCGCGAGAGCATCGTCTTGGCCCCGGCATAGTCGCCGTTGCCCTGCACGACGATGATGTCGCGCAGCAGGTCGCGCAGGCCCGCCTCCATCTTCACATTGTCGATGCGATAGCGGCCGGCGCTCGGGTCCCAGGTGAACGCACCCTTGTCGCGCAGATAGCCGTACTGCATCGCCGCGCCCCGGCCGTGCGCCTCGGCAGTTCCGGAGCGCATCGCGCGGAAGATCCCCGCAAGATAGGTCGCGAACGCCTGCGGCTTCTCTGCAATCGGGAGCTCGCCCTTGTTCATCATGAACAGGATGTTCAAGACGCCCATGACGTCGGCCTTGGCCTCCTCAAGCGCGGATGCCTGCTCCTTCAGCTCCTCGTTCACGCTGGTCTTGCGGCCGTCCACCGTGATGTTGCCCGGGCCGAGGCTGTGCGAAAGCTCGTGGAACAGCGTTTCGAGCTGCATGTACTTCTTGGCGACCAGTGCGGCCTGTTCGGGCACCAGCACCAGCGGTGCCATCGGCGCCAGGATGCGGTCGTACTTGGCGCCCAGGATGTTGGAGAGGATCACCTTCTTGGCGCCCTTGGCCTCGCGCACCCGCTCGTCATTGGGCAGGTTGAACGCGATGGTGCGGCCGCCATGTTCATTGTCGCCACCGCCGCGGACCTGCTCGGCCACTGCGATCGGCGATTCAAAGCCCCGCGCGAAGTTCTTGTAGCGTTCGTCGACCGGCAGGTTCGCTTCCATGTCGCGCAGATACTGCTTGTACTTGTCGAGGGCTGCCGAGTCCGCCGGATCCTTCAGGGTCACGAAGCTCTCGAACGCGGTCTTCGCGCCGAACAGGCGGTCGGTGTAGACCTCGTACGGGCCGATCGCGATTTCGATCGGCGTGTCCTTCAGGTCCATCCACGCCAGCTCGGACTCGTAATAATCGTCGGTGCGGAACGCCTTTGCCCGCAGCGTCAGGAAGCGCTTGAGGCTGGGGTTGGTGGTGATGGCGGCGGCGCGCTCCAGCAGCTTGGCGGCCGGCTCCAGCCATTCGCGATACTCGACGGAATAGGGCACCGCCTTCAGTTTCGTGCCCTCTCGCCGGACCACCGTATAGGGGCTGGTCAGCGCCGCCTTCTGATCGGGATTCCGCGCGAGATACGCCTCGAACTCCTCCCGGGTCATGTCGTCGGGATAGAATCCGGCTCCCTCGGGCATCGCTCGGGTTCCCCAGAAGGGCTGGAGCTCCGCGAACTCGTCCCACGGGCCCAGATTGGCATCGAACCAGTCGAGCAGCAGCGCCTGGTCCCCACGGCGGCTGCGCTCGATTGCGGTCCGGGTCGCGGGGTTCAGCACGTCGCGCTGGCGCAGGTAGATCGGCGTCATCAGATCCGACGCCTGGATCAGCAGGTTCACGACCTGGCGCTCCTCGGGCGACAGGAAGCTGGTGTCGGGGGTGATGTCGATGCGCGCGATCTTGGCACGCTGTGCCTCGAGCGAATACTCCGCCTCCTGCCGTGGCGCGCTCGCCTGCTCGGCCGGGGCGGTCTGCGTCTCGGCACAGGCAGTGGTAGCTAGAAGGACGGCGAGAAGCGGTAGGCGCATGGGCAGAAAACCTTGGTGTTCAGCTTCGAAGATCAGGCGGCGAGGCTCTTGCTGACCTGTTCGAGCATGTCCTTGGACAAGCCGGGCGTTGCGAGAATGCGTTCCAGCGCCTCGCGCATTGCCTGCTGGCGGGTCGGGTCGAAGCGGCGCCAGCGGCCGAGCGGCGGTATCATCTTGGCCGCGGTCTGCGGATTCAGCCGGTCGAGTGCGATCAGCTGGTCGACGAAGAAGCGGTAGCCCCGGCCACCAGCGGTGTGGAACGCGCGCTGGTTGACCCCGAACGCTCCCACCAGCGCACGGGCGCGGTTCGGGTTGGTGAGGGTGAAATCGCGGTGACGGGCAAGTTCCTCCACCCGTTCCGGCGTATCGTCGCGCGACGAGAGCGCCTGGGTCGAGAACCACTTGTCGAGCACCAGCGGATTGTCGCGATACCGGTTGTAGAAGATATCGAGCGCGGCGACCCGCTGATCCCACGGGCCGTTCACCAGCGTCATCAGCGCGCCCTGGCGGTCGGTCATATTATCCGCCTGTTCGAACTGGGCGAAGGCGAGGTCGCCGATATCCGGCGCACCGGAGGCGGCGAGATAGCCCAGCGCCACCGTCTTCAGGCGGCGCTTCCCCTTGGCTTCCGGCGTATATTCGAAGGCATCGCCCAGCGTCCCCTCATAGGCTTCCCGCCAGTCGCGCTCGAGGGCGCGGCCGATGTCCCGCCGCAGTGCTTCGCGGGCGCGGAAGATGGCGTCGGGGTCCACCACGGCGAGCTGGTCGCCGATGAAGTTGTCGGAAGGGAGCAGCACCGCCTCGGCCACGAAGGCGCGGTCGAGGTCGGGATTGCGCAGCGTCTCGCGCACCGCATCCACCACCGCGCCATGATCGCCGCGTCCGCGGGTGACGGCGAGGACCAGCGTGTCGAGCATCAGCTGCTGCATCGCCTCATAGCGGGCGAAGGGATCGTCGTCGTGCGCCGACAGGAAGGCAAGGTCGGCGGCCGTGCGGTTGGTGTCGACGATGACCGGTGCGGAAAACCCGCGGTTGATCGACAGCACCGGGCGTTCGGTGACTGCGGCGAAGCGCACCGTCGCTCCCGCATCCGACAGCACCACGACCTGTTCCTCGCCGAGCGGCCGGCCGGTGTCGGCACCGAACAGCCGCAGCCGAAGCGGCAGCACCATCGGCTCCTTGGTCGGCTGGCCCGGCGTGGGCGGAATGCTCTGGTGCAGGTGCAGCGTCGCGATGCCGCCGCCCGGCTTGTGCTCGAGGGTTGCGGTCACGCGCGGGGTGCCGGCCTGCGAATACCAGAGGCGGAACTGGGCGAGGTCGACACCATTGGCGTCTTCCATCGAGGCGACGAAGTCCTCGCAGGTGGCCGCGGTCCCGTCGAACCGCTCGAAATAGAGGTCGGTGCCGGCGCGGAACCGCTGCGGTCCCAGCATCGTGTGGAGCATCCGCACCACCTCGGCGCCCTTGTTGTAGATGGTAGCCGTGTAGAAGTTGGAGATCTCCAGATAGCTGTCCGGGCGGATCGGGTGCGCCAGCGGCCCGGCATCCTCCGGGAACTGTGCCGCGCGCAGGCTGCGCACGTCCTCGATCCGCTTGACCGCGGCCGAGCCCTGGTCGGCTGAGAAGCCCTGGTCGCGGAACACGGTGAAGCCTTCCTTCAGGGAAAGCTGGAACCAGTCGCGGCAGGTGACGCGATTGCCCGACCAGTTGTGGAAATATTCATGGGCGACGACGGCCGCGATCGCGTCATAGTCATGGTCCGTCGCGGTATCCGGGTCCGCGAGGATGTAGCGCGAGTTGAAGATGTTGAGGCCCTTGTTCTCCATCGCGCCGAAGTTGAAGTCGTCGACGGCGACGATGTTGAACACGTCCAGGTCATACTCGCGGCCATAGACCCGCTCGTCCCACAACATGGAGGTCTTGAGCGCTTCCAGCGCGTGGCCGGTCTTGGGCAGGTCCTTTTCCCGCACCCAGATGGCGAGCTGCACCTCGCGGCCGCTGCCAGTGACGAAGGTCCCGCGGTTGGCGACCAGGTCGCCGGCAACCAGCGCGAAAAGGTACGACGGCTTGGGAAAGGGGTCGTGCCATTCCGCCCAGTGACGGCCGTCTTCCAGATCTCCGTGCGCGACCGGATCGCCATTGGCGAGCAGCACCGGGAAGCGCGCCTTGTCGGCGGTCATCCGCACGGAATAGCGCGCGAGCACGTCGGGCCGGTCCGGGAAGAAGGTGATGCGACGGAAGCCCTCAGCCTCGCACTGGGTGCACAGGTTCCCGCCAGAGGCATAGAGGCCCATCAGCTGGGTGTTGCGCTCCGGGGCGATCGCCACCTCGGTCTCGACCACATGGGCGTCGCCATCGAGGTCGATGACCAGCGCGTCGCCGTCCATGCGCCAGCGATCGTTGCTGCCGGCAACACCGTCGATTCCCACCGACAGCGGCTCGAGCCCGTCGCCGTCCAGGCGCAGCGGCCGGCGGTGGTGGCCGTTGCGCTGCACCGTCAGCTTCGCCCGGACAACCGTGCGGGCCGGGTCGAGGTCGAAATCGAGCGCAATCTCCGACACCTGCCAGTCCGGGGCGCGATAGTCGCTGCGCAGGACGGGCGCGGGAGGCTGGTCGGGGGAGCGGAGTGCGTCAGCCATGAGGAAACCCTTGCAGATCGAACCCAGCCGGGGTGTGCGCGTGATTGCGTCGACGCGCGACCGGCTGCATAGCCGTCCCATATGCACTCGACGTCAAGGATTCCAATGCTGCGTACCGCACTGCCGTTCGCAATCGCCGTCGCGATCCTCCCGGCGCCCGTCACCTATGCCCAGAAGGCGAAGCCCGCAGCGGCCGCGCCGGCTGCACCGGCTCCCGGCGCCGACGTGGCGCAGCGTAATGCTGTCGCCAATGCGCCGCTGCCGGCCGACCAGGCGGCGATGAAGGCGCATGTGCTGTTCCTGGCGTCGGACGCGATGCGCGGGCGCGAAGCGGGATCGCCGGAATATGACATCGCCGCCAATTATGTGGCGTCGCAATTCTATGCGGCCGGACTGCGGCCGGCAGGCGACCAGGGCAGCTACCTGCAGAAGGTGCCGCTGCTCAGCTACAAGCCGGCCGACAAGGGCGGCGTCGCGATCGCAGGGGAGCCGCTGGTGTTCGGCGAGGATTATATCCCGGCCGGCAATCCGGCGACGCCCCAGCTCGCCGTGGACGCCCCGGTGGTGTTCGTCGGCTATGGGCTGGTCGCGCCGAGCATCGGCCGTGACGATTATGCGGGCGTGGACGTGAAGGGCAAGATCGTCGCGATCGTGCCGGGCACGCCCGAGGGCCTGAATGGCGAGGAGCGCGCGCACTTCGGCAGTGCCGCGACCAAGGCGACGATCGCGATGTCCAAGGGCGCGATCGGGATCGTGACGCTGGAAACGCCGGAAGCGGCCAAGCAGCGGCCGTTCGCCAAGCTCGCCGAAGGCTGGGACCAGCCGCGCGTCGCCTGGGTGAACCAGAAGGGCATCGCCAATGTGCCGGCCCCGTCGACGCCGTCGCTGGGTATGCTGAGCCAGGCAGCCGCGACCAAGTTGTTTGCGGGGAGCTCGATGACCTGGGAACAGGCCGTCGCCGCGCTGAAGGGCGCCGAGCGGTTCGAGCCGATCGCCCTGCACAAGAACCTGTCGGTGCGGATGAGCACCACCAGCACCCCGTTCGCCAGCTATAATGTCGCGGGCCTGCTCGTCGGCAGCGACCCGCAGGTCGGCGGCGAGGTGGTCGTGCTGAGCGCGCATCTGGACCATGTCGGCGTCGGCACCGCAGTGAAGGGCGACAGCATCTACAACGGTGCGATGGACAATGCCGTGGGCGTTGCATCGCTGATCGAGGAGGCCAAGCGCTTCCAGGCATCGGGCAAGCCGCCGCGTCGCAGCGTGCTGTTCCTGGCGGTGACCGCGGAGGAGAAGGGGCTCGTCGGCTCCGATTATTTCGCCAACAACCCCACGATCGCGAAGTCGGCGCTGGTCGCCAACGTCAACCTCGACATGCCGATCATCACCTACAAGTTCACGGACGTGATCGCCTTTGGCGCCGATCGTTCGACGCTCGGGCCGATCGTGCGGCGTGCAGCGGCGATGGCGGGGGCCAGCTTCTCGCCCGATCCGATGCCGGAGCAGGGGCTTTTCGTGCGCTCCGACCACTATCGCTTCGTGCAGCAGGGCATCCCGTCGGTCTTCCTGTGGCCGGGCACCGCGGGCGCGGGCAAGGCGGCGGTCGATAAGTTCTTTGCCGAACATTATCACAAGCCGTCGGACGAGGTGGTGCAGGACCCGGTCATCGACTGGGAGTCCGGCGTCCGCTTCATCAACGTGAACTATCAGATCGCGCGTGACATCGCCGACGCGCCGGAACGGCCGACCTGGAACCCGGGCGACTTCTTCGGCACGCTGTACGGCGGGATTGGCGCGGTCGCGCCGGTTGAAAAGACGAAGGAGGAGGCGCCGAAGGGTAAGGCTAAACTGCGACAATCAGTTACAAAGTAGCGATTGCCAGTCCGAGAGGGCGGCGTCTAACAAGGCCCTCTTCTTACCCAGCGCCTTGGCGAGGGGCCGACGATGCCTGAGACGAAAGTCGTTGGTTTGCGTTGGCCCGCTCCGCCGAGGCTGTCCGTAATCCCGGCGCGTCGTCGTGGCTTTGGCCGCGGTGTCGTGCAACGATCAGGCTGTCGGTATGCACTCGGCTCTTCCTCGCGCGACCCTTCCCCTGCTTGCCGCGGCTCTGGTGCTCGCCGGATGTTCGCACGAGGAAGAGCAGGGCAAGGGTGGCCGGCGCGGCGGAAACCGGGGGCCAGCGCAGGTGGGCTTCGTGGTGGTCCAGCCCACCAGCGTTCCCGAGACCGTGGAACTCAACGCGCGCGTCACCGCCTATGAACAGTCAGAGGTGCGGCCGCAGGTCGCCGGCCTGATCCGGCAGCGGTTCTTCAAGGAAGGATCGATCGTCCGGCAGGGCGAGCCGCTCTACGAGATCGACCCGCGCCTCTACAGTGCGGCGGTTTCCGAAGCGCAGGCCAATCTCCAGAGCGCCCGCGCCAATGCCGAGGCGACCCGCGTCAATGCCGAGCGGCTGCGGCCGCTCGCGCAGATGGAGGCGGTCTCGCAGCAGGAATATACCAACGCCGCCGCCGCCGCGCGCCAGGCCCAGGCCGCCGTGGCGCAGAACCAGGCGCAGCTGGAGACGGCGCGCATCAACCTGCGCTTCACGACCGTGCCGGCGCCGATCAGCGGCCGGATCGGTCGCTCGCTCTTCACGGTGGGTGCGCTGGTGACGGCCAACCAGGCCAATCCGCTGGCGGTGATCCAGCGGCTCGACCCGATCTATGTCGATATCCAGCAGTCGAGCACGGCCCTGCTCGCGTTGCGCCAGGCCTTGTCGTCGGGCGGCGTGGTCCCCACGCGCGCCGTCGTGCGGCTGAAGCTGGAGGACGGCACCGAATATGGCCGGACCGGTGTCGTCGAATTCGCGGAGTCGCTGGTCGATCCCAACACCGGGACGGTGACGCTGCGCGCCCGCTTCCCCAACCCCGACGGGTTGCTGTTGCCCGGCATGTTCACCCGCGCCGTCTTCGCCCAGGCGATCAACACCCGTGCATTCCTGGTGCCCCAGCCAGCCATCACGCGCGACCCTGCAGGTAAGGCGACGCTGTTCGTGGTCGGCCCCAACAACCGGGCCGTCCAGCGCAAGGTCGTCGCCAACGTGACCCAGGGCACCAACTGGGTCGTGACCGACGGGCTGCAGCCCGGCGACAAGGTGATCGTCCAGGGCACGGGCAACCTCCGGCCCGACGCCGAACTGCGGCCAGTGCCGGCGGATTCGCCACAGCGCGTGGCGCCGCCGCAGGAGAAGCAGGGCGGCCAGGGCAAACAGGGCGCAACGTCGGGCGCGACATCCCCCGCCAAGGGGGGCTGAGCCAGCATGTCCCGGATTTTCATCGATCGCCCGATCTTCGCATGGGTGATCGCCATCATCATCATGCTGGCCGGCGTGGGCGCGATCTTCAGCCTGCCGATCGCCCAATATCCCGACGTGGCGCCGCCGCAGGTGAACATCCGCGCGACCTATCCGGGTGCGAACGCACAGACGATCCAGAACAGCGTCACCCAGATCATCGAGCAGCAGCTGACCGGCATCGACGGCCTGCTCTATTTCAGCTCGACGTCCAGCTCGCGCGGGCAGGTGACGATCAGCGCGACGTTCGAAAAGGGCACCGATCCCGACATCGCCCAGGTCCAGGTCCAGAACCAGGTCCAGCAGGCGCTGCCGCGACTTCCTCAGCAGGTGCAGCAACAGGGGCTTCGGGTCACCAAGTCGAACCCGGACTTCCTGATGATCGTCGGCGTCTATGACGAGACCGATCGCCGGACGAACGCTGACGTTTCCGACTATCTCGAATCCAACCTCGTCGAGCCGCTGGGCCGCATCGAGGGCGTGGGCGAGACCAACGTGTTCGGATCGCAATATGCGATGCGCATCTGGCTCGATCCGGCCAAGCTCGCCAGCTACAGCCTGGTGCCCGGCGACGTGATCACCGCCGTCCAGAATCAGAATACCGAGATTGCCGCGGGCGAGCTGGGCGGCCAGCCGCAGCCCAGCACACAGCTGCTCAACGCGACCGTCACGGCGCAGGGGCGGCTGCGGACGCCCGAGCAGTTCCGCAAGATCATCCTGAAGACCCTGACCAGCGGTGCGAGCGTCCAGCTGGGCGACGTGGCGCGCGTGGAGCTCGGCCAGGACAATTACAGCTCGCTCAGCCGGGTGAACGGGCACCCGGGGGCCGGGGTCGCGATCTCGCTCGCGCCAGGTGCCGACGCGCTCAAGACGGCGCGGCTGGTGAAGGCGGAGGTCGCGCGCCGCGCTGCCGACTTCCCGGAAGGCTTCACCTACGATTACGCCAACGACACCACCGCCTTCATCCAGCTGTCGATCCACGAAGTGGTGAAGACGCTGATCGAGGCCGTGATCCTGGTCGTCATCGTCATGTTCGTGTTCCTGCAGAGCTGGCGCGCGACGCTGATCCCGACGATCGCGGTGCCGGTGGTGCTGCTGGGTACCTTTGCCGTCTTCTACCTTGCCGGATTCTCGATCAACACGCTCACCCTGTTCGGGCTCGTGCTGGCGATCGGTCTGCTGGTCGATGATGCGATCGTGGTCGTGGAGAACGTCGAGCGCCTGCTCGAGGAAAATCCCGACATGACGCCGTACGAGGCGACCATCGAATCGATGAAGGAGATTCAGGTCGCGCTGATCGCGATCGGTATCGTCCTGTCGGCGGTGTTCCTGCCGATGGCGTTCTTTGGCGGGTCGACGGGCGTCATCTATCGACAGTTCTCGGTGACGATCGTCGCCGCGATGGTGCTGTCGGTTCTGGTCGCGTTGATCCTGTCCCCCGCGCTCACCGCGACGCTGCTCAAGCAGAAGAAGCGGGATGCCGACGGCGTGCACATCCGCGATGGCTGGTTCCCGCGCCGCTTCCCCGGAGTCGTGCGCTTCGGCGATCGTGCGCGCGACGGCTTCAACAGCCGCTTCGACCGGATGGTCGCGAGCTACGAGGGCGGGGTGAAGCGGGTCATCAACCGCAAGTGGCTGTTCCTGCTCATCTATGCGGGCACGCTGGCGCTCCTGGTGCTGCTGTTCGTGCGGTTGCCCACCAGCTTCCTGCCGTCCGAGGACCAGGGCGCGGCGCTGATCCGCTATCAGCTGCCGGCCGGCGCGACCCGTGGCCGTACCGAGGAGGTCCAGCGCGCGGTCGAGAAATATCTCATGACCTACGAAGGCAAGAACGTGCGCACGCTGCTGACCGTCAGCGGCGGCGGCGGTGGCGGCGCTGCCGGCCAGAACACCGGCCAGGGCTTCATGAACTTCGTCGACTGGTCCGAGCGCAAGAACAAGGAGGACAGCGCCTCCGCGATCGTCGCGCGCGCCTCTGCCGCCTTCAGCGGCCTGCGCGACGCCCAGGTCTTTGCCCTGATCCCGCCCGCGATCCGCGGTCTTGGCCAGTCGAGCGGCTTCACCATGGAGCTGCAGAACACGAGCGGCATGACGGCTGAGCAATTCGCCCAGGCTCGCGACAAGTTGCTGGCGGCCGCGACCGCCAACCCCAAGCTTACCGGCGTGCGCCTGACGGAGCTGCCGGACGTGGCGACGTTGCGGGTAGACTTCGATCAGGAAAAGCTGTCGGCGCTGGGGCTGTCGCAGAATGACGTGAACACCACCCTCTCAACCGCCTGGGGTGGGCGCTACGTCAACGACTTCATCGACAGGGGCCGCGTGAAGCGCGTCTACGTCCAGGGCGACGCCCCCTATCGGGAGAAGCCGTCGGACCTCGCCCAATGGTTCGTCCGCTCGCAGGACGGCAGCATGGCGCCCTTCACCTCGTTCGCGCAGACATCCTGGGGCGTGGCGCCCACGACGCTGTCGCGGTTCCAGGGTCTGCCCTCCTACGAGTTCCAGGGCGACGCGGCCCCGGGCACCAGCTCGGGCGAGGCGATGGACACGATCGCAGCGCTTGCCGGCGAGATTCCGGGGGTGGGCGTTGCCTGGGCAGGGCTGTCGTTCCAGGAGCGGCTCTCCTCTGGCCAGGCGCCGCTGCTCTACGGGCTGTCGCTGCTGGTCGTGTTCCTGTGTCTGGCCGCGCTCTATGAGAGCTGGTCCATCCCGATTGCGGTGCTGCTGGTGATCCCGCTCGGCCTCATCGGGGCGGTGTTCTTCGTGACGTTGCGCGGGCTGGAGAACGACGTCTATCTGCAGATCGGGCTGCTCACGACAATGGGCCTGGCCGCGAAGAACGCGATCCTGATGATCGAGTTCGCCGAACAGGCAGAGCGCAAGGGCGCCCGCGTGATCGACGCTGCAATGGAAGCCGCACGCATCCGTCTGCGCCCGATCCTTATGACCAGCCTCGCCTTCATCTTCGGCGTGTTGCCGCTGGCGCTGTCGACGGGTGCCGGCGCGAACAGCCGCATCGCGATCGGTACCTCGGTGATCGGGGGCATGCTGACCGCGACCATCCTCGCGATCTTCTACATCCCGCTGTTCTTCGTGCTGGTACGCCGCGGCGTGCGCGACGGCTTTGCCAAGCTGCGTGGACGTCCGACCGGGCACCAGCCCAAGGACCAGCTCAAGGAGGAGCCCGCGGCATGAACGCCCGGCTGACCGCCCTGCTGCCGCTGCTGCTGGCAGGCTGTTCGATGGCCCCCAAGGACGTGCGCCCGCCGTCGCCGGTGCCGGCATCCTGGCCGGTGGGCGACGCCTATCTCCGCCAGAGCGAAGCGACGTTGCCGGTGGTGAGCTATCGCGATGTGTTCGTCGATCCGCGCTTGCAGGCGCTGATCGGCCAAGCGCTGAGCAACAACCGTGACCTGCGGATCGCCGCCGCCAACATCGTGGTCGCCCGCGCGCAGTATCGGATCCAGCGTTCGGAGCTGTTCCCGCAGATCGACGCGACCGGTGGATTTACGCGTACGCGCAGCGGCGCGCGAACGTCCGGCAACGGCAACAATGCCATTCCGGGCGGGGGCACCGGCATCCCGGGCGACGGGACCACGAACCCGGGCGCCGGCATCCAGGGCGGCGGTGGCGCAACGACATTCGACCGCTTTACGACCAACGTCGGCCTGACCTCGTTCGAGCTCGACCTGTTCGGGCGTATCCGTTCGCTCACCGAGGCACAGCAGAACCAGTATTTCGCAACCGAGGCGGCGGCGCGTGCAACACGGCTGACGCTGGTCGCCGACATCGCCGATGCCTGGCTCACCTATGCCGCGGACACGAGCCTGCTGCGCATTGCCGAGCAAACGGCCGCCAGTGCGGAGCGGAGCGTGACGCTCACCCGCGCCCGGCTGCGGGGCGGGGTGGCGCCCCGCACCGACGTCCGCCAGGCCGAGCAGGTGCTTACCGCCGCCCAGGCCGATGTCGCGCAGCAGCGCACCCAGCTGGCGCAGGACGTCAACGCGCTGCAACTGCTGGTCGGCGCGCCGTTTGACCGCGCCCTCCTGCCGGACACGATCGAGCAGGCCGCGCCGGCCGTGACGCCGCTTCCCGCGGGCCTCGATTCGGGCGTGCTGTTGCGCCGGCCGGACGTGGTTCAGGCGGAATATCAGCTGCGTGCAGCCAATGCGGAAATCGGGGCGGCGCGCGCGGCGCTGTTCCCGCGCATTTCGCTGACGGCAGTGCTGGGGCTTGCGAGCAACGCGCTCGGGTCACTGTTCGACAATGGTGCCTTCACCTATTCGGCCGGGCCGTCGATCGCCTACCCGATCTTCCAGGCCGGGGCGGCGCGCGCCAATGTGCGTCTGACCGAGGCGCAGCGCGAGGCGCTGCTGGCGCAATATGAGCGCACCATCCAGATCGCGTTCCGCGAGGTGTCCGACGCGCTTGCCCGGCAGGGGACGATCGGAGAGCAGCTGCGCGCGACCGAGGCCCAGACCGCGGCCGCGGCGGATACGTTCACGCTGACGGAGGCGCGATACCGCGGCGGGATCGACCCGTTCCTGGCCAGCCTTGACGCGCAGCGCTCGCTCTACCAGGCGCAGCGTACGCTGGTGCAAACCCGCTTCGTTGAGGCGAGCAATCGCGTGACGCTCTACCGCACCCTGGGCGGCGACACGCTGCTGGAGGTGACGGAACAGGGGCCGGTGCCGCTCACGCCCGCGGATTGAGCGGAACCCTCGTTCGTCGCGCTGGTTCGGAATGACAGGATTCCGAGGAGACGGACGATGAGCGACAAGCAGCCGATGCAGGCAGCCGGCAAGGGCGTGGCAGAGGGCAAGGACGGCGTTGATCAGGAGCGGGTGAACAGCCGCAATGCCGGCGGCGAGAGCGGCGGCCGCGCCTATCCCAACCCGCACACTGGCAAGGACAAGAAGCAGAGCGGCTTCTTCGGACACGGTGGCCAGACCGAGATCGACTATAGCGGTCCGGGCGGTGGTGAGGGTGATACCGGCACCAATGTGAACGGCGCCACCGGCTCCAAGACGGACTGACGATACCGCCGGGCGGCGAGGGGGCTAGCCCCCCTGCACGATGGGGTGGCGCGCGCGCAGATCATCCGCGACGCGCTCCACTGCCTCGACCGCGGCGCCGTTCCCCGACGGCTGGATCGACCAGTTGCAGTGCGTGTGCGTTTCGAGGCTGTGAACGGTGACCTTGCCGATCACCAGGCGCCAGTGACGACGCGTTCCACCGGCGTCGCGGACGAGCGTGGCGACGAACAGGTCGAGCAGATCGGCAGCGGTCATCGTCGGCTCATACCCTGAGGTAGCGGAAGTACCAGACCTCGTGCCCCTGCCGCCGGGCCTTGCGCTCATAGCGGGTTTCCGGCCAGTCGGTCGGACGGGTGAGGAAGTCCTTCGCGGTTTCGAGCTGCCACGCGAAGTCGTGGCGGCCCCGCATCACCATCATCGCCCAGCGGCAATAGGTGGGATCGTCCGTGCCCAGTCGAAACTCGCCGCCGGGCTTCAGCTTGGCGGCGATCAGGTCGAGCGGACCGTCATTGACCATCCGCCGCTTGGCATGGCGCGCTTTGCGCCAGGGATCGGGGTGGAGGAGGTAGACCCGCTCCAGGCTGGCGTCGGGGAGCCGCTCCAGTGCCTCCAGCGCGTCGCCCATGTGGAGGCGCACATTCTCCAGCCCGTCGTCGCGGATGTAATTGAGCGCGCCGACGACGCCGTTCAGGAACGGCTCGCAGCCGATGAAGCCGTGATCGGGCCGCATCGCCGCCTGACCCGCGAGATGTTCGCCCCCGCCGAAGCCGATCTCGAACTCCAGCGGACGGGCGTCGCCGAACAGGGTTTGCGCATCCAGCGGGCCTTCGTCGGGGATGCTGACGACGGGCAGCAGTTCCTCCACCAGCGCGGCCTGGCCCTGGCGCAGCTTATGTCCCTGGCGGCGGCCGTAGAGGCGGCGGATCGAGGTCGGTTCAGTCATGGCGCGGGGCTGTAGCCGCCGATCGCCCCGCCTCCAAGCACCGATGGACCCGGAACGCTTGGCCACGGGTTCAAGGACAACATTGGCGAGAGGCAGCGGACGGGAATGACTACGGGCGGGAAGGGCAAGGCGCTGGCGCACGAGGTGGAGCGCGCCGATATCAAGGCAGGACATGCCGCGGCCGAATGGCGCAATCATCAGGCGACCCGCGGGCTAAAGGCCGTACGCGAGCTCGCAGATCAGCCGCCCCTGATTGCGCTGTCGGTGGCGACTGCGGCGGTCGGCGCACTGCGCGGCGACCGGCGGCTGGCTCGGACCGGTGCGCGCATGCTGGCGAGCCACCTGCTCGCCACCGCGATCAAGGCGCTCATCAAGAGCAAGGTCGATCGCGCGCGGCCAAAGCTGTTCAGCACGGAGCGCGACCATCGCCTGACCCGGGGTGACCGCAACGAGGGACCGCACAACAGCTTTCCCTCAGGCCACACCGCGGGCGCAATGGCGGTTAGCCGCGCGATCGTCCGCGAATATCCCCGCGCGCGGGTTCCGGCGTATCTGGGGGCAGCCGTGTCGGGCGGCGTCCAGCTTCCGACCGGCGCGCACTTTCCCATCGACGTTGCCGCCGGCGCGCTGATCGGCGCCGTAGCCGAGGCGACGGTCGCGTGGATATTCCCGGATGCGCAGACCGATCAGAGCTGCGATTCGATCGCGGCCTTGTCGATCACGGACCAGACCTCCGCGATGCGGCCGCCTTCGAACCGGTAGAAAGCGTGTTCGAAGAACTGCACCCGCTTGCCGTTGACCGGCAGGCCGAGAAAGCTGGCCTTGGGCGTGCAGTCGAAGCGGAGGCGGGCTGCGAGGTGCGGCGGGTCGGCGGTCACCAGCGCGACGTCGAACCGAAGATCCTGAATGTCGCGGTAATTGCCCCGGATCAGGTTGCGGTAGCCCGCGAACCCCAGCGTGCGCCCGTTATGGACCACATCTGCCGCCACGAAGCGGGCTAGCGCATCCCACGCCTGCGCATTCAGGCAGGCGGTGTAGGCGCGGTAGAGGGCGGGAAGATCGACGATAGCCACCCCCAGAGAACCCCGTCGTCAAGGGTTCGTTGCGGCTCGATCCGCCAGTGGGGGAGAATGGTGCGCCCGGAACGATTCGAACGTCCGACCCTCAGATTCGTAGTCTGATGCTCTATCCAGCTGAGCTACGGGCGCTTGGGAGGCGGTCCACTATCCGCCGACGCGGGGGAGCGCAAGCCTCTTCGACCCCGGTTTCCCGCTTTTTTCTCGATCGGGCCGCCCGAAAACGGCGGGCGTTCCTATTTCCGCCCGCTGCCGCTGTCGTCCGCAAGCGCGCCGGCGCTCACGGTCATGTTTCGTTTCTTGCCCCAGGTGTTGATCCGCGAATCGGCAGGGCCGCTGAGGATGCGTTCCACCACCTGGGATGGGGGAGGGAGCCGGTCCTGAGCCGGGAAGTAGGTGTCGGCGTTGAGGTCCCGGAGCGCCACCGACCAACGGGGGGGCGAGGGCTCGGCCCCACCAAGTAGACCCGTTGCGGTGTCGGGGCCGACGAAGATGCCACGGCCGGCATCGGACAGGGCGATGAGATAGCTGTCAACCGCGGCATCGGGGCGATAGACGCCGCCTGCCTTCAGAACCGTCGTATCGCGGCACCAGGTAACCGGGGGCTGGTCCGTCTTCTGCCTTTTGTCCGCGGGCACATTTGCCGCGGCTGCGCCCAAGATCGCCGTGAGCAATGCGGCGGCGCCGTTCGCCGGGGCGGGCTTCGACTCGCCGGATAGCGCCAGCGGCGTCGGGCAGTCCCCCACGGGGCTGACGGCAGGGGCCGCGGCGACCCCGCGAGGCCAGTCCAGTTCTGCCAACGCCTTGCGCATTGCGGTAGCGAGGCTCGCGCCCTCCAGGGTCTTCGACGAGTAGCGCAGCTTCACCAGCCACTCGCCGAATGGGAGGATCGCGACGCCCGTGCTGCGATACGGTGGCTTGTTGAGCGTGTAGGTGGCGATCAGCCCGCTTGCCGCCTGCTGGCCGGGCGGCACAAAGCTCGGGGCGCCCACTGCAAGCATGGGCGTGCCGTACACATCCGGGCGATTCTCGATCGCCCATTGAGAGCGGTCGAACCAGACAGGAATCGCGCCGGTTACGCTCCGATAGACGTAGAGGGTTAGGAACTCGGCACCATCGGCCGTTTCATAGCGGGCGAAGACGTCGAGCAGGTCCGGATCGATGCTCTGGACCTGCAGGCGCGGGGCGCCCGCAAGCGTGGCGGGGAAGCTGAGTTTGCTGAGTTTGTGCTTGTACGGCTTGCCGGCCGAAACCTTCAGTTCGTGCGCCCGCTGGGCAGCGGCCGGGCTCGAAAGCGATACGGCTGCGGCAATCGCCAGCGTGCCTGCAATAGGGCGCTTCATATCCTCTTCCCCTTATCTCCGGTGAGGCTGACACCGGCCGGGGTAGGGAACAAGCGCAAAGAATCGGGGCGGCGCGTCGGCCGCCCCGGCTTTAAGGCTCAGGCCAGTTCAGCCTTGAGCGCGTCGACGAGGTCAGTCTTTTCCCAGGTGAAGAAATCACCCTCTGCCTTGCGGCCGAAGTGGCCATAGGCGGCGGTCGGCAGGTAAATCGCCTTGTTCATGCCCAGGTGGGTGCGGATGCCCTTGGGCGTCAGGCGCACGAGCTTGGGCAGCACGGCCTCGATCTTCGACTCCTCGACGGTGCCGGTGCCGTGCGTGTCGACATAGAGCGACAGCGGCTCGGCAACGCCGATCGCGTAGCTCAGCTGGATCGTGCAGCGCTTGGCGAGCCCGGCCGCCACGATGTTCTTGGCGAGGTAGCGGCTGATATAGGCGGCCGAACGGTCCACCTTGGTGGGGTCCTTGCCCGAGAAGGCACCGCCACCGTGCGGCGAGGCGCCACCATAGGTGTCGACGATGATCTTGCGGCCGGTCAGGCCCGCGTCGCCGTCCGGTCCGCCGATTTCGAACAGGCCGGTCGGGTTGACGTAGATCTGCGACTGGTTGGCCGGGAGCCAGCCCTGCGGCAGCACTTCCTCGAACACCGTCATCACATAGTCGCGCAGCCGCTTCTGGCCGGCGTCGTTGGACAATGCCTTGCTGTGCTGGGTCGACACGACGAGCGCGGTCGCGCCGGTGGGGCGGCCGTTCTCGTAGCGAAGCGTGACCTGGCTCTTGGCGTCCGGCTCGAGGAAATCGACCACGTCGGCGTGGCGGTCCTGCGCCATTTTTTCGAGGATGCGGTGCGAGTAATAGAGCGTCGCCGGCATCAGATCGGGCGTCTCGTCGCAGGCGAAGCCGAACATGATGCCCTGGTCACCGGCGCCTTCGTCCTTGTTGCCGCTCTCGTCGACGCCCTGCGCGATGTGCGCGGACTGACCGTGGAGATGGCAGGCGAACTCGGCGGTCTGCCAGTGGAAGCCGTGCTGTTCGTAGCCGATCTTCTTCACCGTATCGCGTGCGACCTTCTCGATTTCGTCGAGGGTCGGGAACACGTCCTGATCGCAGCGTACTTCGCCGGCCAGCACGATGCGCTGGGTAGTGACCATCGTCTCGCAGGCGACGCGGGCGACGGGATCGCGCGACAGGAACAGGTCGACGACGGCATCGGAAATCTGGTCGGCGACCTTGTCGGGATGACCCTCGGAAACCGATTCGGAGGTGAAGAGATAGTTGGAACGCATGGATTTCCCTTTTCTACGGGAAAGCGCGGCCGTTGCCATGCCGGGATATAAAGCTTTCCTTATATCCTTCCTAGCGGGTGCGACGGCGGATAGCAACGGCCGCACCTGCCAGGAAAAGCGCCACAATCGCGGCGATTAGGTTGCCGAACCGCGCGAACAGCGTCGGCGGGTAGGCGAGCGGCAGGGGGAGTTCGATCGCGCCTGCCTGTCCGTGGGGCACGGTGGCGAGCAACCGCCCATCGGCAGCGATGATCGCGGAAATACCGGTCGGGGTGGACCGCAGGATCGGCAAACCCTCCTCGATCGCGCGCATCCGGGCCTGTGCGAGGTGCTGCGGCGGTCCCCAGGCTCCGAACCAGGCATCGTTGGACGGATTGAACAGCAGGCGCGGGCGATTCGCGCGATCGACCACCTGGCCTGAGAAGATGATCTCATAGCAAACCTGCATGCCGACTGCGCCGAATCCGGGCACGGTGACGGACTGCGGGCCGGGGCCGGGCGCGAAGTCGATGTCCCCCATCACCAGCCGCGACAGACCGAGCGGCTGGAGGAGGGTGCGCATGGGCAGGTACTCGCCATAGGGCACCAGGTGCGCCTTGTCGTACCGGCCGCCGAGACGCCCGTCCGGCAAAACCGCGAACACCGAGTTGCCGGCGCCTTCGACCTGGCCGCCGCGATCGAAGAACAGCGCGGTGCCACCGACCAGCGCCGCGTCGCGCGGGCCAAGCCGGGCTGCGATCATCGCGCGGACCTGCGCCGGATTGGCGTCGTACCATTGGCGCGGATAACCGTCCTCGACGTAATAGTTGAGCGTTCCCTCGGGCCAGACCACGAGCCGGGGTGCGTCGCCGGGACTGCCGCTCAGCCGCAGCAGCCGGTCGAACACGGCAGCGGCGTAGCCATCCGTCGCGACATGTTCCTGGCCGATGTTGGGCTGGACGACGCGAACCCTGGGCGCCCCCGGCGGCGACACCGGATCGGGCGCGCGCAGCATCGGCCAGCCGATCGCAAGGGCGAGTCCCGCCACCGCGATGCCGGCCGGCAAAGGCCAGCGCCGGTGGAGGGCCAGCAACAGCGCGCCTGCCGCAACCACCGTGAGCCCCGACAGCGCGTAGGTGCCGATCCAGGATGCCAGATGGGCAATGCCCGGCACCGGCAGCCAGATGACGCCGATCGGGTTCCAGGCATAGCCGGTGAACATCACCGCCCGCAGCCATTCCGTAGCGATCCAGGCAGCGCCCGCGATGAGCACGAAGCCCGCGTCCGGCCGCTCTCCGCTGCGGCCCAGCCGCCACGCGAGCCCCCCGGCGAGCATCGGGTAGATGGCGAGATAGAGCGCCAGGCCGACGACCGCGAAATAGCCCAGCACCGGCGGCATCCGGTCCTGATAGTCGAAAGCGTGCTGGATCCAGTTGTTGCCGATCGTGAAATGGGCGACGCCGAACAGCCAGGAACGCCATAGCGCCGCCTTCAGGGTCGGTGCAGCGTACACGCACTGCAGCCACACCGCGAAGGCGGCGAGGGTCAGCGGCCACCATTGGAGCGGCGCAAAGCCTAGCGCGGACACCGCGCCGGCGACAAGGACGAGCAAGACAGGAGGGAAACGCACGGGGGCGATATCGTGCGGTTTGGCGGCGCGGGCAAGCAGTTCGCGCGTGTACGGCCGGTCGCGATCCGCTAGGCTGGCCACATGGCCGAGCTTCGTCCCTTTCACCTCGCCTTTCCGGTTCACGACCTGGCAGCGGCGCGTGCCTTCTACCGCGATGTGCTGGGCTGTGGCGAGGGGAGGAGCAGCGACCACTGGATCGACTTCGACCTGGGCGGCCATCAGATCGTCGCGCATCTGGACCCCGACGCGCGCCCGCCGGCAAGCAGCAATGCGGTCGATGGCCATCAGGTGCCGGTGCCGCACTTTGGCGTAGTGTTGCGCATGGCCGACTGGAAAGCGCTCGCTGCCCGCGTGGAGGCGGCGGGAGTCCCCTTCGGCATCGCGCCGCACATCCGTTTTCCGGGCCAGCCGGGAGAGCAGGCGACCATGTTCTTTCGTGACCCGTCCGGCAACGCTTTGGAGTTCAAGGCGTTCGCCGATGATTCGATGCTCTTTGCAACCTGAAGGACCTATGCGTGGCTGATCCCGTTACCGTCGACATTCCTCACAAGCTCGGCCTCGAGGGCGCGCGCGCTCGGATCGAGAATGGCGTGGGTAAGCTCGCCGGCATGTTCCCCGGCGGCACCGTGGTCGAGCAGCACTGGGAAGGCGACTCCCTGTCGTTCACCGTCCAGGCGATGGGCCAGAAGGTGGCAAGCCGGCTGGAGCTGTTCGAGGATCGCGTCCATGCAGAGCTCGATCTGCCGCCGTTCCTGCGTATGTTCGCCGACAAGATCCGGGGCAAGCTGCAAAAGGATGGCCCCGCGCTGTTGAAGTGACCGTACCGTATTGGGGGGGCGATCCTGCCCGTCCGTTTTCGTATTGTTAGGAGGGCGCACATGAAAGCACCGCTGTTCGTTCTGATGGCAGCATCGGCCCTGGCGGCATGTGCCGACGATTCACCGGAAAAGAACCAGGTCGCGCTCCCCGTGGGCACGCAGATTGCAGACAATGGTGTGGTGCAGGCTCCGCCCAGCGGCAGCGCCCCGACGATTCCGGCTGCGACCGGGCGGGGCACCGCCTTCGGCCTCACCACGGAGCAGCTGGAGGACGCGGACCTTTATGGGGCCGGCAACGTCAAGATCGCGGAGATCGAGCGCGTCACCACCGACGCGCAAGGCAACGTGAACGGTGTGGTTGTCGAGATCGACGCCGAGCCTGAGGATCGTGAGGTGCTGTTGCCGCTAACAGGTCTGGAGCCGGTCGCGATCGCCGGCGTGTGGCATCTGCGTGGGAACGAGCTCACCCGCGAACGGCTGCTGGCCTTGCCAGAGGTCAAGCGCACCGGCCGATAGGAAGGGGCGGCTGACACCGCCCGGGCGGGGAGAGGGCGCCTGCCGCCCCTCTCCCGCGGCTGGATCAGCGGGCAGGTGCCTCGCTCACCCGCCAGATCACGTTGCCGACGTCGTCCGCGACGAGCAGGCCCCCGTTGCGATCGGTGATGACGCCCACCGGCCTGCCCTGTGCCTGACCATCCTTGTTGAGGAAGCCGGTCAGCACGTCGACGGGCTTCGCGCCCTTCACCGGGAAGCCATTGTCGCCGAAGGGGACGTACACGACCTTGTAGCCCGATGGCGGCACGCGGTTCCACGAACCGTGCAGGCCGATGAAGGCACCGTTGGAGAAGCGCGGTCCAAGCTTTGCGTCGCCGGCAAAGGCAAGGCCGAGCGGGGCGGTATGGGCGCCGATCGCATAGTCGGGCCGGGCGGTATATTCGCGCAGGTCCGGCCGCTGCGGCTCGACGCGGTCGTCGACATAGCCGCCCCAGTAATGCCAGGGCCAGCCGTAGAAGCCGCCGAATTCCACCTTGGTGAGGTAATCGGGCGGCATGTCCGAGCCGATCATGTCGCGCTCGTTCACGACGGTCCACAGCGCGCCGGTGCGCGGTTCGAACGCCATGCCGTTGGCGTTGCGAAGGCCGCTGGCGTAGATGCGGAACTTCTTCACGAGCGGATCGACCTCTAGGATCGTGGCCCGGTTCTTTTCGACGTCGAGGCCGTTTTCGGCGATGTTCGAGGCAGATCCCACCGAGACGAACAGCGTCGGGCTGTCCGGGTTCACGACGACATTGCGCGTCCAGTGGTTTCCGCCGGCCGGCAGGTCCACGACCTTCTCGGGTGCTGCCGTGATCCGGGTCTGGCCGACGCGGAACGGGAAACGCACCAGCGCGTCGGTATTCGCGACATAGAGCCAGTCGCCTGTCACGGCCATGCCGAAGGGCGAGTTGAGGCCTTCGAGCAGGGTCGATCGCTGCTCGGCCACCCCGTCACCATTTGCGTCGCGCAGCAGCGTGATCCGATTCGCGGAGGGCACGCCTGCTCCCGCGCGGCCCATGAAGTGCCGCATGAACCAGCCCTTGATCCCGCCGCCCTCGCGGGGAGGCGAATTGCTTTCGGCGACCAGCACGTCGCCATTGGGCAGGCGATAGAGCCAGCGCGGGTGATCGAGCCCGCGCGCGAACGGCTGGACCTGCAGGCCCTCCGCCGGCGTCGGCATGGCGTTGCCGCTCCAGCCCACGGGCTTGGCGATCTTCACGGTCGGAACGGTCTGCTTGCGCGCGCGGCTCAACTGCGGCTGGGCGCCGGTGACGGCGTTTTCAGGCAGCCGGGCCTTGTCCGGCCGCATCAGCCACCATGCGAGGGCGATCAGCAGGACAAGGGCAATGGCCGCTAGGCGGATCAGGTGTTTGCGCATGACACTGGATTAGGGTGCCGCCGCAATCTCGCAAACGGAAAAAAGGGGGCGCCGCCGACGGCCGGGGATGCGTCGGCGGCGCGGGTCACGCTGTCGCGCCGGTTGCCGGCGGCAGCGTCACCCTCGGGCGGCGGGGATCGGGGGGACCGCCGCCCGGGAGCTCGCAATTATTTCGCAGTAGCCTCGGCCGCATCGGCCAGCGCCATCCGGTCCATGTCCTTCTGCGTCTCACGGTCCTCTTCGGACTTGCTCATCGTCGCGAGCCGTTCGCGCACGCGTTCCGCCAGGTTCGCGTCGACGGCCTCGAAGTGCGCCATCTGGCGGTCGATGATGAACTGCGGGATGCCGTGCATCGCCTCGGCAATGTTGCTGGCCGTCCGGTCCTTCTGACCTTCATCGAACAGGTTCCACAGGTCGCGCGGCTGGCGGAAATCGTCATTGCCCTCGCTATGGTCCCAGTGCCAGGCGACGCCCTCGACCTTCAGCGGCGGCTCCTTGTAGCGCGGGTCCTCTACCGGCCCGCCAAAGGAGTTCGGCTCGTAATAGGCGTCCGGATAATCCTGGTTCTTGTCCTCCATGAAGCGGAGCAGGCCGTCCTTGTTGTAGGTGTGGACGGGGGCCTTGGGCCGGTTGACCGGAAGCGCCTCGTAATGGGTGCCGAGCCGGTGCCGATGCGCATCCGCATAGGAAAAGATTCGCGCCTGCAGCATCTTGTCCGGCGAGAAGCTGATCCCACGCACGACGTTCGACGGGCTGAACGCCGCCTGTTCGATCTGTGCGAAATAGTTTTCCGGATTGCGGTTCAGCTCGATCTCGCCGACCTCGATCAGCGGATAGTCGCTGTGCGGCCATACCTTGGTAAGGTCGAACGGGTTGTACCAGTGCTTGTGGACATCATCCTCAGGCATGATCTGGACGAACATCTTCCACTTCGGGAACTCGCCGCGATGGATCGTGCCGTAGAGTTCCTCCTGGAAGCTCTCCCGGCTCTTGGCGATGACTTCGCTGGCTTCCTTGTTCGTGTAGAACTTGTGGCCCTGCTGGGTCTTGAAGTGGAACTTCACCCAATAGCGCTCGCCCGCGTCGTTCCAGAAGGAATAGGTGTGGCTGCCATAGCCGTTCATGTACTGCGGGCCCTGCGGCAGGCCACGGTCGGACATGAGGATCAGCAGCTGGTGCATGGACTGGGGCTCAAGGCTCCAGAAGTCCCACATGGCGGTCGGCGACCGCATGTTGGTGCGCGGATGGCGCTTCTGCGTGCGGATGAAGTCGGGGAACTTGCGCGGATCGCGTACGAAGAACACCGGCGTGTTGTTACCGACGAGGTCCCAATTGCCCTCCTCGGTATAGAATTTGAAGCTGAAGCCGCGCACGTCACGCTCGGCATCGGCCGCACCCTGCTCGCCGGCCACGGTGGAGAAGCGAAGCAGCATGTCGGTCTGCTTGCCGATTTCCGAGAACACCTTGGCGTTGGTGTATTTGGTGATGTCACCCGTGATGGTGAGCGTCCCGAAGGCGCCCCAGCCCTTGGCGTGCACGACCCGCTCGGGGATGCGCTCGCGGTTCTGGTGCGAAAGCTTCTCGATCAGCTGATAATCTTGGAGCAGCAGCGGGCCGAAGCGGCCCACCGTCAGAGAATGCTGGTTGTCCCCAACCGGCGCACCGGCGGAGGTGGTAAGCGTCGGGCGCTTCTTTTCGGCATCGGCCATGGCACGTCTCCTGATCCTGTGGGCACGTTGGTGCCGCAGTGGATCGAATGACTCAAACGCATAGAAGTGCCCAAGGTGATCGAAATTACCGATGTAGCTGGGATTTTCACGCGCGCCGCGCCATGGCCGCGGAAGGCGTTATTCCTCCGCGAGCTCCTGCTCGACGGGCGGGTGCAGGCGCAGCCGGGTGACGCGGCGATCGTCGCCATCGACGATTTCCAGCACCCAGCCGCTCGGATGTTCGAGCCGCTCGCCGGGCTTGGGAACATGGCCGGCAAGAACGAAGGCGAGGCCGCCGAGGGTTTCGACATCCTCTTCCACTTCGCCCAGGCGCGGGTCGATCAGCTTGGCTGCGTCCTCCAGCTCGGCGCGCGCATCGGCATCCCAGCCGCCGCCCTCGATCGGGACCAGCAGCGCCGCCGGGGTCTCGTCGTGCTCGTCTTCGATTTCGCCGACGATCTCCTCGATCAGGTCCTCGATCGTGATCAGCCCGTCGGTCCCGGAATATTCGTCCAGCACCACCGCCAGATGGGTCCGGCTCGAGCGCATCTGCGCGAGCAGGTCGAGCGTGCCCATGGACTGGGGCACATAGAGCGGCTGGCGCATCAGGTCGGTGATGCTCTCCGGCGGCGCATCCTCGCGCGCCAGGATCGCGAACACGTCCTTGATGTGGATCATGCCGATGACGTGGTCGAGCCGTTCGCGATAGACGGGCAGGCGGCTATGGCCGGCCTCGGCGAAGATCCGCACCAGCTCCGCGAAGCTCGTGGATTCCTCCACCGCGGTGATGTCCGCGCGGGGCACCCCCATGTCGCCGGCGTCGCGCTCGCCGAAGTGGAGAATGTTGCGGACCATCTGCCGCTCGATCGGGGAAAGGTCGCCGGCTACGGGCCGGGCCTCCTCCTCCTCATGCTCGGTAATGACTTCTTCGATCCGCCCGCGCAGCGTCTCGTTGTGTTCCTCGCCAAACAGCAGGGCGCGGATGCCCCGCCATATGCCGCCCTCACCGGCGGCCTGGCTACTGTCGCCCCCCGGGGCGGCGCTACTGGAACCTTCTGCCATCGAAGTCTCGTCAATCCTCGCGAACGTGATAGGGGTCGTGCAGGCCGAGCTGGCGGAGCGAGAGGCGTTCGATCTCCTCCATTGCCTCCGCCTCGGCGTCGTCCTGATGGTCATAGCCTAGCAGGTGCAGGCAGCCGTGGACAATCAGATGGGTCGCATGATCGACGACCGGAATCCCGCGCTCGGCGGCTTCCGCTTCGCACACGCCATGCGCGAGCACGATGTCGCCCAGCAGCACCTCGCCGTCGTCGGAGTTCTGCGTCACCGTGTCCAGCAGGTCGGGCTGCACCATGGGGAAGGACAGCACATTGGTGGGCTTGTCCTTGCCGCGATACTGCCGGTTGAGGCCATGCACTTCCTCATCCGAGGTGAGCCGGATCGCCACTTCGATCACGGCTGGGTCGCTCGACCAGTCGGCATAGGGCGTGCGCGCGAACGCCGCGTCGGCCGCACGGGCGGCGAGCGCCTCCCAGTCGATGTCCGCGGGCCACTCGCCCTCGCGTTGCACGGCTATATCAAGCATCGGTCGTCTTCTTGCTGACGGGAGGGGGGACGGGTAGCCGCCCGGCGCGCGCGGTCAAGCGTCCACCCCTTCATAGGCCTCGACGATCCGCCCCACGATCGGGTGGCGGACCACGTCGGCAGCGCCGAAGCGGGCAAAGGCGATGCCCTCGACCCCTTCCAGGCGCATGGTCGCATCGGCAAGGCCACTGGCACCCACGCCGCCGGGAAGGTCGGTCTGGTTGGGGTCGCCGCACACCACCATCCGGCTGTTCTGGCCGAATCGGGTGAGGAACATCTTCATCTGCGCGGGTGTGGTATTCTGCGCCTCGTCCAGGATCACGAAGGCGTCGGCGAGCGTGCGCCCGCGCATGAAGGCAATGGGCGCGATCTCGATCTCGCCACTCGCGATCCGCCGCTCGACCTGCTCGGCCGGCAGGCAATCGTGGAGCGCGTCGTAGAGCGGACGGAGATAGGGATCGACCTTCTCCTTCATGTCGCCCGGGAGGAAGCCCAGCTTCTCGCCCGCCTCGACCGCGGGGCGGGAGAGGATGAGCCGCTGGACGCTGCCGGTGATGAGCTGCGCCACCGCCTGTGCCACGGCGATATAGGTCTTGCCGGTTCCTGCCGGGCCCAGTGCGAAGATGATGTCGTGCGCGATGAGCTGGCGCATGTACGATGCCTGCGCGGCGGTGCGCGGCACGATCGTCTTCTTGCGGGTCCGGATCATGATCGATGCGCCCGGACCGCCGCCATCGGCACGGACGATGCCGTCCAGCGTCGGCTGGTCCGCCATCGCGATGACCGCATCGATCAGGCCCGGATCGATTTCCTCGCCACGCAGGATGCGGTGGTGCAGTTCCTGCAGCACCTCGCGCGCATGGGCGACGGCTTCGGCCGAACCCTCGATCCCGACGCGATCACCGCGCGCCGTGATATAGACGCCCAGGCGCTCCTCCAACGCGAGCAGGTTGCTGTCGAACTCGCCGAACAGGCGGGGCAGCATCTGCGGCTTGTCGAAGCTGACCTCGACGCGGCTGCGATCCCCGGAACGGGCGGGAGCAGGCTTGCGACTCATGCGATCCTTTCGTGCGGAAATCGGCCGGGAATATCACCTGGGGCCATCGTGCAGGCGTCGACCGGCACGAACGAGCGCAGCCGGGAATTGGTTGCGCGCAAGCGGAGCGGGCGGGGGCGACCGGACTGCATCTCGCGCGAATGTGGCAGAGCCGGACGACGCGCGACAGGGGAAATATGGCCCCGGATCGGCCAAACGCCAGACCGCCGGCTTTTTCCTGTCGCGGCGCCCGCGATGCGGGTTTCAGGCGGCCTCGGACACGCGTTCCACGCCCGAAAGTGATACCGGCCCGGCGGCAACCAGGTCGACCTCCACCAGATCGCCCATGCGCGCGTCGGTGATCAGGTGGACCGACTGCAGCCAGGGCGACTTGCCCAGCATCTGCCCAGGCAGCTTGCCGCGCCGTTCGATCAGCACGCTGGTGCGGCGGCCGACAGCGGCGGCGTTGAACGCCTGTTGATCACGCAGCAGTGCTGCCTGAAGCTGCTGAAGCCGCGCATCCATCACCTCGGCGGGCACGGCACCGGCATAGTCCGCCGCCGGCGTGCCGGGACGCGGGCTGTATTTGAAGCTGAACGCCTGCGAATAGCCGACCGCGTCGACCAGCCGCAGCGTGTCTGAAAACTCCTCGTCGGTCTCACCCGGGAAGCCGACGATGAAGTCGCCCGACAGCGCGATGTCCGGCCGCACCGCGCGAACCCGGTCCAGCAGGCGCAGATAGCTGTCGCGCGTGTGGCTGCGGTTCATCGCCTTCAGCACCCGGTCGCTGCCCGACTGCACCGGCAGGTGGAGATAGGGCATCAGCTTCTCGATATCGCCGTGCGCGTCGATCAGCCCCTGGGTCATGTCGTTGGGATGGCTGGTGGTGTAGCGGATCCGCGCCAGGCCGGGCAGGCGGTCAAGCGCGCGGATCAGGCCGTCGAGCCCCTGCGTACGCCCTGCCTCGTCCACGCCGGTCCAGGCGTTGACGTTCTGGCCCAGCAGGGTGATCTCCCGAGCGCCAGCGTCCACCAGCGCGCGCGCCTCGTCGAGCAACGGACCCCAGGGGCGGCTGACTTCGGCGCCGCGGGTGTAGGGCACAACGCAGTAGGTGCAGAATTTGTCGCAGCCTTCCTGCACGGTGAGGAACGCGGTCGGTCCCGAGCGGCGGCGCGGCGCCAGCGCACCGAATTTGGAAGCCGGCGGCATGTCGGTGTCGATTGCCAGACGTCCCCCGGCGGCTTCCGCGATGAGTGCAGGCAAGTTGTGATAGGCCTGCGGTCCCACGACGACATCGACCTTCGCACGGCGCGCGATCTCGGCGCCTTCCGCCTGGGCGACGCAGCCGGCAACCGCCACCATCGGGCGCGATCCATCCTCGCGGCGCAAGCGGCCGATCTCCGAATAGACCTTCTCGGTGGCGCGCTCGCGGATGTGGCAGGTGTTGAGGACGACGAGGTCGGCCGAACCCGCGTCGCTCGCCGCCGTCATGCCCTGCGCGGCCATCAGTTCGGCCATGCGTTCGCCGTCATAGGCGTTCATCTGGCAGCCGAAGGATTTGACGTGGAAGCTTTTTGGAGGCGTGCTCATGGGGGCGGGCCTATACGCCGCTTTGGCCTGCGCTGCCAGCTTGGGCAGCCTCCATCCGCCGCCGCGTCTCGGCAGCGACGCCCTTGCGGCCGAGCCCGGCGGGATCGAACGGCTCCAGAAAGCGGATCGTCAGCGGGATAGTGCCGGCGCGCGACACCAGGCGGATGGCGTTGCTCGCCCCCGATTCCCCGCCGATCCACCCGATCTCAGGGGTGGCGCTGCCATAGT
This sequence comes from Sphingomonas sp. 3-13AW, assembly GCF_049311085.1. Taxonomy (NCBI): domain Bacteria; kingdom Pseudomonadati; phylum Pseudomonadota; class Alphaproteobacteria; order Sphingomonadales; family Sphingomonadaceae; genus Sphingomonas; species Sphingomonas sp. 3-13AW. The sequence continues at coordinate 22,562 of NZ_JASNVZ010000003.1, read as the reverse complement.
CGAGCAGCACCGGCTGGATCATCAGGCCCGGCGGTGGCGGGTCCGCGACGGCGAGGAGCGACGCCTTGAACGGCAGCAGCGCCGTGCCGTCGCCCGTGGTGCCTTCCGGAAAAATGGTGACGGGGCGTCCGCCAAGGGCGCTGCGCAGTGCCTCGACCTGGGCGGCGACGCCGAGCCGGTCCCCGCGCTCCACGAACAGCGTGTCGTTGAGGCCGCACAGCCACCCGACCAGTGGCGCCGTGCGGAGTTCGCCCTTTGCCACAAAGGTGCTGCCGGAAGCGCCCGCGATGGCGAGGATGTCGAGCCAGCTCTGGTGATTGGCAAGCAGCAGGACGTTCTGCTTCAATGGCTGGCCGACGACGCGGATGCGGGCTCCGGCGAGCCACGCCACTGCGCCGAGGAATCGCGGCGGCCACGGGGAGGGGCGGCGAAACAGCCGCCAGATCCCGTGCAGCGCCAGGGCCCCCAGGAGGCAGGCGAGGATCGCCGTCAGCCGTCCGGCGAGACGAAAATACCCCGACACGCCGGGCGCCAGATCAGCCCTTGCGTTCGAGGCTGACGCCATAGAGCTCCATGCGGTGATCGACGAGGCGGAAGCCCAGCCGTTCGGCGATCTGCTTCTGCAGGAGCTCGAGTTCGGGATCGACGAATTCGATGACCTTGCCGGTCTCGACGTCGATCAGGTGATCGTGATGGGATTCGGGCGAAGGCTCGTACCGGGCGCGTCCGTCGCCGAAATCATGGCGGTCGAGGATGCCGGCCTCTTCGAACAACCGGACGGTGCGATAGACGGTCGCGATCGAGATGCCGGGATCGATTGCGGAAGCCCGCTCATAGACTTTTTCGACGTCCGGATGGTCTTCTGCCTCCGACAGCACGCGCGCGATCACGCGGCGCTGCTCGGTGATGCGCAGCCCCTTTTCCTGGCACAGCGCCTCGAGGTCGATCCTGCGCGGCATTCCTTCTCCGTGTTCTTTAGTGCAGCCGGTTATCTAGCGGATGGCGCCCACTTCGGGAAGCGGGCTTGGCCGCCCGGTCGCCCGTCGGGGGCGGCCGGACGGCACGACGCCGTTGCCGGTGCCGCGATCAGCGCTTGCGGTTGGTCCCGAGGCCGATGGCCTTGGCCAGAGTGCGGCGCTGCTCCGCGTAATTGGGCGCGACCATGGGATAGTCGAGCGGCAGGCCCCACTTGGCCCGGTACTGGTCCGGGGTCATCTGATAGTGGGTCATCAGGTGACGCTTGAGCATCTTGAGTTTTTTGCCGTCTTCAAGGCAGACGATGTAGTCCGGCTTGACGGATGCTCGGATCGGCACCGCCGGCTCCTGCTTCACCTCGGGTTCGGCGTTCGCGCCGCCGAGGGTGATGAGCGCGCCGTGGACGTTCTGGATCAGCGATGGCAGGTCGGCGAGCGACACGCTGTTGTTGCTGACATGGGCTGCGACGATATCGGCTGTGTACGCGATCAGCGTATCGTCGGGAGGCCGCTGTTGGAGTTCCATCTTTCTTCGTACCCTTTCAACTAGAACGGCAACACACCGCCGTTCGTGACTTTGCCTATCGGCTCACTGTGACAGAATCGCAACACTGAGTCCGCAAAATTTTTGCGACGAATTGTTGCGGAGCTTTTCAGGGGATGGCGCGCGCATAGCTGTGCGCATCAAAGGCCTCTCCCGCCCGACCTCGGTAGTACCGGGGTCGCTCGCCTACTTTGGCGAAACTTTCGCGCTTGTAGAGCTCTACGGCGCCATTGCCCGCGCGGACCTCAAGATGCAAGTGGGAGAGGGATCTCCGGCGCGCCTCGTCGATGACGGAGCGCAGCAGCATTCCGCCGATGCCCCGGCCCTGTGCCGCCGGCCGGGTGGCGATCAGCAGCAACTCGCCCTCGTCGACGACCGAGCGCGAAAGCGCGAATCCCAGCACTTCGCCGTCGCATTCGGCGAGGGTCAGCCACACTCCCGGCAGCGACAGCATCCCGAGGCACTGGGCCGGGGTCCACGCTTCGCCATAACGCGGGTCGAACGCCTCCCGCATCACGGCCGAGACGGAGTCGAGGTCGGCGGTCGAGCCGCTGCGCAGCACGATGGGTCCGGCGGCGGAGCTCACGTCTGCGGCGGCTTGGCGTCGGGCGCCCGGCCGTAGATCGGCCGGGGCGGCAGCGTCGCGAGGGCTGGCGGCAGCAGCCGGGCATCGCGCGCGTCCGGAAGCGCCTCGACCGCTGCGACCGCGCCAAGGGCGAGCAGGCGGTGAACGCCGTTGCCCACCGCGCCGCGGTCGCCAAGCCGGGCAAGGGCGGCATCGGGGCGCAAGGAGGCAAAGGGCGCCAGTTCCGCCAGCGGCTGCGCAGAGAACTCCTGCATGAACACTTCGCCGTGCCCGCCTTCGAGGACGACGGCCAGGGTCTCGAGTGACGGCGAGCCGGCGAAGGCGCCTGCCGCGACCAGGGCAAGGGAGGAATAGCCCTGCACCTCGGCCCCCCAGCCGATCGCCAGGCCGCGGGCGGCGGCAAGGCCGACCCGGACGCCGGTGAAGCTGCCGGGGCCGCAATCCACAAGGATCCGATCTGCGCGACCGCCGTCCGTCAGCTCTGCGATCATCGGCACCAGCCGCTCGGCGTGGCCGCGACCTACGACGACGTGCCGCGAATCGAGGATGGCGTCACCCTCCAGCAGCGCGACCGAGCATGCGGCGGTCGCGGTTTCGATGACCAGCGTGCGCAAGGCGGTCAGGCGATCGTGTTGAACCGGTCGAACGCCGGCCGCGGCAGCCGCTCGTGCAGCCGGGACGGATCGCCGTGCCCCAGCACCGCGATGAAGTTCGAGCGTACCGACGGCGTTTCGCTGAAGAACGCCTTGTCGACGGCACCATTGTCGAAGCCCGACATCGGACCGACATCGAGCCCGACCGCGCGGGCGGCGACGATCAGATAGGCGCCCTGCAGCGTCGAGTTGCGCATGGCCGACACCTGCCGCAGCTCGGCGTTGCCGACGAACCAGGACTTCGCGTCCGTGTGCGGGAAGAGTTCCGGCAGATACTCGTGGAACTCGGTATCCATGCCGACGATCACGGCGACCGGCGCCTGACGGACCTTGTCCGCATTGCTGTCGCTGCAGCAGACGGCGAGCTTCTCGCGCGCTTCCGGGGACAGGCACCAGACGAAGCGGGCAGGGAGCTGGTTGGCGGAAGTGGGCCCCATCTTCAGCAGGTCCCAGATCGCTTCCAGCTCCGCCTGGGTGACGGGCTGGTCGGTGAAGTGGGTGTGGCTGCGGGCGGTGCGAAAGATCGTGTCGAGTGCGCTATCGTCCAGCATCGTCATCAGACCGCTCGTACCTCGGTGACTTCGGGAACATAATATTTGAGCAGCTGCTCGATGCCGTTCTTGAGCGTGGCGCTCGAGGACGGGCAGCCCGAGCAGGCACCCTGCATCTGCAGGTAGACCTTGCCCTTGTCGAAGCCGCGATAGACGATGTCGCCGCCGTCATTGGCGACGGCCGGGCGGACGCGGGTCTCGATCAGCTCCCGGATCTGCGCGACGATGTCCGCGTCCTCCGGATTGTCGACGATGCCGCTTTCGGCCGGCGGCACGGAGAAGCCGGCGCTGCCCTGGCGGAACAGCGGCATCGCCGCCGAGAAATGGTCGAGCAGGATCGCGATCACGTCCGGCTTCAGGCTTGCCCATTCGACGCCGGGCGCTGCGGTGACCGACACGAAATCGCGTCCGAAGAATACGCCCGTCACGTCACCAAGCGCGAAGATCGCTTCGGCGAGTGGCGAGACCTCCGCTTCTTCCGGGGCCGCGAAGTCGCGGGTCCCGGTTTCCATCACGACCCGACCCGGAAGGAACTTCAGGGTTGCAGGGTTGGGCGTCAGTTCGGTCTCGATCAACATGACTGCCATTTGGCGTGCCGGGCGGGCAGGATCAAGCCGAGGCGGGAAACGATCCGTTCGGCCCGGCCGCCGGGTCCGCCTGCGCGCTGGGGTGCAAGGCCAGCAGGTTGCGCCGCGCCTCCTGCACGAAAGCGGACCGGCGGACGAGGTCGAGCATCAGGTCGGCGAGCCAGCGCCCCGGCTGGCGAAGCGGGCGCTTGAACTGGAGCAGCAGGACCACGCGGGTACTGCCGGTGTCGTTCCACACTTCGTGCTCATAGGTGTCGTCGAACACCAGCGTCTCGCCCTCGGCCCAGCGCAGCATGCGGTTGTCGACACGCATCCGCACGTCCCCGTCGCGCGGAACCACCAGGCCCAGGTGGCAGGTGATCAGGCCCTTGGTGACCCCGCGGTGCGCCGGGATGTGGGTACCGGGCGCCAGGATCGAGAACATCGCACTGCTCAGCCCCGGGACGTCCTGGAGCGCCCTGGCCGTGGCCGGGCAGCGATCGAGGTTGGCGTGGATGTCATAGCCATAGCCGCACAGGATGAACGATCGCCATTGGTCGACCGCAGCAATGGTGCAGGGATCGGGTGAGATTTCCGCTACCGAGGGCGCCGCGCCTTCCGGAAGCGCGACCCGCACCGCTTCCTCCCGGATCGCCTCCCAATGTCCGCGTAGCTCGCGCGTCCAGGGAAAGGCGCGGACATCCAGGACCGGCGCGGTCGACACCAGCGAAGAGGCGCGGATCAGCCCGTCGAAGACGTGACGCAGCCGCTTGCCGGCGCGAACCACCAGCGAATGCTGTGCTTCTGCCCTTGAAGCGCCGGCGCGTGTCTCGTTCGCCGTCGGTCGTGTTGCGACGTTCATTACATCTCCCTGCCGACCGAGGCTGCGCTGGAGAAAAGGCGAAAAGGTGGCGGTGGCGTGGAAGATCATGTCCAACGGGGTTTGCCGTGGTTTCCGCCACTTGGCGCGCGGCTACGCTGGCGGCGGCGGGAAAAGACCGCTACGCTTGCGTCATGGCATTCCCTGTACGCGTACGCCGGATCGCACTACCGCTTCTGGCCCTGATCGCCACTACGCCGCTGATTGCGCAGACTGCGCCGCCGGCGGCTCCCCAGCAGCAGAGCCGGCAGCTGCCGCCGCTGCAGCCCGTGCCCCAAGGCCCGGATACGCCATGGCTGTTCAAGGGCAGCGATATCCCGCCGGACCGGTCATGGACCTATGGCGTGCTGCCGAACGGCCTGCGCTATGCGGTCCGCCACAATGGCGTCCCGCCGGGGCAGATCGCGATCCGAGTTGCGATCGATGCGGGCTCTCTGATGGAGACGGAGCAGGAGCGCGGTTTCGCGCACTTGCTGGAGCATCTGTCCTTCCGCGGATCCGCGCACGTGCCGGATGGCGAATCGAAGCGCGTGTGGCAGCGGCTGGGCGTGACCTTCGGGTCGGACAGCAATGCCGCCACCAGCTTTACCCAGACCGTCTACAAGCTCGATCTTCCCAGCGCGACTCAGGCCGGGCTGGACGAGAGCATGAAGATCCTTGCCGGCATGATGGCCGAGCCGACGATTACGCCGGCTTCGCTCAATGCCGAGCGACCCGTCGTGCTTGCCGAACAGCGCGAACAGCCGGGCCCGCAGATGCGCCTGGGCGACGCCACACGGGCGTTGTTCTTCACCGGCCAGCCGCTGGCCGATCGCTCGCCGATCGGCAATGTCGAGACCCTGCAGGCCGCGAGCGCCGACATGGTGCGCGCGTTCCACGAACGCTGGTACCGCCCCGACCGGGCGGTTGTGGTGATTGCGGGTGACGCGGACCCCAAGGTGCTCGAAGCCGCGGTAATCAAGCATTTCTCCGGCTGGCAGGCGAAAGGCCCGGCGCCGAAGACACCCGATTTCGGCAAGCCCAAGCCCGGCGGCCAGCTGAGTGCGGTGGTGAACGAGCCGGCGCTTCCAACGCTGGTGCAGATGGCGACGGTGCGTCCGTGGACCATCGGGGACGACACGATCCTGTTCAACCAGGAGCGGATGGTCGACCAGATCGCGATCCGGATCATCAATCGCCGCCTGGAAAGCCGCGCGCGGGCAGGGGCCAGCTATATCAGTGCGGGCGCCGACCTCGAGGATGTGTCGCGCTCGGCCAATATCACCGCGATTTCCATCCTGCCGGTAGGCAACGACTGGGAAGCCGCGGTGCGGGACGTGCGCGCGACCATCGCAAGCGCACTGCGCACGCCGCCGTCGCAGCAGGAAATCGACCGTGAAATCGGCGAGATCCGCGCTGCCATGGAGAATGCGGTCGCGACCTCGCGCGTGGACGCGGGCGCGAAGCTCGCCGACAATCTGGTCGAGGCGGTCGACATTCGCGAGACCGTCGCCGGACCGGAAACCTCGCTCCGCATCTTCGACGGTGCGGTCGCCGGCAAGTTCTTCACCCCCGCCAAGGTGCAGGCCGCCACGCGCAAGGTCTTCGACGGCGTCGAGACGCGCGCGCTGGTCAACACGCCGACGCCGGATCCTACCGCCGTCAACAAGCTGGCGGCCGCGATCCAGGCGGATGTCACCGTCGCCGCGGAAAAGCGCGGGCCGCAGCGGACGGTCAAGTTCAATGAACTTCCCAAGCTCGGCACCCCGGGGAAGGTAACCGGCCGCACGGTCGTCCTGACCGACCCGCAGATCGAGAAGGTGACCTTCGCGAACGGCGTCAACCTGCTGATGTTCCCGAACAATTCGGAAACCGGCAAGGTGTATGTCCAGGTTCGCTTCGGCCGCGGGATGAGCGCACTGCCGTCCGACCGGCGGACCCCTGCCTTTGCCGCCGATCTCGCGCTGGTCGCGGGCGGCGTCGGCAAGTTCGGCCAGGAGGAGCTCGACCGGCTCACCGGCGACCGGCAGATCGGCCTGTCGTTCGGCATGCAGGAGGATGCGTTCGTGCTGGGCGGTACGACCACTGCCGCCGATCTCAACGACCAGCTGCGGCTGATCGCGACCAAGCTGGCAGCGCCCGGCTGGGACCCCAAGCCTGTCGCCCGCGCCCGCGCGGTGATGCTCGCGAGCTATGACAGCCAGTCGTCGTCGCCCGTCGGCGTGCTCCAGCGCGACCTTGAAGGCCTGCTTCACGCGGGCGACGCGCGCTGGACCTCGCCCGATCGCAAGGACATCGAGGCGCTGGGTGCAAAGAGCTTCCGCGCCTTTTGGGAGCCGCTGCTCGCAAGCGGCCCGATCGAAGTCCAGGTATTCGGCGACACGACCGCTGACGCGACCATTGCGGCGGTGGCCAGCACCTTCGGCGCGCTGAAGCCGAGGCCGGCAGCCCCGGTTGCCAATGCGAACGTCCGCTTCCCGGATCATGTCAACACGCCGGTCGTGCGCACCCACACCGGCCAGCCGAATCAGGCCGCGGCGGTGATCGCCTGGCCGACGGGTGGGGGCAGCGCCGGGCTGACGGAGAGCCGCAAGCTCGAACTGCTCGCCGCGGTGTTCCGCGACCGGTTGCTCGACAAGCTGCGTTCGGAGGCCGGGGTGAGCTATACGCCCAACGTCGCCAATGACTGGCCCGTCGGCCTCCCGAGCGGCGGCAAGATCCTCGCCATCGGCGCGGTGCCGCCGGACAAGACGGACTTCTTCTTCGAGCTGGCGCGCGGGATCGCGGCCGATCTCGTGGCGAACCCGATTCCCGAGGATGAGCTTCGCCGCGCCCAGGCACCGGTGCTGCAGTTCATTTCGCGTGTGTCGAGCGGCAACATGTTCTGGATGCAGCAGACCGCCGGCGGCACGTTCGATCCCAAGCGGATCGACGCGATCAACACCATCGCGTCCGATATCGGCACCACGACGGCCGCGGATATCCAGGCGCTGGCAGCCAAGTATCTGCGGCCCGAAAAGGACTGGTCGCTGGTGGTGCTGCCGGAGAAAAAGGCGGAGTGATGAGGGGGCGGGGAGAAATCCCCGCCACCCTTGTTCGCGATGGCCCGGGTTCCTCCCTTCGCGAGGAGCAGCGGGCGACGTGCTATCCCTTGTAGAGGGCGTCCAGGCGTTCGCCGTACGCCTCGCGCAGCACATGGCGGCGGATCTTGAGGCTGGGCGTGAGCTGCTCGTTTTCGATGGTAAACGGGGCGTCGGCGAGGATGAAGCGCCGCACCCGCTCCGGGATCGCAAGCTCGCGGTTGACCCGCTCGACCGCTGCGCTGAGCGCCGCCCGGTAGGCGCTGTCCTCGCCCAGCCGCTTGAAGTCGCAGGCGGTGCGGTTGGCGGCGCACCATTGCTGCGTCCACTCCGGATCGACCACCACCACCGCGACCAGATAGGGCCTCCGGTCGCCGGCGATCATCGCCTGGGCGATCTCCGGCTGGAGGGTGAGCATGCCCTCCACCTTCTGCGGGGAGACATTGTCCCCCTTGTCGTTGACGATGATGTCCTTCTTGCGGTCGGTGATCTTGATTCGCCCGGCTTCATCGATGAGGCCGATGTCCCCGGTGTGGAGCCAGCCGTCCTTGAGCACGCGCGCGGATTCGACCTCGTTGCGCCAATAGCCGTGCATCACCAGTTCGCCGCGGACCAGGATCTCCCCGTCGTCTGCGATGCGGACCTCGGTGTTGGCGAGCGGCGGCCCGACGCTGTCCATCCGAACCCCGGCCGACGGCCGGTTGCAGGAAATGACCGGTCCCGCTTCCGTCTGGCCATAGCCCTGGAGGAAGGTAACGCCGAGCGCCTGGAAGAACAGCCCCACCTCTGGATTGAGCGGGGCGCCACCGGAAACCATCGCCTTCATCCGGCCGCCGAAGCGCCTGGCGATCTTGGGCCGGAACAGCTTGTTCACCGCCAACTGCGCGGGACGGTCGGTCAGCCGCAGCCGGCCCTCGCTCTCCTTGAGGCCAAGCTCGATCGCCTTGCCGAGCATATAGGCCGCCATGCCGCCCTGCTTCTCGATCGCCTTGGTGATCCGGGTGCGCAGCACCTCGAACAGCCGCGGAACGACGAACATGATCGTGGGGCGCACTTCCTCGATATTCGCGGCAAGCTTGTCGAGCCCTTCGGCGTAATAGATCTGCCCGCCCAGCCCGATGGCGAAGTGCTGCCCTCCGGTATGTTCATAGGCGTGGCTCAGCGGAAGGAACGACAGGAACACCTCGTTGCCCCAGCCGAAATCCTCGGCGATGACGGCCGAGCAGCCCGCGACATTGTGCAGGATCGCGCCGTGGTGCTGCATCACCCCGCGCGGCGCGCCGCCGGTGCCGCTGGTGTAGATGATGCAGGCAAGGTCGTCGCGCTGGAAGCTGGCCTCGCCTGCGGCCGCATCGGCGCTGGTGGGATGGTCGGCGATCAGCTGGTGCCAGCTGTGGATCTCGATGCTGCCCGGCTGGAGCAGGCGCACGTCCTCGATCCCGATGATCTTTTGCGGGGTCGAGGCGTGGAGTGCGGCTGGAATCAGCGCGCGCGCGAGCTTGGCCGTGGAGACGATCGCGGCGCAGGCGCCGGAATTCTCCATGATGTGCTGATGGTCCCGCTGGGTGTTGGTGACATAGGTCGGCACCGTGACACAGCCGGCAGCCATGATGGCGAGATCGGAGATGCACCATTCGGGGCGGTTCTCCGACACCAGCATGACCCGGTCGCCGCGCTTGAGCCCGAGTGCCTTCAGGCCGGCGGCCAGGCTCGCGACCTGGCGCGCGGCTTCTGCCCAGCTCGTGGGCTGCCATTCGCCCCCGGCCTTGTGCCACAGGAACGGCTTGTCGCCATTCGCGCGGGCGCGGGCGAAGAATATCGAGACGAGGTTCGGGAAATGCTCGAGGGTACGCATGGCCTCTCCTGCCGCCCCGGCGTCCGAAGGCCGGGGTCTTGCCTGTGGGTTATTCCGGGGGACGGGGGCCGAAACCGCCGACCCGGTTGATTTCGACGATGCTGCCGTCCTGCCGCATGGCCACGCCCTCGCTGCGCGGATCGGCGCCGCCGATCCAGCGGCCGTTGACCCGCTCCACTGCATTTGCCTTCAGGCCCAGCGGCGCGACCCGGACCGGTTCGCCCAGCGCCTCCAGGGCTGGGGCCATCGCGTCGAGCTGCGTGCCCTGCTCAAGCGTTGCGACCTTGCCCGGCGCGTAGATGAGGCCCAGGCCGATCGCGTCCTGTGCTGACATCTGCCAATCCAGCACCGCGATCAAGGCCTTGGAGATCTGGGCGATGATCGTAGACCCGCCGGCGGCGCCGATCACCATCCGCACCTTCCCGTCCGGACCGTACACGATCGTCGGGGACATCGAGCTGCGCGGCCGCTTGCCGCCCTGGACCCGGTTGGCGACGAGATAGCCGTTCTTCTCGGCCACGATATCGAAGTCGGTCAGCTCGTTGTTGAGCATGGTCCCGTTCACCGCCAGGCCCGAACCGAAGTAGCCTTCGATCGTCGAGGTGACCGCAACCGCGTTTCCGTGCGCGTCGGTGGCCGAGACATGGGTCGTGCCGGGCACTTCGCTCGCCTGTACGCGGATACGCGCGGGGGCACCGGCCGGAGTGCCCGGGGAGACGGTCGCCATGGTGCGCTCGGGCGAGATCAGGGCGGACCGCGCCGCGATATATTTGGGGTCGAGCAGGCCCTTTACCGGCACCGTCACATAGTCGGGGTCGGCGAGATACATGTCGCGATCGGCATAGGCGAGCCGCTGGCTCTCGGCGATCAGGTGCCAAGCAACCGGCGAATCCTTGCCGAGCTTCGCCATGTCGAACCGCTCGAGCTGCTTCAGGATCGTGAGCACGGCGACGCCGCCCGAGGAAGGCGGGCCCATGCCGCAGATGCGGTACACGCGGTAGCTTCCGCAGACCGGCTCCCGCTCCTTCGCGTCGTAGCTGGCGAGGTCGCCAGTGGTCATCTTGGATGGGTTGCGGGCGGCGGTATTGACGGTGGTGACGAGTTTCTGCGCGTCCGGCCCGACGTAGAAGCTGTCCGGACCCAGCCGCGCGAGGCGCTCGAAAAGGGCCGCTTGTTCCGGGTTCTTGAGGAGCGTGCCGACGGGCAGCGCCTTGCCATCGGGCCCGCGATAGTGCGCGCGCGTCCAGGCATCGACATGGGAGCCGAAGTTGTTGATGCCGGTGTTGAGCCGTTGGGTGATGCGGAACCCGTCGCGGGAAAGCCGAATCGCAGGCTCGAACAGCTTGGCCCAGGGGAGCTTGCCTCCACGCTGGTGGGCCAGGGCCCAGTTCCGCAGGTTGCCGGGCACGCCGACGCTGCGCCCGCCCGGAACCGCTGCGGAATGGCTCAGCGGATTGCCGTCGGGTGCGTAAAACCAGTGCGGGTCGGCGGCCGCAGGTGCCGCTTCGCGTCCGTCGATGGTGAGGAGCTTGCCGGTCCTGGCATCGTGCCCGACCCAGAATCCGCCGCCGCCGATGCCAGAGTTCTGCGGCTCGACCACATTGAGGGCGAGCAGCGTCGCGATGGCGGCATCGGTGGCACTGCCGCCGGCGCGCAGCATCTCTACCCCTGCGGCCGCGGCGCGGGGATCGGATGCACTGACCATGCCCTGTGCTGCGGGCTTGGGCGACTTCGTGGGGCGGGATGTCTGGGCATTGGCGGTGCCGCTCACGGTGAGCAGCAATGCGGCACAACTGAGAAAACGCTTCATGGCCGCAGGAGTAGCGGGGATTGCCGCGGGTGCAAAGGTGAGGGGGTGCGGCCGACGACCGCACCCCCCGGTATTTCAGCTGCGGCGCAACGACGCTGCGTATAGCGCGACCGCGGCAGCGTTGGAGACGTTGAGGCTTTCCACCTGATCGCTGATCGGCAGCCGCGCGAGGACATCGCAATGCGCCTCGGTGTTCTGGCGCATGCCTTCACCCTCGGCACCCAGCACCAGCGCGACCTTGTCCGAACCCATCGCCTGGTCGAGCGTCAGGTCGGTGTTGCCGGTGAGGCCGATCCGCCAATAGCCGGCCTCCGAAATCTCATCGAGCGCGCGGGAGAGATTCACCACCCGCACCCAGGGTACGATTTCCAGCGCGCCGGACGCCGTACGGGCGACCGTTCCGGACTCCGGCGGCGCATGCCTATCCTGGGTGACGATGCCGAGCGCGTCGAAGGCGGCGGCCGAGCGCAGGATTGCGCCGACATTGTGCGGATCGGTCACCTGGTCGAGCACCAGCAGCGGGCGGCTGTCGCCCCGCCCGCGCTCGATCAGGTCGCCCAGCCAGATGTCCTCCAGCGGGTCGACCTCTGCGACGAGCCCCTGGTGGGGCGCGTCATTGGGGACGAGCCGGCCGAGATCCGCCGCCTCGGCGTAGGTGACGTTGAGCGTCGACGGGATGTCGAGCTGGGAGATCGCCTCGTGCGTGCCCCACAGCTTGCGGACCGTGCGTTCGGGATTGGCCAGGGCGGCGAGCACCGCATGGCGCCCCCAGAATCGGGGGCGCTGCGGGGAACCCTGGCTGGGTCGATGACCACGACGTGCCATGCTTAGTCCTCCTGTACAGGCCAGGCGTAGGGGTCGGTCACCTTGGGCTGACGCGGCAAGGGCGGCTTGGGCAGCGGCTTGTCGGCGTTCGCAGCGTTCAGCAGGAACGAGGCCATGATGATCGACGCCTGGCGCAGGTCGTCTCCCTTCAAATGATCGAAGGTATCGGCGTTGGTGTGGTGGAGACGGCTGCCATAGTCGAGCGGATCCTGGATGAACTGGAAGCCCTGCAGGCCGACCGACTGGAAGAAATAGTGATCGGTGCTCGACGTCCGGCGCATGGCAACGGTGCTGGCGCCCATCGACTGGAACGGTGCAAGCCACTCCTTGAAGATCGGCACGGCCGCGACGTTGTTTTCCGCATAGATGCCGCGGATTTTGCCCGAGCCGTTGTCGAGGTTGAAATAGGCGGCAAGCTGGTCGTAGCCGGGCTTCTTCGTGATCGGCCAGCGCGAGGACCAGCCGTAGAAGCGGGCAAGGCCGGTCGTCGGGGCAGTCGCTGCCGGCGCGCGCGTCGCGATATGCTGTTCGATATAGGCGAGCGAACCGAGCAGGCCCTGTTCCTCACCGTTCCACAGCGCGAAGCGAATCGTGCGCTTTGGCCGTACGCCCATCTGGGAGAGAATGCGGGCGGCCTCCATCACCACCGCGGTGCCGGCGGCATTATCTGCGGCACCGTCACCGGCGGCCCAGCTGTCGAAGTGCGCGCCGGCCATGACATAGCCCGCCTTGGGGTCGGTGCCCGGGATCTCGGCGAGCACGTTGTATGCCTGCACGTCGCTGTCATCGAACTGGACGTTGCTGGTGACTTCCAGCGTCGGCGCCTTGCCGACGCGGGCGAGGCGGGCGAGGCGACGATAATCTTCTGCTGCGATCTCAATGCCCGGCACCGCCGGGGTCTGGTCGCGGCCGAACAGGTAGCCGCTGCCATGCAGCAGCTTGCCGTCGCGGTTCGACATGGTCGCCATCGCCACCGCGCCCTCGCTCTTGAGGAAGGCGTCCTGCTTCATCGAGAAGTCGAGACGCTTAAGCCGGCGGTCCGCGGCGGCCGGGTCATTGACCGGAGCCTCGAAGAAATCCTGGTCGTTGAGCTCCTGCTGGCTGAGGCGACGGAACGGCGCACGTTCCGGCTCGGAGCCGGTGTCGGGCTGCGTCACCATCACGATCTTGCCGGCGAGCTGGCCGCGATAGCGGGCGAAATCGGCTTCCTTGCTGATCGGCGCGACGATCACCGGCGCGGTGACCGTGCCGTTGGTGCCGGGCGTCCACGCGATCGGGATTGCCGTCAGCTGGATCGGGCGCGGCGTCACCATGCGCACGCTGGAGCTCACGATCGACCAGCCGCGGCCGAACTCGAACCCTTCCTTGCGAACGTTCTTCAGGCCGAATTCGCGGAACTTCGCCTGGGTCCACTCCTCGGCCTGGCGCATGCCGGGCGAGTTGGTCAGGCGGGGGCCGATCACATCGGTGAGGTGCTGCGCGATCGGCATCACCTCGGACTGGTTGGTGCCTTCGTCGATGATGCGGGCAACCGCTTCACGATCGACCGACTGAGCGGCAAGGGGTGTGGCAGCAACGGTTGCAAACAAGGCAATGGTGAGCGCGCGCATCGGGTTCCGTTCGTTCGAGGTAGAGAAAAAGCGTTCAAGTCGACGCTATGCGGGCCAGGAAAGCCGCGCAACCCGTTGACACCGAGCGGATCGGACGGCAATGGGCCACCTCGCTTCAGCGAAGCGGCCCCGTGGAAGGGTGGCCGAGTGGTTAAAGGCAGCAGACTGTAAATCTGCCCACGCAAGTGTACGCTGGTTCGAATCCAGCCCCTTCCACCATCCGCCCCGGCGCGGCGGATCGGTCCTCCCTCGAAAGGGACACCTGCGCTGCCGACCCCCTTGATCTTCATCATCGCAGCCGCCCTCGAAATCGGCGGATGCTTTGCGTTCTGGAAATGGGCCCGCCTCGACGGCTCGCCGCTGTGGCTGCTGCCCGGCATGGTGGCGCTCGCAGGCTTCGCCTGGACGCTCACCTTTGCCGATACGCCCGCGGCGGCGCGCGCCTATGCAGCCTATGGCGGCATCTATGTCGCGAGCTCGCTCGGCTGGATGTGGCTGGTAGAGGGCCTGCGGCCGGATCGCTGGGACCTGATCGGCGGCGGGCTGTGCGTGGCGGGCTGCCTCGCCATCCTGTTCGGGCCACGCTGAAGGCGGGCAGGTCGCGCATCCGCCCTCTTGCGTCGTTCGCAAGGCGCCGCTACCTCCGGCGCATCGGGCGGGTATAGCACAATGGTAGTGCAGCAGCCTTCCAAGCTGAATACACGGGTTCGATTCCCGTTACCCGCTCCATCCTCTTTCCGCCTCCGACCGCCATGGCCAATTGGCCGCGCGATTGCGGGAGCTGCGGACCAGCCCTAGAGAGCGCCGCCATGGCCCGCATCGAAACGCCCCGCCCCATTCGTGGCACCCAGGATATCTTTGGCGAAGACCAGCGCCGCTTTGGCCGGGTGGTCGATGCGTTCGAGCGCATCCGCCGGCTCTATTGCTTCAGCCGGGTCGAGCTGCCGGTGTTCGAATCGACCGCGGTGTTCGCGCGGTCGCTGGGTGAAACCACCGACGTTGTCTCCAAGGAGATGTACAGCTTCGAGGATCGCGGCGGTGATTCGCTCACCCTGCGCCCGGAATTCACCGCCGGCATCGCGCGCGCCTATCTGACCGACGGCTGGCAGCAGTACGCCCCGCTCAAGATCGCGACCCATGGCCCGGTGTTCCGCTACGAGCGGCCGCAGAAGGGGCGCTATCGCCAGTTCCATCAGCTCGACGCCGAGGTGATCGGCGCGGCCGAGCCGGGCGCCGACGTCGAGCTGCTCGCCTTCGCCGACCAGCTGCTGCGCGAACTCGGCATCGAGGGCGTGACGTTGCAGCTCAACACGCTGGGGGACGCGGATACGCGCGATGCCTGGCGCGCGGCCCTGGTCGCGCACTTCGAAGCCCATCGCGATGCGTTGAGCGAAGACAGCCTGGAGCGGCTCGGCAAGAACCCGCTGCGCATTCTGGATTCCAAGGACCCGCGCGACCGGCCGATCGCCGACGCGGCTCCCGGCATCGATGCCTATCTCACCGCCGAAGCGGCGGACTTCTTCGCTGCCGTAACCGCCGGACTGGACGCCGCCGGTGTGCGCTGGACGCGTAATGACCGATTGGTGCGCGGCCTGGACTATTATCGCCACACCGCGTTCGAGTTCGTGACCGACCGGCTGGGCGCGCAGGGCACGGTGCTTGCCGGCGGGCGTTACGACGGCCTGATCGGCTCGCTCGGCGGCCCGGAAACGCCGGGCGTGGGCTGGGCTGCGGGCATCGAGCGGCTGGCGATGCTGTTGGATGGCGCCCCGGCCCCGCAGCTCGGCGTTGCCGTGGTGGTCGAGGACGAGCGTGCGCTGGCGCAGGGCGTCGCGGCGGTCGCTCGTCTGCGCAGGGCGGGGCTGGTCGCCGATCTCGTCGCGACCGGATCACCGCGCAAGCGCTACGACAAGGCCCTTAAGCTGGAGCCCGCGGAGACGATGTCGCTCCGCTTCGAGGGCGACGCGCCGGTGACGGCGTTCCGGACGCTGCGCGGGGAACCGCGCGCCGAGCAGGTCTTGCAGACGGCATGACCGCCATTTCCCCCGACCGCATCGCGCAGATCGAGGCGCGTCTGGACGAGTTGCAGGCGCTGATGGCGACGGGCGAATTGCCCGGCGACCGCTTTGTCGCGGTGTCGAAGGAATATGCCGAACTCGAGCCGGTCGCCAAAGCTGCCGGCGAGGTCCGGCGGCTGCGGGCCGAATCCGTATCGCTGGAACAGATGACCAGTGACGGCGACGAAGAGCTGCGCCGGATGGCGACCGAGGAGCTGTACGAGAATCGCGAACAGCTGGCCGAGGCAGAGCGCGCGCTGGCGCTCGCGCTGCTTCCCCGCGACGCCGCCGACGAGCGCCCGGCGATGCTGGAAATCCGTGCGGGTACCGGCGGGGACGAGGCGGCGCTGTTCGCAGGCGACCTGTTCCGCATGTACCAGCGCTATGCCGACAGCCGCGGCTGGAAGGTCGAGATGATTTCGGCCAGTCCCTCGGACGCCGGCGGGTTCAAGGAAGTCGTCGCCTCGGTAACGGGGCAGGGCGTGTTCGCCCGGCTCAAGTTCGAAAGCGGCGTGCACCGTGTCCAGCGCGTGCCGGTGACGGAAAGCGGCGGTCGCATCCACACGTCGGCGGCGACCGTCGCGGTGCTGCCCGAAGCCGAGGAAGTCGACGTGCAGATCGACGACAAGGATCTGCGGATCGACGTCTATCGTTCGTCGGGGCCGGGCGGCCAGTCCGTCAACACGACCGATTCCGCCGTCCGCATCACCCATCTGCCCACCGGGCTGGTGGTGATCCAGCAGGATGAGAAGTCGCAGCACAAGAACAAGGCCAAGGCGCTCAAGGTGCTGCGTACGCGTTTGTATGAAGCAGAGCGCGAGCGGCTTGCCTCCGAACGTTCGGGTACGCGCAAGGCGATGGTGGGGTCCGGCGACCGATCGGAGCGGATCCGGACCTATAATTTCCCCCAGGGACGCGTGACCGATCACCGGATCAACCTGACCCTGCACCGCCTGCCGGAAATCCTGGAGGGCGAGATGGACGAGCTGATCGGCGCGCTGATCGCCCAGGACGAAGCGGAGCGACTGGCGACGCTCGACGGGGCGTGACCTCCGCGACCGCCCGGCAGGCGATCGGCGAAGCCGCAGGGCGCATCGCGGCCCTGTCGGACACGCCGCGGCTCGATGCCGAGCTGCTGATGGCCCATGCGATGGGCGTCGAACGCGACACCTTGTTGCTGGCCCGCCTGGACCATGCCGTGCCGGATAGCTTCGCCGCGCTCGTCGAGGCGCGGCTTGCGCACACGCCGATCGCCTATCTGACGGGACGCCGCGCATTCTGGACCATCGAGCTGGAGGTGGGCCCCGGCGCGCTGGTTCCCCGTGCCGACAGCGAGACCCTGATCGAGGCGGCCGTTGCGCACTTCGGCAGCCGCGCTCCGGCGACGATCCTCGACCTCGGCACGGGGCCAGGAACGCTGCTGCTGGCGGCGCTTGACCAATGGCTGCAGGCGCATGGGCTCGGGATCGATCGCTCGGAAGAGGCGCTGGCCTATGCGCGTCGCAATGCCGCCCGGCTGGGCATGGCGGATCGCGCGGACTTCGCGCTCGGCGACTGGGCAGCGGGGCTCGACGGGAGTTTCGACCTGGTGCTGACGAACCCGCCCTATATCGGGACGGAGGAGGTGCTGCCGCGCGAAGTGGCCGTGCATGAGCCCGCGGGCGCGCTGTTCGCAGGACCCGACGGGCTCAACGCCTATCGGCTGCTGGCGCCGCAGTTGGCGCGGTTGCTTGCGCCCGGCGGCGTTGCGGTGGTGGAGATAGGATCTACTCAGGCGGAGGCAGTATCCGCACTGCTTCGCGAGCAGGGAATGTCGACGAGCATCAGGGCGGATCTTGCCGGCCATCCGCGTGCCGTGGTGGCAGCTTGAATTGAGGATGCGTGGTGCCCACATTTCCCCTTGGAGATCGCCTGCGCAGCCGCTAATACCGGGGCGGGGCAAGCCACCTTCGGCCAAAGCTAGGGTGAATACGGGGCATCGCTCCCTCCAGCGTCATGCGCGCCACTGCGGTCCGGTGGCCATGGCAGACGGGGTCGCGCAGCGGCGCGTCTCTGCGACAGGCAGCATCCGGGATCGACAGGATCGACGGACAGTTTTGAACGGGACACACACACGTTGATAAACAACCGGCAAGTCGGCCGCCGTCGCGGTCGTGGTGGACAACGCCCTCAGGGTGGCGGAAACCCGGGCCGTTCTGATAACGGCAATCGCATCGACAGTCGCGCACGTGGCAATGCCGCGCAGCTGCTGGAGAAGTACAGGAACCTTGCTCGCGACGCGCAGATGCAGGGCGATCGGGTGAATTCGGAATATTATTTCCAGTTTGCCGATCATTATTTCCGCGTCCTCAACGACAACAAGGCGCGCGTCGAAGAGAATCAGCGTCAACGCGGCGACTTCAACTCGGAAGATGAGGGCGAGGAGTTCGAGTTCGACGGTGAGAACAACGGCGAGCGCTCCCAGCGCGAGGATCGTCCTCAGCGTGAGGATCGTCCGCAGCGCGACGGCCGCCCGCAGCGTGAAGAGCGAGCGCAGCGTGACGATCGCGAAGCACGCGAGGATCGCCCCGAGCGTGAAGAGCGCGCCCAGCGCGAAGATCGCCCCCGGCGCGAGGATCGTCCGCAGCGCGAGGATCGCGTACAGCGTGACGCGCGTCCCCGGATGGATCGTGCCCCGCGCGGCGAACGTCCGCAGCTCACCCAGACCGAGGTGAACGGTGCCGCAGTCGAGCAGGAAGAGCCGATGACGCCAGTCGCGGCCAACGGTGGCGAAGCACCTTCCGGCGAAGTCGAGGTCCGCGCGCCCCGCACCCGTACGCGTGCCCGTCGCCGGGACGAGGAACAGCCGGTCGAGGCTGCCCCCGAAATGCATGGCATCGAGGCCGATCGGCTGCCGCCCGCACTGGGCTCAGTCGACGTTCAGGGAGAGGAGCGTCCGCGCCGTCGGCGCCGTGTCCGCACCGACGACGAGGCAATGCCGCCGGCAGCCTGAAGTCTGACGGAACAAAGAAATGGGCCGGTGCCGCATCCGCGGTTCCGGCCCTTCTTTTATTCTGGGCCTTTACTCGCGCCCCGGGATTCGTCGGGCGGATCCTTGCTGGTGAAGCGATCCACCGCCGCGTCATGCCCGCTGCCGGAACTCAGGAAGATCAGGCCCATCAGCGCCGCGGCCATCAGGACGGATAGGCCCACCCCCAGCACGGTCGCGATGATCATGTGGATCGGCAGCGGCCCCAGCAAATGCCACAGCAGCGCCACCGCCGCGCCGGCTGCGCCTGCGGCAAGCACCGCCATCCAGCCCAACAGTCGACGAAACCGGCGCCACGCGAACGGCGCATAGGTGGGATCGTCGAGTGGATCGGGTTCATCCTGCAGCATCGCCTTGCATTCCCACCGAAACATGGGATGCTCAACCCCCGCCGAACAATAGCGGCGCCATAGGAGGGTCCGATGACCATCGCGGTGATCCTGAGCGGCAAGGGCCATGACGTGGTCTCGATCGATGCGACGCGAACGGTGGGGGACGCGGTTCACCTCCTCGCCGAACAGCGGATCGGCGCGGTGCCGGTGCTCGATGGCGACGCCATCCTGGGCGTGTTTTCCGAGCGCGACGTGATCGGTTGCCTGCACCACGAAGGGGCTGCGATCCTGGATCGTCTCGTCACCTCGGCGATGACGGCGCCTGCGGTCACGGTTTCGCCGGCAGAGCCGGTGCTCGCCGCGCTCTCGCTGATGACCCGCCGACGGATCCGCCACCTGCCCGTCGTGGAAGATGGGGGGCTTGTCGGCATCGTCTCGATCGGCGACCTCGTGAAGCACCGCATCGAACTGATCGAGGCGGAAGCCCAGGCGATGCGTGCTTATATCAGCAGTTGAGCCGGCGCGCCGCGGAGACGGTGGCGAGCAGTTGACTTTCCTCCCCGCCGCGGGCGTTTGGAGCGCATGAAGTCCTTTGCGAGCCGCCTGGTCTGGCATGCCAAGCGGTTGCACCACCGCCGTGTGGCGGCAGCAGTGCTGTCCACCGCCCCGATCCAGCCACGCGACGACGGGGTCATCCTGTTCTCGATGGTGGGAACAGCGGCGGTCCTGCCCGCGCTGGTCGCGCTCAAGTCTCTCCACGCGCATCTTGGACGCGGACGCGTCGCGTTGCTCGATGACGGCACCCTGACGGACGCAGATCGCGCAATCTTCGCGCATCATCTGGGGGATCCAGACATCACTCATATCGACGCGGTCGATACGGGCGCGATGCCAACCGGCGGCGCCTGGGAACGGTTGCTTCACCTGCTCGAACTGCGTCGCGATCACTATGTGGTGCAGGTCGATTCGGACACGGTGACGCTCGGCGACGTGCCGGAAGTGGCCGGGGCCATCGACGCCGCTCGGGACTTCACCCTCCGCGGCGAGGCGAACTCCGAGCTTGTCGACATTGCGGAGCTTCGCGCCCGATACGCCGGGGCGGATCCGCGCCGCCCCGGCCTGCATGTCCAGGAAGCGGCAGAGACCGCCCTGGGCCAGGTGCAGGGCATGGGCGATCGGCTTCATCGGTACGTGCGTGGCTGCGCCGGCTTTGCCGGGTTCTCGCCTGGCGGGCCGGGAAGGGACCTGGCCGAAGCCTTCTCGCTGGAGATGGATTGTCTGATCGGGCGCGAGCGCTGGGATCGGTGGGGTAGCGAGCAGGTGACCTCGAACGTGGTGGTGGCCAATGGCCGCGATCCCCTGCTGCTGCCGTACGATCGCTATTGCAATCATGAGGACCGGCCGCTGCCGCCGGACGTGCGCTTTGCGCATTTCATCGGGACGTGCCGGTTTCATGGCACCGCCTATCGGGATGCAACCCGCGCGAGCATCGCATCGCTGGAACGAGGCGGAAGGGCTTAGCCCCGCGCTCGAACCATTGCGATTGCGTCCCGCAGGGTAGCCCGGGCGAACAGCATCAATCCGCCGAGGTACGCCGCGGCCCCCACCAGCACGAGCACGCCCAGGCGTCCGATAGGCGCGAGTGGTGGCAGGCCAGTGTCCACCGCTCCCACCACCAGCGCCATTGCGGTTGCGGCTACGACAGGCGGCGCGATCGCCCGTAGATAGGTGCCAGCAGGGACGCCGATCACCGGCAAGGCGCGGGTCGCGACGATCGCCAGCAGGAGCGGATGCGCGACGATCCAGGCCGCGGCGATGCCCGCGATGCCGTATTGAACCCCGATCAGGAACGTGACGGGCAGCAGGACCGCGCCGATTGCGGTGGTGCTCGCCGTGACGCCGGGTCGGCCCGCTGAATCGATCGCCGGCTGGAACAATGTCTGCAGCGTCCAGCAGGGCATGGCGATCGCGAGCAGGCGGATCAGCGGTGCCGTCTCCAGCCACTTGGGCCCGAGCACGACATGGACCAGCGGCTCGGCAATGACGGCGATGCCGAAGTAGAACGGCATTGCGGCCAGCATCACCAGCCGCACCGCTCCCGGGAAGGCCCCAGCGATGTCGCCGCCCGATTGCCGCAGGCGGGCATAGGCGGAGAAGGCGACCTCGTTGAGCGGGGGCACGACCTTGTTGGCGAAGACTTGCGTCAGGAACAGCGCCGTGGTGTAGATCCCGACCTGGTGCGCATCGAACCAGCGCCCCGCGATCAGCACATCTGCCTGGCTCTGCGCGAAGTTGAGGAGCCCCGATGCGGCGACCAATCCGCCGAACCGTGCGAGATGCCCCGATCCGGCGAAGCGGAAGCTCGGCCATATCAGTGACCGCGCCGCGATGGTGAGCCCGATCGCTCGCGTATAGAACAGCACTGCCGGCGCCAGAACCAGCGTCCATACGCCCAGCCCGCCATAGGCCCCCGCCAATGCCGCAATCGCGCCCGCGACCGAGGACGCGAGATTGACCTGGGCCTGCCGACGGAACTCCATCTTTCGGGCGAGGAGCGCATAGGCAAGCGAGGCAAAGGGGGTGGGGAGATACAGCAGCGCCTGCACCTGGAGCAGCCGCGCCACCATCGGCTCGCGATAATAGTCGGCCACCAGCGGCGCTGCGGCGAGCTGAAGCACCGCCAGCACCCCGTTGAGCAGCAGCAGCATGCCAAAGACTTGCGCGATCTCTCGCCGGCCGACGTCGGCATGCTGGATCACGGCATTGGCGAGGCCATAGCCGTTGAGCATGCTCAGCAGCAGCAGCACGACCCCCGTCATCGCGACGAGCCCATAGTCCGAAGGCGTCAGCACCCGGATCACCAGGAAGGTGGATGCCCAGGCGATCAACTGGCCGAGGATCTGCGTGCCCGAGCGCCAAAGCACCGCGGAGCGGACCTGTTGCCGCAGCGATCCGCCGGGTGGCTCTGCTTTCTGAACGCGGGCTTCCATGCGGTTCGCCTATGCCGGGCGGGCGCGGCGCGCCACAAGAACCACGGCGGTGGCGTCCCGATCCGGGGCTATGCCGGCAGGGTGGCCTCCCCAGCGGTTTAAGCCCCTCGTTCAGAAATTTCAGAAAACTGTCATCGAATCGCTTGACGGTTTGTTGGGTGTTCCGTAGAGGCCTGTTCACCGGACGGGGCGGCCTTCACGGCCTGCCAGGGACGGTTCTGAAACGCGAGGCACCGGGCCAC